>NZ_QTPY01000011.1:0-214698 GCF_003857765.1 Burkholderia sp. Bp9016
TCGAACGGGTTCATCGACATCTTCACGTTCGCGATATCCACACCCGTGTTGTCCGACTTCACGCGGACCTTCACGTTGTAATCGACCACTCTCTTCACTGGAACCAGGATTTTCATGCACACGCTCCAAAGTTACGAATACGACCAGAGGCCATTTTATAGCGAGGCCTCATGACTGCGCGGCCAAGCGGACCAATCCATCGCGACTATCGAGGATAGCGCTCCGCTTCGGCGCGCCGGCAATAGCGAACGGTCGTTCTATTTTAAAAGAGAAAAAACCCGGACGCAAAGCCCGGGTTTTCGATCATCGACTCTAATCGTCGCCGGGCGCGCCCAGTACTTCGTGTTACCAGGCAGCAATGACCGCGCCGCCAAACTTCTGCTCGATGAACTGCTTCACTTCCACGGAATGATAGGCAGCGATCAGCTTCGCGACCCACGGCTTGCTGCGATCGGCTTCGCGAATCGCGAGAATGTTCGCGTACGGACCGTTCGGACCCTCGATTGCGATCGCGTCCTGTTTCGGCTTCAGGCCCGCTTCCATCGCGTAGTTCGTATTGATTGCCGCCGCGTCAACGTCGCCAAGCGAGCGCGGAATCTGCGCCGCATCGAGCTCGACGATTTTCAGCTTGCGCGAATTGTCGACGATATCGAGTGGCGTCGCCTTCAGCCCGGCGTCCGCGCGCAGCTTCAGCAGCCCCTGTTTCTGCAGAAGCAGCAGCGCGCGGCCGCCGTTGGTCGGGTCGTTCGGCACCGCGATGCGCGCACCCGGCTTCAACTCGGCCAGCGACTTCACCCGCTTCGAATAGATGCCCATCGGGAACGTAACGGTATCCGCGACCTTGATCAGCTTGTAGCCGCGGTCCTTTATCTGCGCCTGCAGATACGGATCGTGCTGGTAGCTGTTCGCATCGAGATCGCCGGACGCGAGCGCCGCGTTCGGCTGCACGTAGTCGGAGAATTCGACGATGCGGATATCGAGGCCGCTCTTCGCCGCGACCTTCTTCACCACTTCCATGATCTGCGCATGCGGGCCGCCCGTCACGCCCACCTTGATGGTTTCCGCCTGCGCGTGCGCGCTCGTGAACAGCATGGCCGCACCGACTGCGGCCGCGAACTTCAGCATGAAGCGTCGTTGCATCGTCTCCCCCAACGGATGATTGTCGCTTTTACTTGTGGCTCAGCCGGCGCACCAGCCAGTCGCCGAACGATTGCACGATCTGCACGAACACGATCAGGATCGCGACGACCGTCCACATCACTTCCGGCAGGTAGCGCTGATAGCCGTAGCGGATCCCGAGATCGCCAAGCCCGCCGCCGCCGATCGCACCGGCCATCGCCGAATAGCCGACGAGCGACACGAACGTGATCGTCAGGCCCGCGACGATGCCCGGCAGCGATTCGGGCAGCAGCACCTTGAAGACGATCTGCGACGTCGTCGCGCCCATCGACTGCGCGGCCTCGATCAGCCCGCGATCGACTTCGCGCAGCGCGGTCTCGACCAGCCGCGCGACGAACGGCGCGGCCGCGAGCGTCAATGGCACGACCGCCGCGGCCGTGCCTATCGACGAACCCGTGACGAGCCGCGTCAACGGAATGACCGCGACCAGCAGGATGATAAACGGCGTCGAGCGCACCGCGTTCACGATGCCGCCGAGCACGCGGTTCACGCCGAGGTTCTGCAGCACGCCCTGGCGGTCGGTCAGATAGAGCAGCACGCCGAGCGGTAGCCCGACGAGCGCGCCGACCGCCCCCGAGATGCCGACCATGATCAGCGTCTCCCAGAACGACTGCACGAACATATCGAACATCTCACTCAACATACGAAAGCTCCTCTACCACCACACCTTGCTCGCGCAGGAACGCGAGCGCTTCCCCGACCTTGCCCGGCTCGCCGCCCGCGAGCACCGCGAGCGATCCGAACGCCTGCCCCTGGATCTCGTCGATCTGGCCGTGCAGGATGTTGAAATCCAGTTCGTACCGGCGAATCGTCTCCGACAGAATCGGCTGGTCGACGCCCGAGCCGGTGAACGCGAGCCGCAGCAAATGCCCGCTGCCTGTCTTGAGCCGCTCGGCCACACGCGCCTTCAGCGCAGGCGGCAACTCCTGCGCGATCACGTCGCCGATCAGCGCGCGCGTCACTTCGTGATGCGGCTGCAGGAACACGTCGATCACGCGCCCCTCCTCGACCACACGACCCGCATCGAGCACGGCGACGCGATCGCACACCTGCTTGATCACTTCCATCTGGTGCGTGATCAGCACGATCGTCAGGCCGAGCTCGCGGTTGATGCGCTTCAGCAGGTCGAGAATCGAACGCGTGGTTTCGGGATCGAGCGCCGACGTCGCTTCGTCCGACAGCAGCACCTTCGGCTTGCTCGCGAGCGCGCGGGCAATGCCGACGCGCTGCTTCTGGCCGCCGCTGATCTGCGCCGGATATCGATCCTTCTGCGCGGACAGCCCGACGAGGTCGAGCAGCGGCAGCACGGCCGCCTCGATGTCGGCACGGCTTGCGCCGGCCAGCTCGAGCGGCAGCGCGACGTTCTCGAACACCGTACGCGACGACAACAGGTTGAAGTGCTGGAAGATCATGCCGATTTCGCGGCGCGCTTCGCGCAGCGCACTGGCCGGCAGCACCGTGAGATCGCGCCCGCCGACGACGACGTTGCCTTCCGTCGGCCGCGTGAGCAGGTTGATGGTGCGCACGAGCGTACTCTTGCCGGCGCCGCTTCGGCCGATGATGCCGAACACCTCGCCCTGCGGGATCGTCAGGTTGACGTTGTGCAATGCGTCAACCCAGCCGGTCGGCCCGGGGAAACGCTGCGACAGATTGCGTAATTCGATCATGTAAACAAAACGGCGGCCGGCTGGCGAAGAGGCCCGCCAGTCGGCCGCCGCTGCATCTGGAATAACCGGCGATTTTACCGCAAACGTCTCATTCCCCTTAATAATCGATTTCGATCTTTTCATAACCAGACGAAATTAGAGGGGCGCCGCGGGGCCGTGACGGGAATGCCGCGACTATGATCCGGAAACACCGATGCCAACGAAACAGGGGACACGCCAGATGACCGTCATCACCACGCCGGCCACCGCATCCGCCACCGCTGCGCCGGGCCTGACGGCGGCGCCCGCTCCGCGAATGGGCCGACTGCGTACCGCGGACGGACTCGAACTGGCGTCATACCGCTGGCCGGCCGGCAACGGCACTGCGCCGCCGCGCGCGACGATCGCGCTCGTGCACGGCCTCGCCGAGCATGCGGGCCGCTACGCCGCGCTTGCCGCCAGACTGAACGCGGCCGGTGTCGAAGTGCTGGCAATCGATCTGCGCGGGCACGGGCAGTCGCCCGGCAAGCGCGCATGGGTCGAGCGCTTCGACGAGTACCTGAACGATGCGGACGCGCTCGTCGCGGAAGCCGCCCGCGACAATACGCCGCTCTTCCTGATGGGTCACAGCATGGGCGGCGCCGTCGCGGCGCTCTATGCGATCGAGCGCGTGCCGGCGCACGGGTACGCGCTGGCGGGACTCGTGCTGTCAAGCCCGGCGCTGGCGCCGGGACGCGACGTGCCGCGCTGGATGCTGGCGATGAGCCGCATCATCAGCCGTATCTGGCCGACCTTCCCCGCGATCAGGATCGATGCGGCGCTGCTGTCGCGCGATCCGGCCATCGTCGCGGCCAATCGCGCCGACCCGCTCGTGCACCACGGCGCGGTGCCGGCGCGCACCGGCGCGGAAATCCTCGACGCGATGGCGCGCATCGAGCGCGGCCGCGGGACGCTGCGCACGCCGGTGCTCGTCTACCACGGCACCGACGACAAGCTGACCGAGCCGGATGGAAGCCGCGCGTTCGGCGCCCGTGTCGGCTCGACCGATCGCACGCTGACGCTATACGAAAGCGGCTTCCACGAAACGATGAACGATCTCGAGCGCGACCGCGTGATCGACGCGCTGATCGCATGGATTCACGCGCGCGCGCTGGCCCGTTGAGCACACGCGACCGCCGCTCGCCTCAGATACCGGCCAGCACGCGCAGATGCGCGACAACGCTGCGTCCAAGCGCCGACAGGTTGTAGCCGCCTTCTAGGCAGCTCACGATGCGACCCTGCGCGTGTCGGCGCGCAACGTCGACAATCTGTGCGGTCAACCACTCGAAATCGGCCTCGACGAGACCGAGGTTGCCGATGTCGTCCTCGCGGTGCGCGTCGAAGCCCGCCGATACGAACAGCATTTGCGGCTTGAACGCGTCCAGCCGCGGCAGCCAGAACATGTCGACCGCTTCGCGGATCGCCATCCCGTTGCTGCGCGCAGGCATCGGCAGGTTGACCATGTTCGGCGCCTGGTGATCGACGCCCGAGAACGGGTATAGCGGATGCTGGAAGAAACTGCACATCAGCACGCGCTCGTCGTTCGCGAACGCGGCTTCGGTGCCGTTACCGTGGTGCACGTCGAAATCGACGATCGCGACGCGCTCGATGCCGTGGACGTCGAGCGCATGCCGCGCGGCGATCGCGACGTTGTTGAAGAAGCAGAAACCCATCGCGCGCGCGGGTTCCGCGTGATGGCCCGGCGGCCGGACGCTGCAGAACGCATTCGCGTAGCGGCCCTCGATCACCGCGTCGGTCGCCGCGATCGCGGCGCCGGCCGCACGCAACGCGGCGCGCCACGTGTCGCGGTTCATCAGCGTGTCCGGATCGATCTCGACGTAGCCGTCGACGGGCGTCATGCTGCGGATGTAATCGATATGGGCCTGCGTATGCACGCGGCCCAGCGCGACCTCGCTCGCGAACGGTGCGGTCTCGTGCACGATCAGATCGTCGATGCGACTCGCGATCAGTTGATCCTGGATCGCCGACAGTCGCGCCGGGCATTCCGGATGCCATTCCCCCATCTCGTGCAGCATGCAGTCGGGGTGCGTATA
The DNA here is from genome assembly GCF_003857765.1 of Burkholderia sp. Bp9016. Classification (NCBI taxonomy): domain Bacteria; kingdom Pseudomonadati; phylum Pseudomonadota; class Betaproteobacteria; order Burkholderiales; family Burkholderiaceae; genus Burkholderia; species Burkholderia sp. Bp9016. The sequence continues at coordinate 4,919 of NZ_QTPY01000011.1, forward strand.
GAAGGCGGTTGCCATAAGCTGTCATCTACGGCGCCTGGTGCGCCGCACGTCTCCGTCAATGATGTCCATCGTCTGCCGCGAATTCGCCGCTAACTTACCACAACGGGGCGCTGCTTCGCCCCGGCACGCGGGATGCGTCGGGTATACTGCGCCGAACCCTATCGCATTGTCCGCCCGCTTCGACATGAATTCCAGCAAGCCTGCCGCCCTACTCTCCGCGCTGTTCCGTGCTCGCATTCCGCTCGTTGCCGCTACCGTCGTCGCCACGCTGGCCGCCACGCCCGCCGTTGCACAGACGCAGCCTGCGACGTCCGCCGGCACTCAGGTCGCGCAAGCACAACCGCAACAGCCTGCACCGCAAGGTCAGACATTCGAAGAGGAAATCGTCCCACAGCGTTACGCGAACAACGCGCAGGTCGACGCATTCATCGACGAGTTGGTGAGTCGCGACAGCTTCGATTCCGCGAGCCTGCATGCGCTGTTCTCGCGCATCAGCTACTCGGCGACCGCCGTCAAACTCGTGCGGCCCGCGCCGACGCCGTCGATCAAGAACTGGCGCGTCTATCGATCGCGCTTCATCGAGCCGATCCGCATCAATGCGGGCGTGAAATTCTGGAGGGCGAACCAGGCGACGTTGCAGCGCGCGTCCGAGGAATTCGGCGTGCCGCCGGAGGTAATCGTCGGCATCATCGGCGTCGAAACGATCTATGGCCGCTACATGGGCAACTTCCGCGTGCTCGACGCGCTGACGACGCTCACGTTCGACTATCCGGACACGCCAAATCGCGAGAGCCGGCAGGCGACCTTCCGCAAGAACCTCGAAGATTTCCTCGTCTGGACGCGCGACAACCAGCTCGACCCGACCACCGTGCTGGGTTCATACACGGGCGCGATCGGCATCCCGCAGTTCCTGCCGAGCAGCATCCGCGAGTATGCGGTCGATTTCGACGGCACGGGCCACGTCGACCTGCGCAGCAGTCCTGCCGATGCGATCGGCAGCGTCGCGAACTACCTGAAGCAGCACGGCTGGGAAACCGATCGTCCGGTGGTCTGGCGCATCACGCCCGACACGGGCAGCCTCGGCATCGCGCAAGCTGCCGCCGACGGTCAGCCCGAGCCGCACTGGGCACTGTCGCAACTGCTGCGCGCAGGCATGACGCTCAACGAGCCGATGGTCAACATCACCACCGAAGCCGGCACGCCGGTCACCGTAGTCGATCTGCCGTCGCCGGGACGCGCGACTGAATACATGCTCGGCCTCAAGAATTTCTATGTGCTGACGCGCTACAACCGCAGCTTCTTCTATGCACTCGCCGTGTATCAACTCGGCGAAGCCGTGAAGGCCCAAATGGAAGCGAGCGGCGCGCTCCCGCTGCCCGCGGTGGATACGCAAGCGCAATAGGCGCAAACCGCCTAAAGAAAAAAGCGCCGCATATGCGGCGCTTTTTTATTATGTGCCCGGGTGCATACCGCCCGGGCTCAAGCAGGGAACACGCCGGTCGACAGGTAGCGGTCGCCGCGATCGCAGACGATGAACACGATCGTCGCGTTCTCGACCTGACGCGCGATGCGCATCGCGACTTCACATGCCCCGCCCGACGAAATGCCGACGAAAATGCCTTCGACGGCCGCGAGCCGCCGCGCCATCGTTTCGGCCGCGGCCTGGCTAACGTTCTCGACGCGATCGATGCGACTGCGATCGAAAATCGTCGGCATATAGGCTTCCGGCCACTTGCGGATACCCGGGATACGCGAGCCATCCTCCGGCTGCGCGCCGACGATCTCGATCGTCGAATTCTGTTCCTTCAGATAGCGCGACGTGCCCATGATCGTGCCCGTCGTGCCCATCGCCGACACGAAATGCGTGACGCGGCCTTCCGTGTCGCGCCAGATCTCCGGACCCGTCGTTTCGTAGTGTGCGACCGGATTGTCGGGATTTCCGAACTGATCGAGGATCACGCCCTTGCCTTCGCGCTGCATTTGCTCCGCGAGGTCGCGTGCCAGTTCCATCCCGCCCTTCACCGGCGTAAGGATGATCTCTGCGCCGTAAGCGGCCATGCTCTGGCGGCGCTCGACCGACAGGTCTTCCGGCATGATCAGCACCATCTTGTAGCCGCGGATCGCCGCTGCCATCGCCAGCGCGATGCCCGTGTTGCCGCTCGTCGCCTCGATCAGCGTATCGCCCGGCTTGATCCGGCCACGCGCCTCGGCCTTGCTGATCATCGACAACGCCGGACGATCCTTCACGGAGCCGGCCGGGTTGTTGCCTTCCAGCTTCGCGAGCACCACGTTGTTGCGTGCGCGAATCTCGTCGTCCACCAGACGGACCAGTTGCACGAGCGGCGTGTTGCCGATCGTGTCTTCGATAGTTTTGTAAGCCATGGAGATACCGTAAGTACGAGGCCGATCAATCGGTTGATTGTAAACCAGTGCCGCGGCTCGCGCCGGCAACCCCATTGCGACGATGGAATCGCCCCGTCGCACGATCCGCGATGGCACGCACGCGGCATACACGCAAAAAGCCCGCGGCACGCCGCGGGAAACCGTCGCAACGACGGCGACTGAAGGAGCCTTTCGTCGGATGCGCGTTACTTCTGTGCGGTGCGAGCCGGCGCCGCGGCAGGTTTCGCCGCAGCCGGTTTGCCGGTGGCAGGCGCCAGCGCAGCCGAACCGGCCGCGCCGATCGTCAAGCCCTCTTGCCGAAGGCGCTCGACCGTATGGCCGCCCATGCCTTTCACGCGCGACGCGAGATCGTCTGCATTCCTGAACGGGCCGCGCGCACTGCGCTCGTCGAGAATCGCCTTTGCCCGCGCAGGACCGATGCCCTTGATGCCCACGAGCGCATCCTCGTTCGCAGTGTTGACGTCGACGGCTGCCCAGGCGGACGCGATCGCGCCGAACATGGCAACTGCAGCAAACCATTTCCTGATCATGTGCTGGATCTCCGATGAAAACGGCCGGCGGCTGCCGACCGTGAGACCCAGTCTATCGATGCAACGCCCGGGTTTAAACCTGGCCGGACAGCCAACGTACGTAGCGATCGACACCTTCCTGCACGGTGAAGAACGGTGCGTCGTAGCCAGCCGCACGCAGTTTCGTCTGGTCGGCCTGCGTGAAGCACTGGTACTTGCCGCGCAGTGCATCGGGGAACGGCACGTACTCGATCAGGCCCTGCTCGACCTGCTGCGCGAGCGTCAGCGGCTGCAGGTTGTCGAGCGCGCGCAGCGTGTTCACGACGGTCGACGCGATGTCGTTGAACGGTTGCGCGCGGCCGGTGCCGAGATTGAAGATGCCAGACTTCTCCGGATGATCGAAGAAGAACAGGTTCACCTTCGCGACGTCCTCGACCGACACGAAGTCGCGCGTCTGCTCGCCCGGCGCATAACCGTTGTACTCGCCGAACAGCTTGACCTTGCCTTCCGCGCGGAACTGGTTGAAGTTGTGGAACGCAACCGACGCCATTCGGCCCTTGTGCGTCTCGCGCTTGCCATACACGTTGAAATAGCGGAACCCGGCGATCTGGCTCTTCGCGCTCGGCAGCACACGACGGATCACCTGGTCGAACAGGAACTTCGAATAGCCGTAGACGTTCAGCGGCGCCTCGACTTCACGCTCCTCGACGAAACGCGTCGAGCCGCCGTAGATCGCGGCCGACGACGCGTACAGGAACTGCGCGCCTTGAGCGAGGCATGCGTCGAGCACCGCGCGGCTGTAGCGGAAGTTGTTGTCCATCATGTAGCGGCCGTCGGTTTCCATCGTGTCCGAACAGGCGCCTTCATGGAACACCGCGCGTACTTTGCCGAAATCGCCGCGCGCGAAGCGCTCGACGAATTCCGTCTTGTCGAGATAGTCGTCGATCTCGCAATCGACGAGGTTGCGGAACTTGTCCGCGCGCGTCAGATTGTCGACCGCGACGATGCGCGTCTCGCCGCGCTCGTTGAGCGCCTTGACGATGTTCGCGCCGATAAAACCGGCTGCGCCGGTAACGATAATGGTCATGACCGTCCTGCCTGAAAAGTACGAGACATTCGGGCAGCGCACTGGCGGCGCCGCCGAATGCGCTCAGTGAAACAGTTCGTCGTAGTCGACGGTAGCCGTGCCGAGCTTGCCGACCACGATGCCCGCCGCGCGGTTCGCAAGCACGACGGCGTCGACGAGCGGCACACCTGCACCGAGCATCGTCGCGACCGTCGCGATCACGGTATCGCCCGCGCCGGATACGTCGTACACCTCGCGTGCAAGCGCCGGGGCATGCAGTTCGCCCGTTGCGGAAAAGAGCGTCATCCCCTCTTCCGAACGCGTGAGCAGCAATGCATCGAGGTCGAGTTCCTCGCGCAGATTTGCGACGCGCGCGCGCAGGTCGTCTTCCGATTTCCACTGACCGACGACTTCGCGCAACTCGGCGCGGTTCGGCGTGATCAGCGACGCGCCGCGATAGCGCGCCCAGTCGCCGCCCTTCGGATCGACGAGCACCGTCTTGCCGGCCCCGCGCGCCTTCTCGATCATCGTCGTCACATGTGTCAGACCGCCTTTCGCGTAATCCGACATCAGCACGACGTCATGCTGCGGCAGCAGCGCATCGAAATGCGCGAGCCCGGCAAGCAGCACCTCGTGCGTCGGCGTCGCCTCGAAGTCGACGCGCAGCAGTTGCTGCTGGCGTGCGAGCACGCGCAGCTTGATCGTCGTCGGCAGCGCGGCATCGCGTTCGAGATGGGGCGTCACGCCGCTACTGGCGAGCAGTTCGACGATCCGCTCCCCGGGCTCGTCGCAGCCCACGACGCACAGCAGCCCGGCCTGGGCTCCAAGCGTGACGGCGTTGCGCGCGACGTTGGCCGCACCGCCGAGCCGCTCCTCCTGACGCTGCACGTGCACGACCGGCACCGGCGCTTCCGGGGAAATACGGTCGACGTTGCCGAACCAGTAGCGGTCGAGCATCACGTCGCCCACGACGAGCACACGCGAACGCGCAAGTTGCTCGCGCGGTACCGGCACCACTTCGCGAAGAATAGTCATCGTGCGGTCATCCACGGGAGAGGGGCTGGGGATCGACATGCGGGCGTCCGATCGCGTAGTAATCGATGCCGAGTTCGGCCATCGCATCCGGCTCGTACAGGTTGCGCCCGTCGAAGATCACCGGTGCCTTCAATTCCGTTTTCAGGCGCGTGAAATCCGGGCTCCTGAATTCCTTCCACTCGGTGACGATCACGAGCGCGTCCGCTGCCGTCACGGCCGCATCTTGCGTATCGACGAAATGCAGGCGGGCGAGCGCATCGGACTTTTCGCCGAGATCGAGCGCGAACACACGGCGCGCCTCGTCGATCGCGACCGGGTCGTACGCACGGACGGTCGCGCCACGCCCGAGCAATGCGGCGATCAGGCGGCGGCTCGGCGCCTCGCGCATATCGTCCGTATTCGGCTTGAACGCAAGGCCCCAGACCGCGAATTCGCGGCCGGTCAGATCCGCGCCGAAGCGCTGCTCGATCTTGCCGATCAGCACGTCCTTCTGCGCGGAGTTGGCCGCTTCGACAGCCTCCAGGATGCGCAGCGGCTGGCCGTTCTCGCCGGCGGTGCGGATCAGCGCCTGCACGTCCTTCGGGAAGCACGAGCCGCCGTAACCGACGCCCGCGTACAGGAAGTGATAGCCGATACGCGGATCGGAACCGATCCCGCGGCGCACGGCTTCGATGTCGGCACCGACCTTGTCGGCAAGATTCGACATCTCGTTCATGAACGAGATACGCGTTGCCAGCATTGCGTTCGCCGCATATTTCGCAAATTCCGCCGAACGCACGTCCATATAGATCGTGCGCTCGTGATTGCGGTTGAACGGCGCGTAGAGCTTCTTCATCTTCTCGCGCGCGATCGTGCCCGTCTCGTCGTCGTCGACGCCGATGACGATCCGGTCCGGACGCATGAAGTCCTCGACTGCCGCGCCTTCCTTCAGGAACTCCGGATTCGACACGACCGAGAAGCGATGCGCGACGCTGCCAGCGAGCCCGCGTGCGCCGAGTGCCTCATCGACCACGGCGCGTACGCGTTGCGCGGTGCCGACCGGCACCGTCGACTTGTCGACGATCACCTTGAAGCCCGTCATGTGACGGCCGATGTTGCGCGCGGCCTCGAGCACATATTGCAGGTCGGCCGAGCCGTCCTCGTCGGGCGGCGTGCCGACCGCGATGAACTGGATCTCGCCGTGCGCGACGCTCGCTTCGATGTCGGTCGAGAACTGCAGGCGCCCCGCCGCGCGGTTGCGCGCGATGATGTCCTGCAGACCGGGTTCGTGAATCGGCATCCCGCCGTTGTTCAGGATGTCGATCTTGCGCGGATCGACGTCCAGACAGAAGACGTCGTGGCCGATCTCGGCGAGACAGGAACCCGTGACGAGACCGACATAGCCGGTGCCGATGATGGTGATTTTCATAGATGTTCCGGTACTTCCCGGTAATTGACTAACTTGGCCGCCGGACCGAGCCCGGCGGCAACCGCTGCGCGTCGGCGCAGTACGCCGGAATCAGCCCGGCATCGCGGGTTCGACGCGGCGCGGCGCATAGGTTTCCCAACCGCTGCATCCCGGGCACTGCCAGTAGAAGAGCCGGGCACGGAACCCGCAATTCTGGCACGTATAGCGTGGCAGATTTTTGGTGCGCTGCCGGATCAGCGTGCGCATCATTTCGAGTTCCTTGCGGCGCGGCTCGTCGGCCGCCGCGATCTGCGCATCGAGCAGATGCAGCATGCCCGACAGGTTCGGCGCCTTTTCCATCTGCGCGCGCGCGAGCATATGCGCCGCTTCCTGGCCGCGCAGCCCTGCGATGTGCTGGTACGCAATATCAAGCAGGTCGTTCGACGGATAACGATCGACGTAGTCCATCAGCAGCTCGGCGCCCTCGACCGTCTTGCCGAGTGCGACGTAGGCCTTCATCAGTTTGTCGGTGACGAGCGGCAGATAAGCCGGATTCTGCTTTTCCACGCGCTTCCAGTGCTCGATCGCCGCCGCAGGGTCGCCCGCCGCTTCGGCCGCATCGCCCGACAGGATCGTCGCGCGGACGTTCTGGGAGTTCGCGACGAGCGCGAGCTTCAACTGCTCGGCCGCGGCCGCCGCGTTCTTGCGCTGCAGCGCGTCCTGCGCAAGCTCGCAATGGAACTGCGCGATTTCAGTGCCGAGCGACTTCTCGCTCATCGACTCGATGCGCTTCGCGGTATCGATCGACTTGTTCCAGTCCTTCTCGATCTCGTAGATCGTCAGCAGCGCCCGCTGCGCGCCCAGCGCGTAGTCGCCATCGGCGAGCCGATGGAACGCCTCCTCGGCGCGATCGAGCAGCCCTGCCTTCAGAAAATCCTGGCCGAGTTCGTACAGCGCGTGATCGCGCTCGTTGACCGGCAGATCGGTGCGGCTCAGCAGGTTCTGGTGCACGCGGATCGCGCGGTCCGTTTCACCGCGGCGGCGAAACAGGTTGCCGAGCGCGAAGTGCAGTTCGACCGTCTCGGGGTCGAGCTTCGCGACCTCGATGAACGCGTCGATCGCCTTGTCGGGTTGCTCGTTCAACAGAAAATTCAGGCCGCGAAAATACGATCGCGGCAGGTTGGCGCTCTCCGACAGGAGATTCTTCAGGTCATAGCGGGACGCCGCCCAGCCGAGCGCAAACGCCACCGGAATCGCGAGCAACCACCAGAAATCCAGATCCATGCGAAATATCGAAGCAGAGACGAAAACCGCGCGAGGCTCGCGCGGCGTCCGTGTTAAATGACGGGCGGCATCGGCGGCTGGTCGACGACGGTCGGGGTTTCGCGCGCCGCGCGCAGATCGCGCTTCAGGCGTCCGTTCTCGAGACGCAGACGGAAGATCGCGGGCAGCGCGGACAGCAGGCCAGCCAGCAGCCCGACGGCGAAGAACGCGAGACCGATCAGGATCAGCGGCGCCTGCCATGTGTAGCCGGCAAGGAAATTCAGCGTCGCGGTTTGCGTATTGGCCAGCGCGAGCACCAGCAGCAACACGAACACCAATACCCGGATCAGCCAGACGATAAACTTCATGTAGCCCTCTCTTTGTTGAGGTTTGCCGCGGCGCGCGACTCCCCTTCGCGGCGCCGAATCGCCCCGTATTGTAAAGGAAGCGTTTCCGCGTCACCGCACATCCTGCGCGCAGGCGCCTCCACGCGGTCGCCGGAAATGAAAAAAGCGCCCGCAGGGGGCGCTTTTTTCTTCAGCCTTCGCCGGATGGGTTCCGGGCACACCGAACGACGCTCAACGGTCGTCGTCCGGGTCATCAGCTTTCAGCGGCTCGCCGGCGCGGCCGTCGACGCGTTCACGCAATTCCTTGCCGGGCTTGAAGTGCGGCACGAACTTCTCGGGCACCTGCACTTTTTCCCCCGATTTCGGGTTGCGTCCGACGCGCGCCGGGCGACGGTTGAGGCCGAAGCTGCCGAAACCCCGAATTTCAATGCGATGCCCTTTCGCCAGGGCGTCGGACATCGCATCGAGCATCGTTTTCACTGCGAAATCCGCATCCTTGAGGACAAGTTGCGGAAATCGCAATGCCAGCTGCGCGACCAACTCGGATTTGGTCATACTTCAGCAGACCTCGTAAGGCTTACTGGTTCTGGCCGTCGAGCTTCGCCTTCAGCAGCGCGCCGAGGTTGGTCGTACCGGTCGCAGCCGAGCTGGTGTCCGACTGCAGGCCGCGGATCGCTTCCTGTTGTTCAGCCGAATCCTTCGCCTTGATCGACAGGTTGATGCCACGCGACTTGCGATCGATGTTGATCACCATCGCGTTGACCTTGTCGCCTTCCTTCAGCACGTTGCGTGCGTCTTCGACGCGATCCTGCGAGATTTCGGATGCACGCAGGTAGCCTTCGATGTCGCCCGTCAGCGTGATAACCGCGCCCTTCGCATCGACCGACTTCACAACGCCGTCGACGATCGAGCCCTTGTCGTTCATTGCAACGTAGTTGCTGAACGGGTCGCCTTCGAGTTGCTTGATGCCGAGCGAAATGCGCTCCTTCTCGACGTCGATACCGAGCACGATTGCTTCGACTTCGTCGCCCTTCTTGTACTTGCGAACAGCTTCTTCGCCGGCTTCGCTCCACGACAGGTCCGACAGGTGGACCAGGCCGTCGATGCCGCCCGGCAGACCGATGAACACGCCGAAGTCGGTGATCGACTTGATTGCGCCCGTGATCTTGTCGCCCTTCTTGAAGTTGCGGCTGAAGTCATCCCACGGATTCGGCTTGCATTGCTTCATGCCGAGGCTGATACGACGACGGTCTTCGTCGATCTCGAGGACCATGACTTCGACTTCGTCGCCCAGCTGGACAACCTTCGACGGAGCAACGTTCTTGTTGGTCCAGTCCATTTCCGACACGTGGACCAAGCCTTCGATGCCCGATTCCACTTCGACGAATGCGCCGTAGTCGGTAATGTTCGTGACCTTGCCGAACAGGCGCGTGCCCGACGGGTAACGGCGCGAGATGCCTTCCCACGGATCGTCGCCCAGTTGCTTGATGCCCAGCGAGACGCGGTTCTTCTCCTGGTCGAACTTGAGGATCTTCGCGGTGACTTCCTGGCCAACCGACAGGACTTCGCTCGGGTGACGCACACGACGCCATGCGATATCGGTGATGTGCAGCAGGCCGTCGATGCCGCCGAGGTCGACGAACGCGCCGTAGTCGGTGATGTTCTTGACCACGCCGTTGACGATCGCGCCTTCCTTCAGCGTTTCGAGCAGCTTCGCGCGCTCTTCGCCTTGCGTTGCTTCGATCACTGCACGACGCGACAGCACGACGTTGTTACGCTTGCGATCGAGCTTGATCACGCGGAACTCGAGCGTCTTGCCTTCGTACGGGGTCGTGTCCTTGACCGGACGCGTGTCGACCAGCGAACCCGGCAGGAACGCGCGGATGCCGTTGACCATCACGGTCATGCCGCCCTTCACCTTGCCGGTGATCGTGCCGGTGACGAGTTCGTTGTTGTCGAGGGCCTTTTCCAGCGACAGCCACGATGCAAGGCGCTTCGCCTTGTCGCGCGACAGGATCGTGTCGCCGTAGCCGTTTTCGAGCGCGTCGATTGCGACGGACACGAAATCGCCCGACTGCACCTCAACCTCGCCCTGATCGTTCAGGAATTCCTCGATCGGAATGTAAGCCTCGGACTTCAGGCCTGCATTGACGACCACGAAGTTGTGGTCGACGCGCACGACTTCGGCGGAAATCACTTCGCCGGCGCGCATGTCTTGACGGGTCAGCGACTCTTCGAACAGAGCCGCAAAGGATTCGGTATTCGGGGTGGAGGTTTGCAGGTCGGACATAAAAATCTGATTGTGCATGGATCGCTGTGCCACGCCGGCCGGAATGGCAGGCTGAAAGGGCCAGATCGAGGCCATACGGGGTTAAGGGTTTGAAACACGCTCCACGCTTGCGGCGCGGAGCACCTACCGCTGCCTGCCTTCTCAGGCCGGCTGACCGAGCGCCCGGTACCACTGCAGCACATGGTCGACGGCTTCATCGACCGACAGCGCTGACGTATCGAGCAGCTTGGCATCTGCCGCGGGCTTCAGCGGCGCGGCCGCGCGATTGCTATCGCGCGCGTCACGTTCACGCAGATCCCGGAGCAAGTTATCAATATTAGCAGAAAAACCTTTTTGCATCAATTGCTTATGCCGTCTGGCCGCGCGTGCCTCGGCGCTGGCCGTCAGGAACACCTTCAGCACCGCATCCGGGAAGATCACGGTGCCCATGTCGCGCCCGTCGGCAACGAGGCCCGGCGTCTTGCGGAACGCGCGCTGGCGCGCGACGAGCGCGGTACGCACCGGCCCGTGCACGGCAATAGCGGACGCGCGGTTGCCCACCGCTTCGGCGCGGATGTCGTTCGACACGTCGACGCCGTCGAGCTGCGCGCAGCCTTCGCGAAACGTGATGTGTAGATCGTCGATCAGTTTTACAAGCGCGTCGATGTCCTCCGCCGCGATGCCGTAGCGTACGCTCGCGAGCGCCGCGAGACGGTACAGCGCGCCGCTGTCGAGCAAGTGGAAGCCCAGATGGGCAGCGACGAGCGCCGCGACGGTGCCCTTGCCGGAAGCAGTCGGGCCGTCGATCGTGATGACGGGAGTCGGGTGAAAGGGTCGGGTCGATTTCATCGGGTCAGTCGGGTCAGGCTTTGGCGAGCGCGGCGAAGCGGTCGAAATAGTCGGGGAACGTCTTGCCGACGCACTTCGGGTCGTTGATCCGGACCGGCACACCGCCCAGGCTGACGAGCGAGAAGCACATCGCCATCCGGTGATCGTCGTACGTGTCGATCGCTGCGTTCGGCGTGAGCTGTTGCGGCGGCGTGACGACGAGATAGTCGGCGCCCTCCTCGACGATCGCACCGACCTTGCGCAGTTCGGTCGCCATCGCGGCGATGCGGTCGGTCTCCTTCACGCGCCAGCTCGCGATGTTGCGCAGCGTGCTCGTGCCGCTCGCGAACAGCGCCGCGACCGCGATGGTCATCGCCGCGTCGGGAATCAGGTTGAAGTCCATGTCGATCGGCTCGAGCTTGCCGTGGTCGTGGCCGATGCCGCGCACCTCGATCCAGTCGTCGCCCATCGACACGTTCGCGCCCATCTGCATCAGCGCGTTAGCGAAGCCGACGTCGCCCTGGATGCTCGCGCGCCCTACGCCCTCGACGCGCAGCGGGCCGCCGCCGAGCGCGCCGGCCGCGAGGAAGTACGAGGCCGACGACGCATCGCCCTCGACCATGATCCGGCCCGGCGAACGATAGCGCACGCCAGCCGGCACGATGAAGCGTTGCCAGCCGTCGCGCTCGACGCTCACGCCGAAGCGCTCCATCAGCCGGATCGTGATGTCGATGTACGGCTTCGAGATCAGCTCGCCGTCGACTTCGACGACGGTCTTTCCGTCCTTCGCCTTCACGAGCGGCAGCGTCATCAACAGCGCGGTGAGGAACTGGCTTGACACGTCGCCGCGCACGCTGATCGGCGCGTCGACCGTAACGGTCGCGGGCTTGATCCGCAGCGGCGGATAGCCTTCGTTCAGTTCGTAGTCGATCTGCGCGCCGATCTGCCGCAGGCCGTCGACGAGATCGCCGATCGGCCGCTCGTGCATGCGCGGCACGCCGTGCACGCGATAGTCGCCGCCGTTGACCGCGAGCGCGGCCGTCAGCGGCCGCACGGCCGTGCCCGCGTTGCCGAGGAACAGATCGGCCGTCTTCGCGGTGAATGCGCCGCGCGTGCCGGCGACGACACAGGTGTCGCCTTCGCGATCGAGCTTCACGCCGAGCTTGCCGAGCGCATCGAGCATCACGCGCGTGTCGTCTGAATCCAGCAGGTTGGTGATCGTCGTGTCGCCTTCGGCGAGCGCCGCGAGCAGCAGCACGCGGTTCGAGATGCTCTTCGAGCCGGGCAGGCGCACGGTGCCCGCTGCGCTGGAATACGGGCCGAGATCGAGATAGTCCATGGGAATCGTCCTGTTATTTCTTGACCGGTTCGGCAGCGGGCTGCGCACCGCGCTCCTGCCATGCCTTGCGTGCGGCGCGCGAGCGCGCGAACACGGCTTCGAGCGCCGCGCCGTCGCCGGCGTCGATCGCATCGCGCAGCCGTGCGAGCACGCGCGTATACCCGTCGAGTTCGTCGAGCAGCGCCGCACGATTCGCGACGCACACGTCGCGCCACATTTCGGGGCTCGACGCCGCGATCCGCGTGAAATCGCGGAAACCGCCGGCCGCGTACGAGAATTTCAGTTCGGCGTCCGCCTCGCCGAGAATCTGCTCGACGAGCGCGAACGACAACACGTGCGGCAGATGGCTGATCGACGCAAACACGCGATCGTGCTGCGCCGTGCTCATCATGCGCACATCGGCGCCGGTCGCCCGCCACATCGCGTCGATCCGCGCGACCGATTCGCGAGCATTCTCCGGCAGCGGACACAGCACGACGTTGCGGCCGACGTACAGATCCGGCAGTGCGGCTTCGACGCCGCTCGACTCGCGCCCGGCGATCGGATGCCCCGGCACGAACTGCGCGATCCGCTCGCCGAGCGCTGCGCGCGCGGCCGCGACGACGTCGGACTTGGTGCTGCCCGCATCGGTCACGATCGTCGCATCGCCGAGCCACGGCGCGATACGTGCGAGCAGCGGGCCCGTTTGCGCGACCGGCGCGGCCAGCAGCACGAGATCCGCACCAGCCAGCGCGTCGCGCAATTGCGCGTCGTCGTCGAGCGCGGCCGCGCGATCGATCACACCGAGCGCCAGCGCGCGTTCGACCGAGGCACGCGAGCGGCCGACGCCGACGACCTCGCCCGCGCTGCCCGGCGTGCGCTCGCGCAATGCGCGAGCCAGCGATCCGCCGATCAGGCCGACGCCGAAGATGACCAATTTGTTGAATGCAAAGCCTGACACGACAAGAGCCAAGTGACGCACGCGGAACAACGCCCCGCGCACGGAAGTCCAGATTCCGGGCAACGGGCCCGCATCCGACTCGATCTGCGCCGGATACCACCCGAACCCGCCTTCGGCAGCGCCGTCCGGCCTGCCTTGCCCGCTTCGCCGCGCCGCCTGCGCGTGGCAGGTGACGGGCCGCTGCGCGTCAGCGCGCGCGCGGATACGAACCGAGTATCTTCAGGAACGCGGCCTTCTGGCCGAGCTCCGCGAGCGCGGCGGCCACGGCCGCCTCGTCCCGGTGCCCTTCGATGTCGATGTAGAAGTAATACTCCCACGTGCCGACGCGCGCAGGACGCGATTCGAAGCGCGTCATCGACACGCCGTGCCGCGCGAGCGGTTCGAGCAGCTTGAATACGGCGCCCGGCTCGTTCTTCACCGAGACGATCAGCGACGTCTGGTCGTGACCGCTCTGCCCCGCCGGCTGCTTGCCGATGATCACGAAGCGCGTGCGATTGTGCGGATCATCCTGAATCAGCGAGAACGCGATCTGCAGCCCGTAGTGCGCGGCCGCGCGATCGCCGGCGATCGCCGCGACGCTCGGGTCGGCCGCGGCGAGACGCGCGGCCTCGGCGTTGCTCGACACGGCCTGCCGCTCGAGTTGTGGCGCGTTCGCGGCCAGCCACTGCTGGCATTGCGCGAGCGCCTGCGCATGCGCGCATACGCGCGTCACGCCTTCGAGCGTGCCGTTCTGCGTGAGCAGGTTGTGATGGATCGGCAATGCGAGCTCGCCACTGATCAGCAACTGCGTCTGCAGCAGCAGGTCGAGCGTGCGCGATACGGCGCCTTCGGTCGAATTCTCGACCGGTGCGATGCCGAATGCGGACGCGCCGGCTTCGACCGAGCGGAAGACCTCGTCGATCGACGGACACGGGAGCCCTTCGATCGATTGGCCGAAATACTCGAACATCGCCCGCTCGCTGTATGTGCCGACGGGCCCGAGAAACGCGACGTGGATCGTCTGCTCGAGCGCGCGACTCGCGGCCATGATCTCGCGCCAGATGGCGCTGATGTGCTCGCTCGCGAGCGGCCCCGCGCTCATGTCCTGCAGGCGCGCGATCACCTGCAGCTCGCGCTCCGGCCGGAACACCGGCGCGTTGAAATGCTTCTTGACCTCGCCCACCTCCAGCGCCACCGCGGCGCGCTGGTTCAGGAGCGCGATCAGCTGCGCGTCGATCGCGTCGATACGATCACGCAGCGGTTTCAGGCGGGAATTCAGTTCGTCGTCCATGCGTAGTTGCCGTGCTGTTTGAGCCGCGTCGCCGTCAGGCGCCGCGCTGCTCGAAGTCCTTCATGTACTCGACGAGCGCTTTCACGCCCTCGAGCGGCACCGCGTTGTAGATCGACGCCCGCATGCCGCCGACGGACTTGTGGCCCTTCAGCTGCAGCAGCCCGCGCGCCTTTGCGCCGGCAAGGAAGTCTTCGTTGCGCGTTTCGTCGGCCAGGAAAAAGGGCACGTTCATCCGCGAACGTACCGCCGGCTCGACCTTGTTCAGATAGAAGCTGCTCCCATCGATCGTGTCGTAGAGCAGCTTGGCCTTCTCTATATTTCGTGCCTCCATCGCCTCGAGGCCACCCTGCCGCTTCAGCCACTGGAACACGAGGCCCGCGATATAGATCGCATAGGTGGGCGGCGTGTTGTACAGCGAGTTGTTCGCGGCGACGGTCTTCCATTCGAATGCGGACGGACAGATCGGCTGCGCGCGATCGAGCAGATCCTCGCGCACGATCAGCACCGTCACGCCGGCCATCCCGATGTTCTTCTGCGCGCCGCCGAACAGCACGCCGTATTTCGCGACGTCCATCGGGCGCGACAGGATGTGCGACGACACATCCGCGACGAGCGGCACGTCGCCGAGATCCGGAATCTCGAACGTCTCGACGCCGTCGATCGTTTCGTTCGTACACAGATGCACGTAGGCGGGATCGTCCGACAGTTGCCACTCGGCGCGGCCCGGCGCGCGCGTGAACCCGTCGGCCGTCTTGCCCGACGCGGCCAGATGCGGCGTGCCGTATTTCTTCGCCTCGTTGAACGACTTCTGCGACCACGAGCCCGTCACGACGAAGTCGGCCGTCTTGCGCGAGCCGAGCAGGTTCATCGGCACGATCGCGTTCTCGGCAATACCGCCGCCCTGCAGGAACAGGATCCGGTGGCTCGCCGGCACGCCGAGCAACTCGCGCAGGTCGGCGAGCGCCGCCTCGTGGATCGACATGAACTCCTTGCCGCGGTGGCTCATCTCCATCACGCTCATGCCGCTGCCATGCCAGTCGAGCATTTCGTCGGCAGCCTGCCGCAACACTTCCTCTGGCAGCGCCGCAGGGCCGGCGGAGAAATTAAAGACGCGCATCGTGAAAACCTCGGGAGGGACGCGACCGGCGGCTTGCCGCCGCATGTCAGTTGCAATTGAGCCGCGCCAAAAAAGGAATGGCCGTTTGCGCTCGCGCGCAAACGGCCATTATCGCACTGTCATCAGGCTCCCGCCAAACCCGGCCGAACGGCCGGGCGCGTGCCCGGACGGCTTACTTGCCCGGCTTGACTGCCGCGACTTCCTTGTCAGCCTGTGCACGCGTTGCCTGGATCGCTTGCGGCATGTACTTCTGCATCAGGCCGTTGACCACGTCGCGGCCAACCTGATCCTGAACCTGGATGAACTTGCGGCCCGTCGGGCTCTTGTAGAACGTCGTCAGATCCTTGATCTCCGACGTGCTGTAGTACTTCGCGTATGCGTCGTACTGGGCCGACATCGCGTCGTTCTGGAACTGCTGCGTACCGAACACCTTGCCTGCGCCGTCAACCAGCTTCGGCACCGCGTTCTTCTGCAGCGTCGGCACGGCAGCCTGCTTCTGCTTGTCGTTCAGCGTCTTGTTTTCCGACAGCGCGTCCGACAGGATCGCCGGAACGAGTTGCTTTGCCTGCATTTCGGCGCTATTGCCGATAGCCGACACGAGCTTCGGCGCGTCGATCGCGTCGAGCAGATCCTTGATCGCCGCCTTCTTGTCGGCATCGATCGGCGCAGCTGCTGCGGTTGCAGCCGGTGCTGAATTCGACAGCGCTTGCGCCATCGCAAACGTCGGCACCAGTGCAGCCAGCAGAACCAGTTGCTTGAATTGCTTTTGCATCATCACTCCCTCTTGGAAATATGAATGGTTGCTCGCCGACCGCGGCGTCTTACGCCTGCGGCGGCTCGAGTCTCATCCGTTCTCAGGCTTCGCCGTCCGACGCCTCGTCGGCCTCGCCATCGCCCTCTTCGGCTTCCGCGATCTGCTGCAGGCCGGAGAGCTTGGTACCCTCATCGAGACTGATGAGTGTAACACCTTGCGTAGCGCGCCCCATCTCGCGAACCTCGGACACACGAGTACGAATCAAAACGCCCGCGGTCGTGATCAGCATGATCTGATCCTCGGCGTCGACGAGCGTCGCGGCGACGACCTTGCCGTTGCGCTCGGACGTCTGGATCGCGATCATCCCCTTCGTGCCGCGGCCGTGACGCGTGTACTCCGTAATCGGCGTGCGCTTGCCGTAGCCGTTCTCGGTCGCGGTGAGCACGGTCTGCTCTTCGCTGCCGGCGACCAGCAGCGCGATGACCTGCTGCCCGTCCTCGAGCTGCATGCCGCGTACGCCGCGCGCTTCGCGACCCATCGGGCGCACGTCGTTCTCGTCGAAGCGCACGGCCTTGCCGGCGTCGGAGAACAGCATCACGTCGTGCGCGCCATCGGTGATCGATGCGCCGATCAGGTAGTCGCCCTCGTCGAGGCCGACCGCGATGATGCCCTTCTTCATCGGGCGGCTGAATGCTTCGAGCGGCGTCTTCTTCACGGTGCCGAGCGACGTCGCCATGAAGATGAACTTGTCGGCCGAGAACTCCTTGACCGGCAGCACGACGTTGATCTTCTCACCGTCCTGCAGCGGGAACATGTTGACGATCGGGCGACCGCGCGAGTTGCGCGAGCCCTGCGGCACTTCATAGACCTTGACCCAGTACACGCGACCGCGGTTCGAGAAGCACAGGATGTAATCGTGCGTGTTCGCAATGAACAGCGTTTCGATCCAGTCGTCTTCCTTCATCTGCGTCGCTTGCTTGCCGCGACCGCCGCGCTTCTGCGCGCGATACTCGGACAGCGGCTGCGACTTCACGTAACCAGCGTGCGACATGGTGACGACCATGTCCTGCGGCGTGATCAGGTCTTCCGTATTCAGTTCGGTTGCGTTCAGCTCGATCTTCGAGCGGCGCGCGTCGCCGAATTCGGCCTTCACCGTCGTCAGCTCTTCGCCGATCATCGTCGTGATCCGCTCGGGGCGCGCGAGGATGTCCAGCAGGTCGGCGATCTGCGCCATCACTTCGCGATACTCGCCGATGATCTTGTCCTGCTCGAGACCGGTCAGGCGTTGCAGACGCATCTGCAGGATTTCCTGCGCCTGCGTGTCGGAAAGGCGATACAGCCCGTCGGCCTGCATCCCGAACGCCGGGTTCAGGCCTTCCGGACGATATGCGGAGCGGCCGCCTGCCGCGGCGTTGTCCGTCTCGGCACGCGTGAGCATCTCGCGCACGAGCGACGAATCCCACGGCTTCGCCATCAACTCCTGCTTCGCGATCGGCGGCGTCGGCGCGGCCTTGATGATCGCGATGAATTCGTCGATGTTCGCAAGCGCGACCGCGAGACCTTCGAGCACGTGGCCGCGTTCGCGGGCCTTGCGCAGCTCGTAGATCGTGCGGCGCGTCAGCACTTCGCGTCGATGCGACAGGAAGCACTGCAGGATTTCCTTCAGATTCAGCAGCTTCGGCTGGCCGTCGACGAGCGCGACCATGTTCATGCCGAACGTGTCCTGCAGCTGCGTCGCCTTGTACAGGTTGTTCAGCACCACTTCAGGCACTTCGCCGCGCTTCAGCTCGATCACGACGCGCATGCCGCTCTTGTCGGACTCGTCGCGAATGTCGGAGATGCCTTCGAGCTTCTTCTCGTTGACGAGTTCGGCGATACGCTCGAGCAGCGAGCGCTTGTTGACCTGGTACGGCAGTTCGTCGACGATGATCGCCATCCGCTGGCCGCGGTCGATCTCCTCGAAGTGCGTGGCCGCGCGCATCACGACGCGACCGCGCCCGGTGCGGTAGCCATCGCGCACGCCGGCGACGCCATAGATGATGCCGGCCGTCGGAAAGTCCGGCGCCGGGATGATCTCGATCAGCTCGTCGATCGTCGCGTCGGGGTTGCCCAGCAGATGCTGGCACGCGTCGACGACTTCGTTCAGGTTGTGCGGCGGAATGTTGGTCGCCATGCCGACCGCGATGCCCGACGAGCCGTTGATCAGCAGGTTCGGAATGCGCGACGGCAGAACCGACGGCTGCGTCTCGTTGCCGTCGTAGTTCGGCTCGAAGTCGACCGTTTCCTTATCGATGTCGGCAAGCAGCTCATGACCGATCTTCGCCATGCGAATTTCGGTGTAGCGCATCGCCGCGGCATTGTCGCCGTCGATCGAGCCGAAGTTGCCCTGCCCGTCGATCAGCATGTAGCGCAGCGAGAAGTCCTGCGCCATCCGCACGATCGTGTCGTATACCGCGGTATCGCCGTGAGGGTGATACTTACCGATCACGTCACCGACGATACGCGCCGATTTCTTGTACGCGCGGTTCCAGTCGTTGTTCAGTTCGTGCATCGCGAACAGTACGCGCCGGTGCACGGGCTTCAGGCCATCGCGGACATCCGGAAGGGCACGTCCGACGATCACGCTCATCGCGTAATCGAGATACGAACGGCGCATTTCCTCCTCTAGGGAGGTGGGCAGGGTCTCTTTGGCGAATTGATCCATGTATCCGTATCGTTTCGGAGCGAAGACGGCGAACGCCTTTCGCGTGGGCGCTGCATGCGCAACGCAACGCGAGATTCTAACATGCGCCCATCAGCCGCCAATTCGCCGGCCACACACTATATGTAAACAGCAAAAATCGTGGCCACGGCGACACGGGCCGGATCGACCGCGATCGTACCCTTCAAGACGGACCAGGGTTGCACCGGATCCGCGCCAAGCCCGCGAGTAAACCACTTGCCGGCCTTCCCGCAATTTCGCGCGCCCGCTCTTGACAATCTCTAAAAGTTACGGCAGGCCGGTGTTGCGCATGCACCACAAACGTTGAGGCGATCTTGGGGTGGGGAGGATTTTTTTTCGTAGGAAGGGAACGATATGGCAAAATGCCAACGCACTGAAAGTTAGACGCTGCTCGAAGTCTACACAGAGCGGTGCCGCGTTTTTTGTGCCGCACCAATGTTATACTTCGAGCAATGTATGACTTGTCACCGTCAACAGGCTCGCAGTAAACCTGCGGTAATCTCAATTTCGAGAGGAGAAATATGAATAAACTTTCAAAGCTCGCGTTCATTGCAGCTACCGCAGTTATGGCTGCATCCGCTTCGGCACAGTCGGTGCCGGCGTCGCGTCAAGCCGTCAACGACAACTGGGTGAACGGCACGGGCGAATGGGTGTGGATGAACGGCACGAACGAGCTCTGCTGGCGTGACGCATTCTGGACGCCGGCCACCGCCAACGCGAAGTGCGATGGCGCACTGGTCGCCCAGGCACCGCAGCCGCCGGTCGCTCCGGTCGCTCCGGCCATCACGAGCCAGAAGATCACGTACCAAGCCGACGCACTGTTCGACTTCGACAAGGCAACGCTGAAGCCGGCCGGCAAGCAAAAGCTGGACGAACTGGCTTCGAAGATCGAAGGCATGAACACGGAAGTGGTCGTCGCAACGGGCTACACGGACCGCATCGGCTCGGACAAGTACAACGATCGTCTGTCGCTGCGCCGTGCGCAAGCTGTCAAGTCGTACCTGGTCAGCAAGGGCGTTCCGTCGAACAAGATCTACACGGAAGGCAAGGGCAAGCGCAACCCGGTTACGACTGGCTGCAACCAGAAGAACCGCAAGCAGCTGATCGCCTGCCTCGCACCGGACCGCCGCGTGGAAGTCGAAGTGGTCGGTACGCAAGAAGTCCAGAAGACGACCGTTCCGGCAAACTAAGCCGCGGTTTTCGACTGCTTCAAAGCCCCGCTCCGGCGGGGCTTTTTCTTTGACGCCCGCTCAGGCGCTCGCTGGCCTCGTCGTCCGCCCGCTTATATACTCGGGGCTGACGTACCGACGCACCGCCCTCCTTCCGTAGCCCGTTTGCCGACATGACCAACGCCGATCCGCACGAACTCCAGAAATTCAGCGACCTCGCCCATCGGTGGTGGGATCCGAATGCCGAATTCAAGCCTCTGCATGACCTGAACCCGGTCCGGCTCGGCTGGATCGACGCACATGCCCACCTGGCCGGCAAGCGCGCACTCGATATCGGCTGTGGCGGCGGCATCCTGTCCGAATCGATGGCCGGACTCGGCGCGCAGGTGAAAGGCATCGACCTGTCGACCGAAGCGCTCGGCGTCGCCGACCTGCACAGCCTCGAAAGCGGCATCACGGTCGACTACGAGGCGATCGCCGCCGAGGCGATCGCCGAACGTGAGCCGGGCAGCTACGACGTGGTCACCTGCATGGAGATGCTCGAGCACGTGCCGTCGCCCGCCGGCGTGGTTTCCGCGTGCGCGACGCTCGTGAAGCCGGGCGGCTGGGTGTTCTTCTCGACGCTGAACCGCAACCTGAAGTCGTACCTGTTCGCCGTGATCGGCGCGGAATACATCGCACAAATGCTGCCCAAGGGCACCCACGACTACGCGCGCTTCATCCGCCCGTCGGAACTGGCCGGCTTCGTGCGCGCGACGGATCTGCACATCGTCGACATCAAGGGCATCACCTATCATCCGATCGGCAAGCGCTTCGCGCTGTCGAACGACACCGACATCAACTACCTCGTCGCGTGCCGCCGCGGCGCGTGACCTTCCGACTGGCATGACGACTCCTCTTTCGACCGCGCAGGCCGCACTCGATGAGCCGCGCCTGCTGCACTGCGATGCGGTGCTGTTCGACCTCGACGGCACGCTCGCCGACACCGCCCCCGATCTCGCGGCGGCCGTACACAAGATGCAGCGGGTGCGTGACCTGCCGGAAACACCGCTCGACGTGCTGCGGCCGCTGGCATCCGCCGGTGCGCGCGGCCTGCTCGGCGGTGCATTCGGCATCAACCCGCAAACGCCCGGCTACGAAGCGATGCGCGACGAGTTCCTGGCCAATTACGCAACGGACATCTGCGTGCACACGTCGCTGTTCCCCGGCATCGGCGATGTGCTCGACGAACTCGATGCGCGCGGCGTGCGCTGGGGCATCGTCACGAACAAGGTGATGCGCCTCACCACTCCGCTCGTCGAGCTGCTCGGCCTCGCGCAGCGCGCGGGCTGCGTCGTCGGCGGAGACACGACGCCACACCCGAAGCCGCATCCGGCCCCGCTGCTGCATGCGGCCAAGCGCTTGTCGCTCGCGCCGGAGCGCATTGCCTATGTCGGCGACGATCTTCGCGACATCCAGGCCGGCAGTGCGGCAGGCATGGCGACGGTCGCGGCCGCGTACGGCTATTGCGGCGACGGCGCCGCGCCAGCCGACTGGCAAGCACAGCATCTCGTCGGCTCGACGCAGCAACTGCGCGAACTGCTGCGCCATGTTGGGATATAATGATTGATCTTATCCGCGGGGGCGACCTGGTTTCGACAGGGGTTGTGAAGCGGCTAGGGCATGTCGAGGACCCGTCACCTCGTTAATCAATGGGAAAATCGTAACTGCAAACGACGATACGTTCGCACTGGCAGCCTAACGGCCGCCGTCCTCTGCCTAGTTCACTGACGGGCTAGTGTCGCAAGACCGGTAGCAATACCGACAGAGGTCATTTACGTCAGTTAAGCCCTGTCGGCGTCGCGACGCCAGGGTCGAAAACCTAGCGAATCGCCGTAGTGCAGCGTGTTCGTCCGCGTCGCTGCGGTTAAATCAAATGACTGAACTAAACATGTAGAACTAGTCGTGGAGCGCTTCTGGACGCGGGTTCGATTCCCGCCGCCTCCACCAAATTCCGCGCTTGACGCACGAACCCCGCACGACGCAAGTCTGCGGGGTTTTTTGTTGCCGGTGAAACCACACGTCCCGCTCCTTCCGAAAAAGCGCCCAGCCACGGACGGGCCGGGCGGAATGCCGCCGGTATTCCGGCGACAGGAGGTGACGGGTGTTCGGTGCCGCCCGCGCGGTCATCGACCGCCGAACGGCGTGCTGCCCGGCACCGCAACCGGGGCGCGACGCGTCGTCGCAACCGGCACGCGGCCCACCGGGCGATGCACGACTTAGCTGCCGCGATACAGCGACTTCATTTCTTCAGCACTGGCCGGGCGCACGCCCATTGCGCGCGAACCCGATGCCGATGCGCCTTGCGCTTGCGCGCCGTACCCGCTGGCGTCGACGCCTTGTGCCTGGGCGAGGCGCTGCTGCTCTGCGACACGAGCGGTGGCAGCCTGGATGGCTTCCGGATAGTGCGGATCTTCGCCGCGGGCAGTGTTGTAACCCGCTTGCTGCAGTTGAACCAGTTCGGCGCGAACCTGTGCACGGGTGAGTGCCGAGCCGGACTGCGCGAACGACACGACCGGGGCAACGAGAGCGGCAGCAACGACAACGGCTTGAACGAGCGACTTCATGATGACCTACCTCCACATTTGTCTGTTTTCGCGGTGGACACCTCGTTCACCGCTGACAAACCAAAGTTTATGTAGGTGAGTGCTTAAGAATAAGGCAGGTTTGTGGAAGACATTCTTCCTGAATCAAGGGTTAACCCTAAATTCCACCCTCCTCGTTTGCCGCATTGCACGTCGATGCGCCATAAAGCACGAGCCCCGCGAAGCAGCAAGCTTCGCGGGGCTCGAAGAGAACCGCACGGACCCCGTGTGGCCATCGGTCAGGCGCGTGCCCGCAACCTTGCAGCGCGCCTGCGCCGATCTTTACTGGCTATCCATCGGGCACTTCAAGTTGCAGCCGTCCGGGTCACCCATGTCACCCTTGCGACGCAGCGCCGACTTCTTGCCGGACTGATATTTCTGCGACGGCGCCGACGCAGCGAACGGCATCTGCGGATGCTCGTTCAGGCGAAACTGGTCGCTCAGGATGCCGCCGGGTACGCCCGGCGAATTCTGCGCAAATGCAAACGGCGATACGGCGACCAGAAGCCCCGCGGTCAACGCTGCCGCGGAGAGGTGAACGGAAAGTTTCATGGCGGGATGACGCCTGAACGGCGTGCTTGTTGGAACGTTGATCAAGCGGCAAGCGTAGCGCAAATCCCCCGCTGCTGCAGCGCGATCCAATCCGGGCCTCGTTACCGTGCATTGCCGTCCGGCGCAGCCGCGCCGTCGCTGCCGGCCAGCCCCGTCGCGATGCCGGTCAGCGTTCCGCATGCCGCCGGATCGTAACCGTCGAGATGTGCGACGCGCTCGACGAAACGCGCATCGCGCAGCAATGCCAGCACCCCGGCGAGCGGCCGCGAGCCAAGCCGCGCGCGCTCGCACGCGAAGTAATAGTCCTCGTCGACGACCGGGATAAAGTCGAGCCCGAAGTGATGCGCGGCCGGCTCGACGCCGAAGCCGAGATCGGCCATCCCGCTTGCGACGAACGCCGCGATTGCCGAGTGCGTGAGCTCGGCCGACGCATAGCCGTCGATGCGCTCGGGATCGATGCCGATCGCGCGCAGCGCAAGATCCAGCAGCATCCGGGTGCCCGACCCTGGCTGCCGATTGACGAAACGAATGTCGTTGCGGGCGAGATCGGCAAGCCCGCAGACCTGCTTGGGATTGCCCCGCGGCACGAACAACCCTTGCTGGCGACGCGTCAGATGAATGAGCACGTGACGCGTATCGTCGAGCCATGGCCGGTAGATCTGCGCACACTGCTCACGGAACGCGCCGCGTGGCAGATGGAAGCCGGCCAACTCGCATTCGCCGCGCGCGAGCGCCTGGACGGCCTCGACGCTCTCCCGATACTTGATGTCGACGGCTGCCTGCGCGTCGACGAGCGCGGAAACGAGTGTCGCGACAGCGTAGCCGTGCGACGCATGGATGCGCACGGCGCCGTCGCGCTGCGCGAGCCGCCGGTTCAGGTCGCTCGCCACTTCGGCCGCCAGCGCGCGCAAGTTGCCGTCGAGACGACTGCGCGCGAGGCGCTGCGCGTCGACGATCGCCTGCCCGAGTTCCGACAGCGTCGATCCCTTGCCGCGCGCGGTTTCGATCAACGCCGCGCCGACGCACGCCTCCAGCGCGCGCAGCATGCCCCAAGCGTGCCGATACGACAACCCTTTCGCCTGCGCGGCCTGCGCGATGCTGCCTGTGTCGGCCACCAGTTCCAGCAACGGCGCGACGTCCGACAGACTGGCCGTGCGGCCCTCGGTGTCGCGTACGGTCAGATACGCGTCGCATTCGATTTGAATCAATTATGCACTCCAATCTCCTATTGCGACTGCGAAATCTTCCGCTTATCGTTGGTGTAAATCAATCAGAACGAAGTCCCGATGCGTACTATATGAATTTCGAGCGCATATGAGACTTTGGAGGAGCATAACCGATGTCCCCGAATTCCCATGCGCCCGACGCGCTCGTCGAGCGCCATGCGCGCGCCGGCCGCTCGCTCGTCGCGATCCTGCACGCGATCCAGGACGACGCGGGTTACGTGCCGGCGGGCTGCGTCGCACCGCTCGCGAAGACGCTGAACCTGTCGCGCGCGGAAGTCCACGGTGTGCTCACCTACTACCATCACTTCCGCACCTCGCCGCCCGCACGCGTGACGATCCAGATGTGCCGCGCCGAAGCATGCCGCAGCATGGGCTGTGAAGCGCTGGCCGCGCATGCGGAAGCACGCACGGGTTGCCGGTTCGACGCGGCACACGGCAACGGCGCCAATGCGCACGCACCCGATGCAGTCGCGCTCGAATCGGTCTACTGCCTCGGACTGTGCGCTCAATCGCCGTCGATGACGGTCAACGGCGTGCTGCACGCAAAGGTCACGCCGGAGAAATTCGACGCACTGCTCGCCGACGCGGCCGCTCACACCCCGGAGGCCGCATGACGACCCGCATCTACGTTCCGCGCGATTCGTCCGCGCTGGCGCTCGGCGCCGACGCGCTGGCCGGCGCAATCGTCGCGGAAGCCGAACGGCGCGGCATCGAGATCGAGCTGATCCGCAACGGCTCGCGCGGTCTGCTCTGGCTCGAACCGCTCGTCGAGGTCGGCACGGCCGCTGGACGCGTCGGCTATGCGAACCTGTCGGCCGCCGACGTACCGAGCCTGTTCGACGCGAACTGGATCGACGGCGGCGCGCATCCGAGCGGCATCGGCCTCGTCGACGCCTTGCCGTATCTCGCCCGCCAGCAGCGCCTGACCTTCGCGCGCATCGGCCTGACCGACCCGCTGTCGATCGACGACTACCTGAAGCACGACGGCCTCGCCGGCCTGAAGAACGCCCTCGCGCTCGACGGCGCTGCCGCATGCGAGACGCTGATCGAATCGGGGCTGCGCGGCCGCGGCGGCGCGGCCTTTCCGGCAGGCATCAAGTGGCGTACCGTCCGGCACGCGAGCGCCGCGCAAAAGTACATCGTCTGCAACGCGGACGAAGGCGATTCGGGCACGTTTTCCGACCGCCTGATCATGGAAAGCGACCCGTACTGCCTGATCGAAGGGATGATCATCGCGGGTATCGCGACGGGCGCGACGCTCGGCTACATCTACGTGCGCAGCGAATACCCGCACGCGATCGCGGCGCTCGAAACCGCGATCGAGCGCGCCCGCGCAGCCGGCTGGCTCGGCGAACACGTGCTCGGCTCCGCGCATGCGTTCGACCTGCACGTCGCGAAAGGCGCGGGCTCGTACGTGTGCGGCGAGGAAACGGCACTGCTCGAATCGCTCGAAGGCAAGCGCGGCGTCGTGCGCGCGAAGCCGCCGCTGCCCGCGCTCGCCGGCCTGTTCGGCCAGCCGACCGTGATCAACAACGTGATCACGCTCGCAACGGCGCCGGTGATCTTCGCGCGTGGTGCCGCGTTCTATCGCGACTACGGGATGGGCCGCTCGCGCGGCACGCTGCCGTTCCAGCTCGCGGGCAACATCCGTCACGGCGGGCTCGTCGAACTCGCATTCGGCGTCACGCTGCGCGAGTTGCTGTTCGACTACGGCGGCGGCACGGCAAGCGGCCGCCCCGCGCGTGCCGCTCAAGTGGGCGGCCCGCTCGGCACCTACCTGCCCGAACACCAGTGGGACGTGCCGCTCGACTACGAGGCCTACACGGCGATCGGTGCAGTCGTCGGTCACGGCGGCATCGTGCTGCACGACGACACGTCGAATCTCGCCGAACTCGCCGAATACGCGATGAAGTTCTGCGCGATCGAATCGTGCGGCAAGTGCACGCCGTGCCGGATCGGATCGACGCGCGGCGTCGAGACGATCGCCCGCATCCGCCAGGGCGACACGTCGGAGCGTCAGGTCACGCTGCTGCGCGATCTGTGCGACACGATGCTCGCCGGCTCGCTGTGCGCGATGGGCGGGATGACGCCGTACCCGGTGCTGTCCGCGCTCGACCATTTCCCCGAAGATTTCGGGCTCGCCGCCGGCAAGCAAGCCGCGTCGGGTCCGGTCAAGGCTGCGGCCTGACCCAGAAGGAGCCCTGCATGTCACTCGACACGAACAACGTCCGCCAAGGCAGCTGCGGCTCGGGCCAATGCGCGTGCAAGAGCGCCGCACAGGCGCGCGCGCTCGATCCGTTGGACGATACCGACTACGGCACGCCGCAACGCCATGCCGACACCGACGTCACGCTCGAAATCGACGGCCAGCCGGTCACGGTGCCGGCCGGCACGTCGGTAATGCGCGCCGCGATCGAAGCAGGCGTCAACGTCCCCAAGCTCTGCGCGACCGACTCGCTCGAACCGTTCGGTTCTTGCCGTCTGTGCCTCGTCGAAATCGAAGGCCGGCGCGGCTATCCGGCGTCGTGCACGACGCCGGCCGAAGCCGGCATGAAGGTGCGCACGCAGTCCGATCGGCTGCAGTCGCTACGCCGCAACGTGATGGAGCTGTACATTTCCGATCACCCACTCGACTGCCTCACCTGCCCGGCCAACGGCGACTGCGAGCTGCAGGACATGGCGGGCGTCGTCGGGCTGCGCGAAGTGCGCTACGGCTTCGACGGCGCGAATCACCTTCGCGACGCCAAGGACGAATCGAATCCGTACTTCACATACGATCCGTCGAAGTGCATCGTGTGCAACCGCTGCGTACGCGCGTGCGAGGAAACGCAAGGCACGTTCGCACTGACGATCGCCGCGCGCGGTTTCGAATCGCGCGTCGCCGCCGGCGAAAGCGAATCGTTCATGGCCTCGGAATGCGTATCGTGCGGCGCCTGCGTCGCCGCCTGCCCGACCGCCACGCTGCAGGAAAAGTCCGTCGTCCAGCTCGGCCAGGCCGAGCATTCGGTCATCACCACCTGCGCGTACTGCGGCGTCGGCTGCTCGTTCAAGGCGGAGATGAAGGGCACGCAGGTCGTGCGCATGACGCCGCACAAGAACGGCCTCGCGAACGAAGGCCACGCATGCGTAAAGGGACGCTTCGCGTGGGGCTATGCAACGCACAAGGACCGCATCACGCAGCCGATGATCCGCGAGAAGATCACCGATCCGTGGCGCGAAGTCAGCTGGGAAGAAGCGCTCACCTACGCGGCAACGCAGTTCCGCAAGCTGCAGCAGAAGTACGGCCGCGATTCGATCGGCGGCATCACGTCGTCGCGCTGCACGAACGAGGAAACCTACCTCGTGCAGAAGCTCGTGCGCGCCGCGTTCGGCAACAACAACGTCGATACCTGCGCCCGCGTGTGCCATTCGCCGACCGGCTATGGCCTGAAGACGACGCTCGGCGAATCGGCCGGCACGCAGACTTTCGCGTCTGTCGGCCACGCCGACGTGATCGTCGTGATGGGCGCGAACCCGACCGACGGCCACCCGGTGTTCGGCTCGCGCCTGAAGCGGCGCATCCGCGAAGGCGCGAAGCTGATCGTGATCGATCCGCGCCGCATCGATGTGGTCGACGGCCCGCACGTGAAGGCCACGCATCACCTGCAACTGCGGCCCGGCACCAACGTCGCGATGGTCAATGCGCTCGCGCACGTGATCGTCACCGAAGGGCTCGTCGCCGACGCATTCGTTGCCGAGCGCTGCGAGACGCGTGCGTTCGAGCAATGGCGCGAGTTCGTGTCGCGTGCCGAGAACTCGCCGGAAGCGACCGCGGACGTGACGGGCGTGCCGGCTGCTCTGGTGCGCGAAGCCGCGCGCCTCTATGCAACCGGCGGCAACGCCGCGATCTACTACGGTCTCGGCGTGACCGAACACGCGCAAGGTTCGACGACGGTGATGGGCATCGCGAACCTCGCAATGGCGACCGGCAACATCGGCCGCGAAGGCGTCGGCGTCAATCCGCTGCGCGGCCAGAACAACGTGCAGGGTTCGTGCGACATGGGTTCGTTCCCGCACGAATTGCCCGGCTACCGGCACATCGGCGACGAAGTCGTACGCACGCAGTTCGAGCAGGCATGGTCGGCCACGCTGCAACCGGAACCGGGGCTGCGCATTCCGAACATGTTCGACGCAGCGCTTGACGGCAGCTTCAAGGGGCTCTACTGCCAGGGCGAGGACATCGTCCAGTCGGACCCGAACACGCAGCATGTCGCCGCCGCGCTGTCCTCGATGGAATGCATCGTCGTGCAGGACATCTTCCTGAACGAAACCGCGAAATACGCACACGTGCTGCTGCCGGGTTCGACGTTCCTCGAGAAGGACGGCACGTTCACGAACGCGGAGCGCCGCATCTCGCGCGTGCGCAAGGTGATGCCGCCACTCGCCGGCTACGCGGACTGGGAAGTGACGCTGCTGCTGTCGCAGGCGCTCGGCTACGACATGCATTACACGCATCCGTCGGAAATCATGGACGAGATAGCGCGGCTCACGCCGACCTTCTCGGGCGTGTCGTACGAGAAGCTCGACGCGATGGGCAGCATTCAGTGGCCGTGCAACGAACAGGCGCCGGAAGGCACGCCGACGATGCACGTCGACGAGTTCGTGCGCGGCAAGGGCCGGTTCGTGATCACGCAGTTCATTCCGACGCCGGAAAAGGTCACGCAGCGCTATCCGCTGATCCTGACGACGGGCCGCATCCTGTCGCAATACAACGTCGGCGCGCAGACCCGTCGCACCGAAAACGTCCAGTGGCACGAAGAGGACCGCCTCGAGATCCATCCGCACGACGCGGAGGATCGCGGGATCCGGACCGGCGACTGGGTCGGCATCGAGTCGCGTGCCGGTCATACGGTGTTGCGCGCGCTCGTGGCCGAGCGCATGCAGCCGGGGGTCGTGTACACGACGTTCCACTTCCCCGAATCGGGCGCGAACGTGATCACGACGGACAGTTCCGACTGGGCGACGAATTGCCCGGAATACAAGGTGACGGCCGTGCAGGTGATGCCGGTTGCGCAACCGTCCGACTGGCAGCGTGCGTATGCGCGCTTCAACTCGGAGCAGCTCGACCTGCTCGAGCGCCGCGCCGGCGCGCAGGCTGCCGTGACGACAGGCAAGTGAGGACGCGATGGACACCGGACACCTGATCGACATGGCCAACCAGATCGGCGCTTTCTTCGAATCGATGCCCGATCGCGAAGAAGCGCTGACCGGGATCGCCGAGCATATCCGGCGCTTCTGGGAGCCGCGGATGCGCCGCGCGTTTCTCGCCGCACTCGACGATCCGTCGGGCGCAGCCGCGCAACGCGCGGCACCGATCGTGCTCGCCGCGATCGCCGCGCATCGCGCTTCGCTCGTGCCGGCCGCTGCACCTGCCTGAACGTCTCCCGCTACGCGGGCAGCGACATGCCCGCGAACCAGCTTTCGCAATGGCGCAGCAGCGCGTTCGCATCGGTTGCGGTGCGGCCGCGCGCCGCGATGTAACCATCGGGCCGCAGCAGGTAGAACGACGGCCTCGAGCGACCGTATGCCTGTGCGAGCCCGTCCGCTCCGTCGCTTTCGGCATCAGCGACGCGCCACGCACGCACGGCGCCCGGCATGATCCGCTCCAGCCCCTGCACGAGCGCCTGCGCATCCGCGGACATCGGAGGCACATCGGCTGTCTCGCCTGCTTCTCCGCTCACGGGCTCCTCGAGCAGCAGCAGCGTAAAGCTCGCCGGATCGTGCAGGTCGTATAGCCGCGCGGTTCCGGGTGCCTGACCGAGCGGCCCGTCGACGACGTGTACGAGCGCATCGGGCGCACGCTCGCCGGCCCGCGGGCCGCCATCGAGCACGCGCTCGAGCGTGAGCGCACTTTTGCGATATTGCACGCCGAGTTCGCTGACGGTGCGACGCACAGCATCGCGCACCGGCCCGAACGACGCCAGCAGCGGCACGACATGATCGCGCAGCAGCTTCATCGCACCGTGGTCGGCTTCGACGATCTGCGTGACGAGGCCAGTCTGCCGCAACACGTCGCGCTCGATCGGATGACGCTCCGCGTGATACGTGTCGAGCAGCCGCTCCGGCGAGCCCGCGCCGAGCACGCGCGCGAGCTTCCAGCCCAGATTGAACGCTTCCTGAATGCCCGTGTTCATGCCCTGCGCGCCCGCCGGGCTGTGGACGTGCGCGGCATCGCCCGCGAAAAATACGCGCCCTTGACGCAGCCGATCGACCATCCGGCTGTGCAGGTGGAAATACGACGACCATGCGAGATCGCTCGGCGAGATCGACGCGCCCACACGAGCGCGGACGATCGCCTCGCATTCCGCGAGCGACGGCGTCGACGTCTCCGGCGATGCATCGCTGCCGGGCGGCCGGTCGGCGACGAGCCGAAAGCGACCGCCGCCCATCGGGAACAGCGCCGCGATGCCGGCGGACGTGGTGAACAGGTGGATCTCCTCTTCCGGCCAGTCG
Source organism: Burkholderia sp. Bp9016 (assembly GCF_003857765.1). Taxonomy (NCBI): domain Bacteria; kingdom Pseudomonadati; phylum Pseudomonadota; class Betaproteobacteria; order Burkholderiales; family Burkholderiaceae; genus Burkholderia; species Burkholderia sp. Bp9016. The sequence goes on from NZ_QTPY01000011.1 coordinate 36,231, forward strand.
GGTATCGCCGCGAAATCGGCGAGCAGGAAAGTCTGTTCGAACGCATGCCCGGCGAAGCCGAGGCCAAGCAGATGGCGTACCGTGCTGTGCGCGCCGTCGGCGGCGATCAGGTATGACGGCGCGAACGCTTGTTCGAGGCCGTCGACGCCGCGGATCTTCACGTCGAGCGACGTGCCGCCCGCGTCGCACGCTGTGAGCGTGACGCCACGCTCGATTGTCACGCCGAGCCCTGCGAGATGCTCGGCGAGCAGTCGCTCGGTGATGCTCTGGTCGAGGAACAGCAGATATGGATAGCGCGTTTGCAGCGGGTCGAAATCGAGCCGCGCGATCACGCGGCCGTCCGCGTGCAGCGCGGCCGCATGCGCGCGATGGCCCAGCGCGAGGAACGGTTCGACCGCGCGATGCTGCTCCAGCAATTCGAGCGTGCGCGCCTGGATGCCGATCGCTCGTGAATACGGCGCGGGCATGGCGAGCCGGTCGATGATGCGCACCGGCACGCGAGCCCGCGCGAGGCTCATTGCGGCGGCAAGGCCGGTCGGCCCGGCGCCGACGATCAGCACGGGCGGAATGTCGAGCAGTGTGTCAGCCATGAGAACCTCGATGACACGCGATCCTGCAAGTCTACGCCGCTCCGCGTGACGGGGCCATATGCCGACCTGCCAATCTGGGGCGGCCCCGCGCAGTGTGGGAAAATACGCGCTTTCCGTCAGTTTTCGCGTCATGGATTCCGCATTCGACCGAGCGTACGCCGCGCACCGCGCGGGCCACCTCGCCGAGGCCGAGCACGGCTACCGTGCCGCGCTCGCCACCAACCCCGCCGACGCCGACGCACTCCATCTGTTCGGCGTGCTGCGGCATCAGCAGGGGCAACATGCCGAGGCGGCCGATCTCGTCGGGCGCGCGGTCGCGCTGCGCCCGGGCGACGCCGCACTGCAGCTCAACCTCGGCAACGCGCTGAAGGCCCTCGGCCGGCTCGACGAAGCGATCGACCGCTTTCGCAACGCGCTGACGCTCGCGCCCGAATTTCCGCTCGCGCACTACAACCTCGGTAACGCGTATGCGGCGCTGCAACGCCACGAGGATGCCGTCGACGCATTCAGCCGCGCGCTTCGGCTTACGCCCGACGATGCATCGATCCACAACAATCTCGGCAACGCGCTGAACGCGCTCGGCCGTCACGACGACGCGCTCGCCGCATTCCACCGCGCACTCGAGCTGCGGCCAGGACACGCCGGCGCGCACAACAATCTCGCGATGGCGCTGAACGCAATGGGCCGGGCCGACGACGCGATCGCGCACTTCCAGGCCGCGATTGCCGCGCAACCGCGTTTCGTCGCCGCGCATTTCAATCTCGGCAATACGTTCGAGGCGATCGGCCGTCACGCTGAAGCCGCCGCCGCATTCGAAACCGCGCTTGCACTGCATCCGCCGTTTCCGCTCGCACTCTTCGGGCTCGCGAACGCACTGAGCGCGCAGGCGCGCCAGCGCGACGCGCTGCCCTACTACGAACGCGCGGTCGGACTCGATCCGTCATTCGGTCTCGCGTGGCTGAACCTCGGCAACGCGCATCACGCGCTCGGTGCGCACGAAATGGCACTGCGCGCATTCGACCAGGCGCTGCGCGTCGCGCCCGACCTGAAGCTCGCGCAACTGCACCGCGCAGTCACGCTGCTGACGCTGGGCGACTTCACCCGCGGCCTGCCCGCTTACGAATCGCGTCACGACACGCCAGGCGCACCGACGCTCGGCACGCTGCCGCGCTGGCAAGGCGAGCCGATCGCGTCGCACACGCTGCTGATCCGTGCGGAACAGGGGTTCGGCGACACGCTGCAGTTCGTCCGCTTCGTGCCGCTGGCGCGCGCGCGTAGCGCCCGCGTGGTGCTCGAGGTGCAACCGGAACTCGTCGCGCTGCTCGCGCCGGCCGCCGCGCGCTGGCGCGTGGCGCTCGTCGCACAGGGCGCCGCGAAACTGCCGGCCGCAGACGTCGCATGCACGCTGATGAGCCTGCCGTTCCTGCTCGGGCTGCAGCCGGCCGAGATCGTCGCGGACACGCGCTACCTCGGCGCGCCGGACAGCGCACGCCGGCGCTTTCGCGGCTCGCTTGGCGGGCGGTCGAAGCGCAAGTTCGGCCTCGCGTGGTCGGGGCGCCGGCAGGCGCAGGAAAACCGCTCGATGCCGTTCGACGCACTCGCGCCGCTGCTCGCGCTGCCCGACATCGACTGGGTCGTGCTGCAGCCGGCGCTCGACGACGACGAACGGGCACGCGTCGATGCGCACCCGCGCGTGCATCGTCTCGACGGCCGCCTGAACGATTTCGCCGACACGGCCGCGCTGATCGAGCGGCTCGACGGCGTCGTCACGATCGATACGGCCGTCGCGCACCTCGCAGGCGCGCTCGGCAAGCCGCTGTGGATCATGCTGCCGTTCGCTGCCGACTGGCGTTGGTTCACTGGCCACGACTGCCCGTGGTACCCGCAGGCCACGCTCGTCCGTCAGCCCGCGCCGGGACAATGGTTCGACGTGGCGACGGCGGTCGCCGCCGCGCTGCGCGACGGCTGAATGCCCGAGCGCCCGATCGCATACGAAAAAAGGGAGCGCACAATGAACTGCGCTCCCTTTTTCATTCACCACGATGCGCCGATGCGTCGCCTGCGATGTCAGGCCGCCTTGTACTGGTTGCGCGACTCGGGCGTGCGATACAGCACGAGCGTCGCGATCAGCCCGCAAATCGCAGCGACGCTCAGCCACAGCCCCGGCGCGGCCTTGTTCCCGGTCTGGTGAATCAGCAGCGTCGAGATCGCAGGCGTGAAGCCGCCGATCGTCGTCGCAAGACTGTATGCGAGCGAGAAACCGGCGGTGCGCACGTCGACCGGCATCACTTCGGTCAGCGCGACGACCATCGCGCCGTTGTAAGAGCCGTACAGGAACGACAGCCACAGCTCGACCGCGAGCAGCCGCAGGAACGACGGATCCGCGACGAGCCACTGCACCGCCGGATAAGCCGACAGCAGCGTGAGCACCGTGAACGTGATCAGCACCGGGCGGCGACCGATACGGTCCGAGAGTCCGCCGGACAGCGGCAGCCAGACGAGATTGGACAGGCCGACGCAGACGGTCACGACGAGCGCATCGAGCGACGACAGGTGCAGCACTTCCTTGCCGAACGTCGGCGTGTACGCGGTGATCATGTAGAACGACACCGTCGTCATGATCACCATCCCCATACCGGCGATCACGACGCCCCAGTTCTCGAGCATCGAACGCATGATCTCACCCATCGTCGGACGGTGGCGCTTGGCGAGGAACTCGTCGGTCTCCTTCAGCGAACGCCGGATGAGGAACAGGAACGGCACGATCAGGCAGCCGATCAGGAACGGAATGCGCCAGCCCCACGCGCTCATGTCCTCGGCCGGCAATGCGCGGTTCAGCAGCACGCCGACGAACGCGGCGAACACGACGGCGACCTGCTGGCTGCCCGATTGCCACGACGTATAGAACCCCTTGTGGCCCTTCGTCGCGATCTCGGACAGGTAAACCGACACGCCGCCGAGCTCGACACCCGCCGAAAAGCCCTGCAGCAGCCGGCCGAGCAGCACGAACACCGGTGCGAGCACGCCGATCGTCGCATAGCCGGGCACCGCGGCGACGGCGAGCGTGCCGAGCGCCATCAGCCCGAGTGTCAGGATCAGCCCCTTGCGGCGGCCGTGATGGTCGATGTACGCACCGAGCACGATCGCGCCGACCGGCCGCATCAGGAAGCCCGCGCCGAATACCGACAGCGACAGCATCAGCGACGCGAACGCATTGCCGCTCGGAAAGTATGTCTTCGCGATGGCCGACGCGTAATACCCATAGACCATGAAGTCGTACATTTCCAGGAAGTTGCCGCTGACGACCCGGAACACGGTACGGACTTTCGATTCCTGCTCGACGGCGTGTGAGGTGGTGGTCATGTTTTTCTCTCAGCTCGGATGGCGCAAGCTCCGCGCCGCGTGGATCCGACGATGCGTGTCGCGCCGATCGGGGGCACGGACATCGCTGTCAGCCGGCAGCACGTCGCGCATCGGTGCGTGCCGGCATCGTTCGCAAATGATGCCACGCGAAGCCGACAATTGCCTTGTACCCAGCCTGCAGTTGCCGTGGTTTCCTTCAGCTCGTATGCGTCGCCCCGACAGCCGGCACGCCGTCCGCAGATTTCGACCGGACATCGCGGCTGCCCTGCCACCCGACCGCTGGCAACCGCCCGTTAAAAAACCCGGCGAAGCATGCATCGCCGGGTTTCGCCCCTCCGCCGCTCCGTCGGACCGGCGTATCGTCACTTGCTCGCAGGCAATCCCGTTTCGGCCTGCCGCTCGAGTTTTCGCACCTGCTCCTGCAGATCGCGCAACTGGATCTGCGCCGCCCGCTTCTCGACCTGCAGCGCCTGGGTCTGTTCCTGCGCCGACTTCTGCCGCTGCGCGACCTGGGCCTGCTGGCTGCGCGCGACGCTCAGATCGGCCTGCAGTTGCTGCGCGCGCGTCGCCTGCAGCGCAATCACGCGCTCGAGAAACGCTTTCTGCGCCTGCAATTCGGTGCGCCGGATCTCGACGTCCGCGAGCTGGACCGTCTGCTGGACGAAGTTCGCATACACCATCTCCGCGCGATTCCTTTCCTGCGACTTGATCACGCGCCACAGATGCTTGTCCTGGAACAGCGCGACGTAATACGTCATCTCGTCTGGATCGAACATCAGGCTCGCGCCATAGCTGCCGTTGTACGTGGTGCGCATCTCGACGAGGCGCCCGCCGTGCAGCATCTGCGCGAGTTCGGCGACGTTGCCTTGCGTGCTGGCGTCCGTCGCGGACGACGCCGAAGCCGGTGCCGCATCGCCGCTCAGGCTCGTGACCGCAGGGCGCGTGCCTGCCGCGGGCGCGGACGCGTCGGCGGACCACGCGGCGCTCGCGTATGCGCAGGCAGCCATCGCCACGATCCACGTTGCGCATCGTGCGGGAGGGAAATTTCGGAAGGCCAACGTCAGACTCCGGCGAACGAATCGGAACTCGCGATTATCGTTCAAAACCAGACGGCGCATCCCGAACATGACGGGATGCGGCCGGCCTTCCGGCGATGCAACGCCAGCACCTGCTACAGACGGGTTTCGCGTGCCGCGCGCAGGAATGCATCGAGCAGCGGCGTGCAGTCGAGCAGTTCGGCGCCGCCCGCGCGATGGAACTCCGGGTGCCATTGCACGCCGACCACGAACGGCGCGCGCCGGTAGCGGATGCCCTCGATGATCCCGTCGCCGGCCGACACGGCCTCGATGTTCAGATCGCGGCCGAGATCGCGGATCGCCTGGTGGTGGATCGAGTTGACGATCGCCTCGCTGCGCCCGGGGAACATGCTCGCGAGCGACGACGTGTCGGGGAAGCGGATCGCGTGGCGATGCTGGTCGTAATGCTCGCTCACGTGCGGATTCGCGGTCGGCACGTCGGTCGCGATGTCCTGGTACAGCGAGCCGCCGAACGCGACGTTGATCAACTGGCAGCCGCGGCACACGCCGAGCACTGGCTTGCCGGACTCGACGAATTCGTGAAACAGCTCGAGCTCGTACATGTCGCGGACACGGTCGCCCGGCCATTCGGGACGCGCATCCGACGCCGCATAGGTTTGCGGCGACACGTCCGCGCCGCCTTGCAGCAACAGGCCGTCGAGATGTTTCGCGTAGTCGCGCAGGCGGATGTTGCTCGGATGCAGCATGCCCTGATGCCCGACCGTCGGAATCATGAACACGAGCACGTCGCGCGACATCACCCAGTGTGCGATCGATTCCTCGAGATACTGCAGCGTCTTGCCGCGCAGCCCCTTCGCGCCGGGTTCCGGGTGGAAGATCCGCGCCGACACGCCGATGCGCAACGTGCGCTGCGTGATGCGCTGCCCGGCACGGTCGAACAGCCGGCGCGCACGCGCCGCGACGATCCGGCCGAATACCGACCATGGCGTGTCGCTGTGCTTCAGATAGGCCGGCGGCGCATTCTGCGCGCTCGCAGGCGGCGGCCGCGGCGTATCGAAATCGGGCGGCGCGCCGAAGCCGGGCGGCGGCGCACCGGGTTTCGGCGTTGCCGCATTGCCTTCAGCGGTGGCGCCCGTCGCACCGGGTGCGCCCGGCTCCGACGCCGCCGTGACCGGCGATGCGCCGTCCTCGGCCACGTTCTGCGCAGCAGCAGCCTGCGCGGCGGGCATTTTCGCCGGATCGGAGCGGGGGGAATCGGAAGAAGCGGAAGAGGTGCCGGGCAGACCGGCCGGGGGAGGCGTGTTTTCGCTCATGACGATGGTCTGGTACGTCGCTCGCGCGTATTGGATTGACGAGGATTCATTATGCTTCAGTGCACGATCGCGCGGCAAACCTGCAACATCCTGTCGATATTGTTGCAAGTCGTCGCATGCGGCAGCACAACCATCCCGGCCCTTATAGGGCGGCGGCCTGATCCCTCCGAGGCACACACTGGACACCAGTGATATATCACAATAATATTCACGGATCGTCCACGCTCCCGATTCCCGCGCCATGATCGCGCCCCGCCCGGCCGCCGCGCCGCCGTCCGCATGAACGCCCTGACCGACGCGCTCCGCGACCGCCCCTCCGCCTCGGCGGCCAGCCTCGCCGATCGCGCCTACGCGCTGATCCAGCGCGACATCATCACAATGCGGCTGAAGCCGGGCGCCGCGCTCAACGAAGCCGACCTCGTCGCGCGCACCGGCATCGGACGCACGCCCGTGCACCAGGCCGTGCACCGGCTGGTGCTCGAAGGACTGCTGTCAGTGATGCCGCGCAAGGGACTGATGGTCCAGCCGCTGTCGCTCGACGACATCGTGTCGGTGATCGACGTGCGGCGCATCAACGAAGCGCACTGCGTCGAACTCGCGGCGCGCCACGCGACGCCCGACGATCTCGCGCGCATGGCCGCGCTGCTCGACGACGGACAGGCGTGCGTCGACACGCACGACGTCGAAGGCATGATGGAGCTCGACCGCGCGTTTCACCAGGCGATCGCCGCGGCGGCCCGCAACACGGTCCTCGCGGAAGTCCTGCGCGCGCTGCACGAACGCTCGCTGCGCTTCTGGTTCGTCACGCTGTCCGAGCCGCACCATTTATCCGATGTCCAGCGCGAACACCGGGAACTGTTCGAGCGGCTGTCGGCGCGCGACGCCGCCGGTGCGCGTACGGCCGTCGAACGCCATATCGCTTCGTTTCGCGCCGCCCTTGTCCAACATCTTCGCCCCTGAGCCGCTCATGACCACTTTCACGCCCTTCCCTCCGCTCGCCCAGCTCGCCGCCGACCTCGCCGCCGGCCGGACCACGAGCCGCGAGCTCGTCGACGTTGCCCTCGACCGGATCGCCGCCCCGTCCGGCCAGGGCGCCGCCGTCTTCACCGAAGTCGACGCCGACAACGCACGCGCGGCCGCCGATGCGCACGATCGCCTGCGCGCCGCCGGCACCGTGCTGTCGCCGCTCGCGGGGATCCCCGTGTCGGTCAAGGACCTGTTCGACGTCGCGGGCCAGGTGACCCGCGCCGGTTCGCGCGTGCTCGACGGAGCGCCGCCCGCAAAGGCCGATGCGGTCGCCGTCGCGCGGCTCAAGCGCGCGGGCGCGGTGCTGGTCGGCCGCACCAACATGAGCGAATTCGCGTTCTCGGGGCTCGGGCTGAATCCGCACTTCGGCACCCCGCGCTCGCCGTACCATCGCGACGTGCCGGGCGATGCGCGCATTTCGGGCGGCTCGTCGTCCGGCGCGGCCGCATCGGTCGCCGACGGGATGGCCGCCGTCGCGCTCGGCACCGATACGGGCGGCTCGATCCGCATTCCGGCCGCGCTATGCGGGCTCACCGGCTTCAAGCCGACCGCGAGCCGGATTCCGACGCAAGGCGGCGTGCCGCTGTCGACCACGCTCGACTCGTTCGGACCGATCGGCCTGACCGTTGCATGCTGCGCGCTCGTCGACCGGATGCTCGCCGGCCTCGAGCCGCATGTGCCGGCCGCGCGGCCGCTCGAAGGCGTCCGCCTCGGCGTGCTGACGAACTATGTGACGGATGGCGTCGATGCCGACGTCGCCGCCGCGCTCGACGCGTCGCTCAAGCACCTCGAAGCCGCCGGCGCGATCGTCACGGAAGTGCGCTTTTCGGCGCTCGACCGCTTGCCGGAAATCAACCGCTTCGGCTTCTCGCCGATCGAGGCATACGCGTGGCATCGTCCGCTGCTCGCGCAGCATCGCGACCAATACGACCCGCGCGTACTGTCGCGCATCCTGAAGGGCGAACCCGCTAGCGCGGCCGACTATCTCGACCTGCTCGCCGCGCGCGCGGCCATGCTCGACGAAGCGGCGCACACGGTCTGGGCGCGTTTCGACGCGCTCGTCACGCCGACGGTGCCAGTCGTGCCGCCCCGCATCGCCGATCTCGAAGCCGACGATACCGAATTCACGCGCACCAACGCGCTGATACTGCGCAACCCGAGCGCATTCAACTTCCTCGACGCGTGCGCGCTGTCGCTGCCATGCCATCCGCGCGATACGGCGCCGGTCGGCCTGATGCTCGCCGCCGCGCCGCATCGCGACGACGCACTGCTCGCGATCGGCCAGTCGGTCGAGGCCGTGCTGAACACGATCCGGTAACCTCGCAAGCGCAATGACGGCGGCCCGGGCGGCGCATGCAACACGTGCGGCGGGGTGCCGCAGGTGCGCCGTCAGTTTCGTGCCAGATCGTTCGCGCTAAAATCGCGCGATTGATCATCGGACCGACCAACGACAGGAATCCCGCCGACATGAACGACTACACGCTCGCCCTCCGCCGTGAACGCCGCTTGCTGATGCTGCTCGGATGGGTGTGCATCGCCCTGCTGGCCGGTGCGCTGTACCTGCAATACGTGAAGAACGAAGACCCGTGCCCGCTGTGCATCATCCAGCGTTACTTCTTCGCGGCGATCGGGATCTTCGCGTTCCTGGCCGCCGGGATGCGCAACTGGCGCGGCATCTGGGTGCTCGAGCTGCTGGTCGCGATCGCCGCGGCCGCCGGCGTCGGCACGGCCGCACGACATCTGTCGATCCAGATGAATCCGGGCTTCAGCTGCGGCTTCGACACGCTGCAGCCGATCGTCGACAGCCTGCCGCCCGCACATTGGTTCCCCGGGATGTTCAAGGTCGCCGGCCTGTGCGAGACGGTCTACCCGCCGATTTTCGGCATCCTGCTGCCCGGTTGGGCGCTGATCGGCTTCGCAGTGATCCTGATCGCCGTCGTGTCGAGCCTCTGGCGCCATCGCCGCAAGCTCGCAGGCTGACCGTCCGCGATGCGCGGCCCCGTCCAACCGGTCGGCGGCGCGCAGCCGGCTCCCGCTCGCCCGGCAGTGCCGGCAGCGTCCCGGGCGGCGCGCATTCTGCGCGCCGCGCGTAAACACCTCCCCCCGCCGCCGCCCGGATGTCCGGGCGAACGCGCATCGCACGACATCGCGCTCGCGCCCCGCCACACGTACGTTTCCGCCCGATGTACGCGCATCGGCACCCCGATCCCGCGCGGCGGGCCTATGATCGACATGATCGCCGTCTGATAGCCCGGATCACCGTCCGGCGATGTTCCCGTCGCTTTGCGGTGCTATCTTGGTGGCTGGATGGCGATCTACGTGCGCGAGGCCAGGCGGTCTCACCCCCTGCGTAACGCGCGCCCGATCCGCAATGTCGACTGGATTCATCATGACAACGCAAACCATCCGCATCCGTCACCCTCATGGCGTCCGCACGTCCCGCGGCGGCGTTCGCGCGCGCCCTCGGCGCATTGCCACCGCTCCGCATCAACCGTGTGGCCGGCCCGGCCCGCTCCCGTCCATCCTCGTTGCCGCCGCGTCCGCCAGCCCGCGCCGCGTGTCGGGCCGCGTCGTCCCGAACGGAGCGTGCTGATGGAAGCGTGGCTCGGCGATCTGCAGCAACTGCTCGCGCACGGCGAAGCGGCCGTGCTCGTGACGGTCGCGCACACCGACGGCTCCGCGCCACGCGAGGCCGGCACCAAGATGCTCGTCACGCGCGACACGGCCCGCCATACGATCGGCGGCGGTCATCTGGAATGGAAGGCGATCGAGATCGCGCGGCATCTGCTGAAGGACGGCGCACACGTCCCCCACGCACGCCGGCTCGAACGGCTCGCACTCGGCCCGAGCCTCGGCCAGTGCTGCGGCGGCGCGGTCGTGCTCGCGTTCGAGCGGCTCGACGTCGGCGATCTCGGCTGGATCATGTCGCTCGCGAAGCGTGTCACGGCGGGCGCCGCGACCGTGCGTAGCGTATCATTCGGCCCCTCGCCGGGCGCGCCGCTGCTGAGCGAACCCGAATCGCAGTCGGCGCGTGCCGACTGCCTGCTGTGGGAAACCGGCGGCGTGTCGCTGATGACCGAAACGATCGCGCCGTATGCGTTCCCCGTCGTGCTGTTCGGCGCCGGGCACATCGGCACCGCGCTCGTGAAAGTGCTGGCGACGCTGCCGTGCCACGTGCGCTGGATCGACGGGCCCGATGCGGCGTTCCCGCCGGCCGACGCACTCGCCGGCATCGGCAATCTCGCGATCGACGCGCTCGCCGCCCCGGCCGATGCCGTCGACGCAGCGCCGCCGCACGCGTACTTCGTCGTGATGACGCACGACCACGCACTCGATTTCGTGCTGGCCGAGCGCATCCTGCGACGCGGCGACTATGCGTACTTCGGGATGACCGGCTCGCACGCCAAGCGCGTGCAGTTCGATCATCGTCTCGCCGCGATCGGCATCGACCCGGCCCAGGTCGCGCGAATGCGCTGCCCGATCGGCGTCGAAGGCATCATCGACAAGGCGCCAGAAGTGATCGCGATCTCGGTGGCCGCGCAATTGCTGCAGGCCGTCGAAGCGAATGCGCCCGCGCAAGCTTCCCCTACATTCTGACCGACCAAGAACAACGCCATGACCCCGACATTCAAGGACAAGATTGCCCGTGCACCGAAGGCGGAGCTGCACATCCATATCGAAGGCTCGCTCGAGCCCGAACTGATTTTCGCGCTCGCGCAGCGCAACGGCGTGAAGCTCGCATACGACTCGATCGACGCGCTGCGCGCCGCGTACGCGTTCACCGACCTGCAGTCGTTCCTCGACATCTACTACGCCGGCGCGAGCGTGCTGCTGACCGAGCAGGATTTCTACGACATGACGGCCGCGTACTGCGAACGCGCGCTCGCCGACAACGTCGTCCACACCGAATTGTTCTTCGATCCGCAGACGCACACCGAACGCGGCGTGCCGATCGAAACGGTCGTCGCGGGCATCGACCGCGCGCTCGCCGATGCCGAGCAGCGCGGGCTGTCGAGCAAGCTGATCCTGTGTTTCCTGCGCCACCTGTCCGAAGACGACGCGCTCGCGACGTTCGAATCCGCATTGCCGCTGTTCGAGCGCTATCGCCATCGTCTGATCGGCGTCGGCCTCGACTCGTCCGAACTCGGCCATCCGCCGTCGAAGTTCGCGCGCGTGTTCGAGAAGGCGCGCGCGCTCGGCTTGAAGCTCGTCGCGCATGCGGGCGAGGAAGGCCCGCCCGCCTACATCTACGAAGCGCTCGACGTGCTGAAGGTCGACCGGATCGACCACGGCGTGCGCAGCATCGAGGACGCGGCACTCGTCGAACGCCTCGCGCGCACCCGCACGGCGCTCACCGTGTGTCCGCTGTCGAACCTGAAGCTATGCGTGTTCGACGACATGGCGAAGCACACGCTGAAGGCACTGCTCGATCGCGGCGTCGCGGTGACGATCAATTCCGACGATCCGGCCTATTTCGGCGGCTACGTCAACGACAACTACTTCGCCACCGTCGACGGGCTGCAACTGACGGACGCCGAAGTGCACGCAGTGATCCGCAACGGCTTCGAGGCGTCGTTCGTCGACGCCTCGCAGCGCGACGCGCTGATCGCGCGTCTCGATACGTACTGGCAGGCCGCGTAACGCGCCGGCATCGAGGTTCACCAGACAGATGAAACCCCGCAACGACATCCGCTTCGCGACGACCGGCCCGGCACTTCGCCGCGCCGCCCGGGCACCGCGCGTGCTGACGGGCATGGCGACGGGGCTGTCCGCCGTCGCTCGCGGACGCCTGCCGTTGCGGCGCGTCGTGCCGTCCGTTGCCGCGCCGGTCACGATTGCCACTGCAATCGCGGCGCAGCCGGCCGGCCGTCATGTGCCGGCTGTCCTGGCCGCTGCGCTCGTGGGTGCAATCGCGGCTCGCAACACGTCAGGCTTCGCGCCAGTGCCAGTCGAGCATCGTCGCCGTGTTCGGGCGCCAGCCGCGCCATCCATCCTGTCGCGCGCCCGGCGCCGACCGTTTTCTTCTGTTCGCCTTACCTTGATGCAGGACCATTCGTCATGACGCAAACCGCTTTCCGTTCCCAGTTGCTGACCTTCAACGACGACCCGGCGCAGTCGAGCCAGGCCGCGAACTACGAGACCGACGGCCTCCTGATCGTCGACGACGGCAAGGTCGTCGCGACCGGCCCGTATACGAAGCTCGCCGCGACGCTCGCGCGCGACGCGATCGTCCACGACCTGCGCGGCAAGCTGATCGTGCCCGGCTTCATCGACACGCACATCCACTATCCGCAGACGGACATGATCGCGTCGCCGGCGCCCGGCCTGCTGCCGTGGCTCGACAAGTACACGTTCCCGACCGAGCGCCAGTTCGGCGATCCGGAACATGCGCGCGAAGTCGCCGATTTCTTCGTCGACGAACTGCTCGCGTGCGGCACGACGAGCGCGCTCGTCTATTGCACCGTGCACAAGCAGTCGGCCGACGCGCTGTTCGCCGCGAGCGACGCGCGCGATCTGCGGATGATCGCGGGCAAGGTGCTGATGGACCGCAACTGCCCCGAGTTCCTGCGCGACACCGCGCAATCGGGCTATGACGACAGCGCCGAGCTGATCGACCGCTGGCATGGCAACGGCCGCCAGATGTACGCGCTTACGCCGCGCTTCGCGCCGACTTCCACCGAAGCGCAGCTCGAGGCGTGCAGCGAACTCGCGCGCCGCCACCCGGACGTGTTCGTGCAGAGTCACGTCGCGGAAAACGTCGATGAAGTGAAATGGGTCGCCGAGCTGTTCCCGGGCCATCGCAGCTATCTCGACATCTACGATCGCTACGGGCTGCTGCGTCCGCGCGCGGTGTACGGCCACTGCATCCACCTCGACGACGAGGACCGCCGCCGGATGGCCGAGACGCGCACCGTCGTCGCACACTGCCCGACGTCGAACTTCTTCCTCGGCAGCGGGCTGTTCGACTTCGACAAGGCTGGCGAATACGACGTGCCGGTCACGCTCGCGACCGACGTCGGCGGCGGCACGTCGTTCTCGATGCTGCAGACGATGAACGAAGCGCACAAGGTCGCGCGACTGTCGGGCCACCACCTGACCGCGACGCGGATGTTCTGGCTCGCGACGGCCGGCGCCGCGCAGGCACTCGATCTCGCCGACACCGTCGGCACGCTCGCACCGCGCACGGAAGCCGACTTCGTCGTGCTCGACCCGCAGGCGACGCCGTTGCTCGCGCGCCGCACCAAGCGCGCGGATTCGCTCGAGGAACTGCTGTTCGCGTTCGCGCTGCTCGGCGACGACCGCGCCGTGTACCGCACGTACGCGGCCGGCCGGCTCGTGCACGAGCGCGGCGCGGCACGCGGCGCCTCCGCGTAACGTCCGTTTGCCCACCCGGCTCCGGCGTACGCTGTCGCGCATGCCGGAGCCGCCGGATTCGCAAGGTGCGGCGCGCACCGTGCTAGAATTCGCCGCTCATTGGGGAGTAGCCGCTCCGCTCGATGTCCCGCGCCCCCGGCGCGCATCGTGACGGAGGCGCCCGTCAACAGACTTGGCCGTTCGGCCATGGCGGACGCAGCCACCGAGGCCTGGCGAGACCGATGGTTCACTGCGCGCCGCTTCAGGGCCCGGCGCGCGGCGGATCGTCGCTCGCACGCACAACATCGGCCCGTGGAACCCCATACGTGTCCCAAGCCTTCCTGATCTCCACCGGCGCCGTCGCCCTCGCTGAAATCGGCGACAAGACCCAACTACTGTCCCTCGTGCTGGCCGCGCGCTATCGCAAGCCCGTGCCGATCATTCTCGGCGTGCTCGTCGCGACGCTCGTCAACCACGGTTTCGCCGGTGCGCTCGGCGAATGGCTCGGCGTCCTCGTCACGCCGTCGATCATGCGCTGGGCACTCGCGTTCTCGTTCATCGCGATGGGGTTGTGGATCCTCGTGCCGGACAAGCTCGATGCAGACGAAGCCAATGCGACACGCTCGCGGCTCGGCGTGTTCGGCGCGACGCTCGTGGCGTTCTTCCTCGCGGAAATGGGCGACAAGACACAGATCGCGACCGTCGCGCTTGCCGCGCGCTTCCAGGATTACATCGGCGTCGTGGCCGGCACGACTTTCGGGATGATGCTCGCGAACGTGCCCGCGATCCTGCTGGGCGACCGTTTTGCGCACCGCCTGCCGACGAAGCTCGTGCACGGCATCGCGGCCGTGCTGTTCGTCGTGCTCGGCGCGCTGGCCTTGTTCGGCGTCGGGATCTGACGCACGCGGGAGCGGCGCGGCCGGGCGGCCGCGCCAATGTCGATATCGAGGTCGCGCGTTACTTCGCGACCGCCGCGCCCGATGCCGGCACGGCCGGCACCGCACGCTCGTTCGCGGCCGGCGGCACCGCCGGCCCGCCGCGCTTGTCGACCGGCAGCCGCACCGTGCGGACCGCGCCGTTCGCCAGCGGGAAATCGGCAAGCGCACTGCGCGCGAGGAACGGCATCGCATACATCAGCGCGCCGTTGTCGCCGGTGGTGCGCGCGGTCACGTTATAGACCTCCTTGCCGGTCGCGCGCTCGGTGATCCGGATGCCGAGCGTGTAGTCGAAGACCTGGTACGTCTGCGCGACGTAGCCGGCCGGCATCGGCCCCCAAGGCCCCCACGGGCCCCACGGCCCGCCTCGCCAGTACGGTCCCGGCCCCACGAACCACGGATCGTAGTAGACCGGTTGCGGCACCGTCACGAGATCGCTGCCGACCCCGTACGTGAGCCCGACCAGATAGCGCGCCTGCGCCGTCGGCACCTGCCGGAACGCATACGCGGACAACTCGTTCGCGACGATCGTCTCGTAGGTCGCCTGCTCGATGCTGTGCTTCTGCGCATCGGTACGCGAGAAGGCATAAGTGCGTGTCGCGTCGCTGCCGCTCCAGTCGGAGAAGGCCGTGACCTGCGTCGTCACGTAGCTCGTGCAGCCCGTCAGCAGCGCCACGCACAGCACCGCCGCCCAGCCCGCACCGCGTTGAATCCATTCGCGTTTCATGTCGATCCTCGTCGATCCGTCACCCGTTCGTCGCACCGTGCGAAGCGCACGGGATGCCGATAATACGCGGACAGCCGGAACCGGTAAAAAGTTCGCCCGGCACGCGGCCGCAAGCCTTTGTACAATGGGCCGACTCGCCCGGCCCGCGTTGCGGGCCCGATCCCCACTCCACCGATCTCGACGACCATGTCCGACAACGCCTCCTCCACCGTGATCCGCCGCGCCGACTACACGCCGCCGGCGTTCCTCATCGATTCCGTCGCACTCGAATTCGATCTCGCACCGGCCCGTACGATCGTCAGGAATACGATGCGCGTGCGCCGCAATCCGGACGCGGCGCCCGCCCCGCATCTGGAACTGCTGGGAGAAGCGCTCGAATTCCTCGGCGCACATCTCGACGGCGCGCCGTACGGCGCGGTGCGTGCGCACGAACACGGGCTGACGGTCGAAAACGTGCCCGATGCGTTCGAGCTGACGCTCGACAGCGCATGCGCGCCGGACCAGAACACGACGCTGTCCGGTCTCTACGTGTCGAGCGGCAACTTCTTCACGCAGTGCGAGGCCGAGGGCTTTCGCCGCATCACCTATTTCCTCGACCGCCCCGACGTGATGGCGTCGTACACCGTCACGCTGCGCGCCGACAAGACCGCGTATCCGGTACTGCTGTCGAACGGCAACCTCGTCGATTCGGGCGAGCTGCCCGACGGCCGCCACTTCGCGAAATGGGAAGACCCGTTCAGGAAGCCGAGCTACCTGTTCGCGCTCGTCGCAGGCAAGCTCGTCGCGATCGAGGAGAGGATCACGACCGGCTCCGGCAAGGAAAAGCTGCTGCAGGTCTGGGTCGAACCGGCCGATCTCGACAAGACCCGTCACGCGATGGATTCGCTGATCCACTCGATCCGCTGGGACGAAAAGCGCTTCGGCCTCGAGCTCGATCTCGACCGCTTCATGATCGTCGCGGTCGGCGACTTCAACATGGGCGCGATGGAGAACAAGGGGCTCAACATCTTCAACACGAAATACGTGCTGGCGAACCCCGAGACCGCGACCGACACCGACTTCGCGAACATCGAATCGGTGGTCGGCCACGAGTACTTCCACAACTGGACCGGCAATCGCGTGACCTGCCGCGACTGGTTCCAGCTGAGCCTGAAGGAAGGCCTGACGGTATTCCGCGACCAGGAATTCTCGGCCGACATGGCCGCGGGCGACGCCGTCGAATCGGCGGCCCGCGCGGTCAAGCGCATCGAGGACGTGCGCGTGCTGCGCCAACTGCAGTTCGCCGAGGACGCGGGCCCGATGGCGCACCCGGTGCGCCCGGAAAGCTACGTCGAGATCAACAACTTCTACACGATGACCGTCTATGAGAAAGGCTCGGAAGTCGTGCGGATGTACCAGACGCTGTTCGGCCGCGACGGGTTCCGCAAGGGAATGGACCTGTACTTCCAGCGCCATGACGGCCATGCGGTGACCTGCGACGACTTCCGCCACGCGATGGCCGACGCGAACGGGCGCGACCTCGCGCAGTTCGAGCGCTGGTACAGCCAGGCCGGCACGCCGCGCGTGTCGGTACGCACCGCGTACGACGCAGCCGCGCGCCGCTACACGGTCACGCTCGCGCAAGGCTACGGCGATGCGTCGGCCGCCGCGCGCGAGACCCAGCAGGGGCCGCTCCTGATTCCGTTCGCGATCGGCCTGATCGGTCGCGACGGCCGCGACCTGCCGTTGCAGCTCGACGGCGAAGCGGCCGCGACGGGCACGACACGCGTGCTCGACTTCACCGATGCCGAGCAGACATTCACGTTCGTCGATGTGCCGGAGCAGCCGCTGCCGTCGCTGCTGCGCAATTTCTCCGCGCCGGTGATCGTCGAGTACGACTACAGCGACGACGACCTCGCGTTCCTGCTCGCGCACGACAGCGACCCGTTCAACCGCTGGGAGGCAGGCCAGCGGCTCGCGACGCGCGCGCTGCTGACGCTCGCCGCGCGCGCCGCCGCGAACGAACCGCTCAGGCTCGGCGAGAACTTCGTCGCAGCGTTCCGCCGCGTGCTGACCGACGCGAGCCTGTCGCCCGCGTTCCGCGAACTCGCGCTGACGCTGCCGTCGGAAACCTACCTGGCCGACCAGATGGCCGAGGCCGATCCGGCCGCCGTGCACCGCGCACGCCAGTTCGTGCGCCGTCAGCTCGCGACCGCGCTGCGCGCCGAGTGGCTCGCCGCGTACGAGAATCACCAGACGCCGGGAGCCTACGAGCCGACCCCCGAAGCATCCGGCCGCCGCGGGCTGAAGAACCTCGCGCTGGCGTATCTCGCCGAACTCGAGGATCCGGCCGACGCCGTGCGCACCGCGACCGCTCAGTACGACGACGCAAACAACATGACCGATCGCGCAGCCGCGCTCGGCGCGCTGCTGTCGGCTGCGGCCTCGGGGGCGAACGATGCGGCCGAACGTGCGCTGGACGACTTCTACCGCCGCTTCGAGAAGGAAGCGCTCGTGATCGACAAGTGGTTCGCGATGCAGGCCGCCCAGCGCGGCACGCCCGCCCGGCCGACGCTCGCGAAGGTCCGCAAGCTGATGGCGCATCCCGCGTTCAACCTGAAGAACCCGAACCGCGCACGCTCGCTGATCTTCAGCTTCTGCGCGGCGAACCCCGCGCAATTCCACGCGGCAGACGGCTCCGGTTACGCATTCTGGGCCGAACAGGTGCTCGCGCTCGACGCGATCAACCCGCAGGTCGCCGCGCGCCTCGCACGCTCGCTCGAACTGTGGCGCCGCTTCACGCCGGCGCTGCGCGACCGGATGCGCGCAGCGCTCGAGCAGGTCGCCGCCGGTGCGAAATCGCGCGACGTGCGCGAGATCGTCGAGAAAGCACTCGCGTAACGCGCACTGTCGGATCGCGCTTGTGCGCGACGAAGCCGGCGCCGCCCCGTTGCGGCGCCGGTTTTTTTATTGCTTGAATGATTGCGTGAGCGCGGGCGGGGTCGGAGCCGTACACCGCTTCAGCCCCCCGGATTTCCCGCCGCCGCAGCGCGCATCCGCCGCGTCATCCCCGCCGAATCCCGACAGATTCGGCCGCCCGGCGGTGTAACGGGACGAAAAAAGCCGGCGAGTCGGGAAGCACGACAGGTAAAATTGCGGCAATTCAAGGATTTTTGGCCTTTCGGAGTCAGTCATGTCCATTGCCCGCCGCACCACGCTGTCCAAGTTCCTGATCGAACAGCAACGTGAGACCAACAACCTCCCCGCCGACCTGCGCCTCTTGATCGAAGTCGTCGCCCGCGCGTGCAAGGCAATCAGCTACAACGTGTCGAAGGGCGCGCTCGGCGATGCGCTGGGCACCGCCGGCAGCGAAAACGTCCAGGGCGAAGTGCAGAAGAAGCTCGACATCCTGTCAAACGAGATCCTGCTCGACGCGAACGAATGGGGCGGCAACCTCGCCGCGATGGCCTCGGAGGAAATGGAAACGTTCTTCCCAATCCCGGCGAACTACCCGCGCGGCGAATACCTGCTCGTGTTCGATCCGCTCGACGGCTCGTCGAACATCGACGTGAACGTGTCGATCGGCACGATCTTCTCGGTGCTGCGCTGCCCGGACGGCAAGCAGGCTACCGAGGAATCGTTCCTGCAGCCCGGCACGGAGCAGGTCGCGGCCGGCTACGCGGTGTACGGCCCGCAAACCGTGTTCGTGCTGACGACCGGCAACGGCGTGAACTGCTTCACGCTCGACCGCGAAGTCGGCTCGTGGGTGCTCACCCAGAGCAACATGCAGATCCCGGCCGATACGCGCGAATACGCGATCAACGCCTCGAACGCACGCCACTGGTACGAGCCGGTCCAGCGCTACGTCGACGAACTGAATGCCGGCAAGGACGGTCCGCGCGGCGACAACTTCAACATGCGTTGGATCGCATCGATGGTTGCCGACGTGCACCGGATCCTGAACCGCGGCGGCATCTTCATGTACCCGGCCGACAAGCGCACGCCCGATCGTCCGGGCAAGCTGCGCCTGATGTACGAAGCGAATCCGATGTCGTTCATCGTCGAACAGGCTGGCGGCGCCGCGACAACGGGCTCGCAGCGGATCATGGAAGTGCAGCCGACCGGCCTGCATCAGCGCGTGCCGGTATTCCTCGGTTCGAAGAACGAAGTCGAGCGTGTGACCGGCTATCACACCGACAGCAAATAAATTTGCACTGCAGCACTAGACGAAGGTGCGAGACATCAGTAGAATCGCGCCTTCGCGATGTGGCCCTGACCGGTTGCATCGCAGTGAAGTGAAAGCGGGAAGTCTGCCGGATCGATGGTTTCGCGAAGCAGTGGCAGCAAGCTGAAAAAATTTCGCAAAACCTATTGCCTAGATCTCGGATTTGACCATATAATTTCATTTCTCTGCTGCCGGTGTAGCTCAGTTGGTAGAGCAGCGCATTCGTAATGCGAAGGTCGTAGGTTCGACTCCTATCTCCGGCACCAAGATATAAAGGCCTGACAAGTGATGCTTGTCAGGCCTTTTCTCTTTCCGATCACGTTTCCGGCTGCGATTTCCGTCACCCGAAATCACGCGCCCGACCTCTCCCCGCCGACACCGCTTGCGGGCATCTCCCGACTCACGCGCCGCGCACCGCCGATTACAATCGCCGGATCACCCGCCCTTCCCGTACATCATGCGCATCTGGCGCCTCGAGCGACCGAACCTCAGCGGGCAACTGGATGTATCCCGCGCGACCGGTCTCGTCGCCGCGATCGGCGGCAGCGAGCCGAATGCGTTCGCCGGCGAAGTTCTGAAGCTGTTCGACGATGCGCTGTCCATCACGCAGTGCACGATCTTCGCGTACGAGTTCGGCAATCGGCCGCGCACGATGTCGGTCGCCGATCATCGCGGCGGCCGCTACCTGCGCGATGTCGCCGACACCTATGCACGACATTTCTACGCGCTCGACGGCAATCAGAAGATCGTATCGGCAGCACACCGCGGCACGCATCGCCGCGACGTGCTGCTGCATCAGCAGGCCGGCGACGAAATCGGCCACGACGCATATCGCGCGGCCTGCTATCGCGGCCCCGACGTCTCCGATCGTCTCGCGCTGCTGATGCAGCCGAACGACTCCACCTGGCTGTCGATCAACCTGTATCGCGCGCATCGAAGCGGCGCATTCCAGCCGCGCGAGATCGCGGCCATCGAAACGCTCGCGCCGCTGATCGCGCAGGCCGCCCAGCATCACTACACGCTCGCCGGTTCAGCGCAGATCGGCATCCCGCAACTGATGCTCGCGCGATTGCGCGCCGCATGCCCGGCGCTGTCCAAGCGCGAACTCGACGTGCTGCGCGGCGTACTCGAAGGCCAGACCGCGCACGAGATCGGCGAGACGATCGGCGTGAAGGCATCGAGCGTCGTCACCTACCAGAAGCGAGCGTACCGGCGCCTCGGCATTTCGAGCCAGCGCCAGTTGTTTGCGCTGTGCCTGCAACCCTGAACGCGGGCCGCCGGTCCTGACCGTATCGGGGTAAATCCCGGCCTGCCGACTGCCGTTCGCTGTACCCGGAATGGGGACAGCCGAGCTGGGCGCGACTTCCATACTGCATCGACCTGCCGCACGCATCGCGTGATTGCGTGCGCGTTCGATATCACTGCAACCCGGAAGCCAACGATGGGCACCGAATTCAAGCCATACCCGTTCGTCACCGAACGCTACCCTGCGCATCTGCCAGCCTGCAGCGACGGCGTCGATACACAACGACACCGCGTCGCGATCGTCGGCGGCGGCCCGGTCGGGCTCGCCGTCGCGCTCGGCCTCGCGAACCACGGCATTCGCAGCGTACTGCTCGAAGCCGACGATTCGGTCTGCCACGGCAGCCGCGCGATCTGCATTTCGCGACGCAGCCTCGAGATCATCGAGCGGCTCGGTGCGCTCGACGACTTCCTGCGCGTCGGGCTGCCGTGGACCGGCGGGCGCAGCTTCTACCGCCGCGACGAAGTGCTGCATTTCACGATGCCGCAGGACGAGAACCAGAAGCTGCCGCCGATGGTGAATCTCGCTCAATATCACATCGAGCAGTTCCTGCTCGATGCCGCGCTGCGCCACCCCGAGTTCATCGAGATCCGCTGGCAGACGAAGGTCGCGGGCGTGACGCAGTATCCGGACGGCGTGCGTCTGGACGTCGATACGCCGCTCGGCAGCTACGCGCTCGACGCCGACTGGATCGTCGCGAGCGACGGCGGACGCAGCACGATGCGCGATGCGCTTGGCCTGTCGTTTCGCGGCACGAGCTACGAAGGCCGCTACGTGATCGTCGACATCGCGCTCGACAGCGACCGGCCGACCGAACGGCTCGCGTACTTCGACCCGGCGTCGAACCCCGGCTCGACGGTGCTCGTCCACAAGCAGCCCGACAACGTATGGCGAATCGACTACCAGTTACGCGACGACGAGGATCCCGAAGCCGCGGTGAAACCCGAGAACGTGATCCCGCGCGTGCAGAACCTGCTCGATATGATGGGCGAGCGCGGCGACTGGTCGCCGATCTGGATCACGATCTACAAGGCGAACGCACTGACGCTCGAGCGCTACCGGCACGATCGCGTGCTGTTCTGCGGCGACGCCGCGCATCTGGTGCCGATCTTCGGCGTGCGCGGCGCGAATTCGGGCATCGACGACGCCGACAACGTCGCGTGGAAACTGGCCTTCGTGATCCGCGGCCTCGCGTCGGACGCGCTGCTCGACAGCTATTCGGACGAACGCGTGTTCGCGACGCACGAGAACCTGCGCTACGGCACGAAAAGCACCGAGTTCATGGCGCCGCCGTCGTTCGCGTTCGACCTGATGCGCAAGGCCGTGCTGACGCTCGCGGTCCGGCATCCCGCGTTGCGTTCGCTGATCAATCCGCGCCAGACGTCGGCAATCGCGTATGCCGCGTCGCCGCTCAATGCGCGCGAGCGCGATGCGTTTTCGGCCGGGCCGGCACCGGGCACGGCACTCGCGGAATGCCCGCTGATGCTGCGGGCATCGCAAAACGACGAAGTAACCCCCGGCCACCTGACCGATCTCGTCGGTCCGCGTTTCACCGCGCTCTGCTTTACGTCCGACGGCGCGCCCAGCACATCTCTCGTCGACCTCGAACGGCGCCTGCGGGACGCCGGACTACCGTTTGCGCTCGTCACGCTCGCGCGGCGCGCGGCACCACAACACCGCGCGTGCCTCGGCTACGACGCCGACGGCCGACTGTTCGACCTGTACGGCGCACGCGCGGGCACCGTCTATCTCGTCCGGCCGGACGGCCACGTACTCGGCCGCTGGCACGATGCACGCGCCGACGACCTGAGCGATGCACTCGTACGCGCGCTCCACCCCCACGCATCGCCCGACCATCAGGAAAACGCATGATGACCGATACGGAACGCGATACCCTCTATACCGATCTGTGCCGCGCGATGACGCGCATCGGCGAAACCGACGCGTCGCTCTTTCTTGCCCGCTTTGCACTGCTCGCGATCGAAACGATCGGCGACGCCGCGACCGTCGCCCGACTGATCGACGAGGCCGGCGACGGCCTGCCCGATGCCGGCGAACCGGCGCCGACGCCCGGACGATGACGCGCGGCGCAATCGCACCGCTTCCGCCGCTCGTTCATTACAAATTCATTTCACCGCGCACCGTCTGCGCACGTACCGCACCGTAGGCAGACGAATCCCCTGGAAAAACCGGTTAAGCGTGCATAACATTACTTAACGATTCCGACCCGTCTATCGCGTTACATTGCGTGGGCGGCGCGGCAGTCGCAATGCCGCCCTCGAGTAGCTTGCGGCGAAACAGCCGACGTCCGGTCATTTCGACTCAACAAAGGAGAGGATCACCATGACTCATGGCTTGATTATGTGGCTCATCATCGGCGCAATCGCCGGCTGGCTGGCTGGCGTGCTCGTCAAAGGCGGCGGGTTCGGCCTGATCGTCGACATCATCGTCGGTATCGTCGGCGCGGTGATCGGCGGCTGGCTGGCCGGGCTGCTCGGCATCAGCATCGGCAGCGGCTTCATCGGCTCGGTGATCGTCGCGGTCATCGGCGCCGTGATCCTGCTGTTCGTGATCCGGCTATTCAGGCGAGCGGCCTGACGATCTTCTCACGCGCCTTCGGGCGCGTTCCTGCATCGACGCGGCGCACGGCATCCCCCGCGCGCCGCGGTCCGTTTCAGCGGCGCTTGCCGCGCTGCAGCCAGCCGTCGAGCACTTCAGTCGTCAGCAAGCCGCTGCGCGCATCACGTGCGTCATCGCGTCCGATCCACACGGTACGCGGCATCTCCCCTCGCCATCCCGCATCGAGCGCCGCGCGCAAGCGCTCGGGCATCGGTTCCGCATTCGCATACTGCGCGACCTGCGGCGGCAGGTTCATTTGTGCCAGCGCCTGCGCGATCGCGACGCCGTTGTCGTCGTACGCGTCCATCGCCACCATCGCGAGTTGCACGTCCGGATGCCGGCGCTGCCATGCGACGAGGTGCACGGCGTTCTCGCGGCAGTAACCGCAATCGAGCGACCAGATTTCGACCGCGAGCGGCCGTTCGTGCGCGCTCGCATAAAGCTTCGCCACGTCGGCCGCATGCAGCGGCTGCAGTTCGCCGGCCCATGCCGGCACGCTGGCAAATACCGCGCAGAGCAATGCAATCAGCCGTTTCATTGCGCGTCCTCCACGGGAATCAGCCGATAGCCGTCGTTGCGGGTACGCCACGACAGGTAGATGCGCCCGGCATCATCGAGCAGTTGCGGATTGTCGCTCGCACCCGCCGTCGCGGCGATCACGCGCGGCGCCGACCAGTGCTCGCCGCGATCGTCCGAGCGGCGCAGCTTGATCTGCATCGTTTCGCCGTCGAATGCCTTCCACGCAAGCCAGACGACATCGCCGTGCGCGACGAGCGCCGCGTGCGACGCCTGCTCGGCCGGCACCGCGGGATTCTCGCCGAACGTCCACGGGGTGCCGAGCGGCCGGTCGTCGGCGCCGATGCGCGAATAGAATACGTCGGCGCGACCGTCGACGACGCCGAACCACGCAAGATGGCGCGTACCGTCCGGCGTGATCGCGAGTGCCGGCCCGTGCTCGGGGCACGCCTCGACATGCCAGTTCGAGAACGTCGCACGGACGGGCACGACGGGCGCCGATGCCGACACCGGCAACACCGCCAGCGCATGATCGCGAATCTGCCCCGGGAATACGTTGCGCCACGCGGCTTCGATATGTCCGGCCGGATCGATCGCCATCGCGATGCGGCAGCATTCGCAGGTATGGTCGGTCACCTTGCGCTCGGGCTCGAACGACGCACCGCCGTCGCGCGACACCGCGTAATACACGGCCGCGCCTTCGTAGGCCTGCCCCGCCGCCTTCGCCGCGACGAGATCGCGCTTGTCGATCCACGCGATCGCGATGTTGCCGGCCGGGTCGACCGTCATCATGTCGAAACGGTGCGTGATCGCCTGCCGGTCGTGATGGACGGTGACGGGCACGCTCCAGGTCGCGCCGCCGTCGAGCGAACGCGAGAAGCGCACCATGCCGGTGTATGGCGCATCGAGCGGCATCGACCACGATATGTATACCGCGCGACCATCCGGGCTCGTTGCGACCTTCGGCCGATTCTCCGCGCTCGTATAGATCGGCTCCGGCATCGCGTTGACGATCACCGGCGCGGACAACGTCCGGCCCGCATCGTCGGAATGCGCGACGACGACGTGCGCGCCTTCGACCCATGCGACCCACAGCCGATGCCGCGCGTCGAACGCGGCACCGGTCGCGAGCGGCTGCTTCTGTTGCGCCGGGGCTGCCTGCATGCTCATGTGCAAGGCATGCGGATCGGCTGTCTTCGGCGCATCGTGCGCGCCGGCGGGCGACAGCGCCGCGAACCACAGCGCCCAGCCCGCCGCGAAAGATTTCACAGCGCCCATTTCAATTCTCCATAGAAAGTGCGGCCCGGATACGGGTGGAACACGTAGTAGCGGCGGTCCGTCAGGTTGTCGATGCCGACCGACGCGGTCCAGTGGCGGTCGAACCGGTAGCGCGCCTTCAGGTCCACGATCGTGAAGACGCTCGTGCCGCCGTAGACGTCCGGATTCACGTCGCTGTTGTCGAGGGTGTTGAACTGGCGGCCCGAATAGCGGACGCCGACGCTCGCGAGCCAGTGCTCGTCGAAGCGGTACGACGCGAGCAGGTTCGCGCGCATGCGCGGGATGCGCGGAAAGCGCGAGCCGACATACGCCGGGTTCGCGGCGTCGGCAAGGATCTGCGCATTGGTCGCCGATACGTTCGCGTCGATATCGAGCCCGCGCAGCCCGACGTTCCGGCCGCTGAAGGCGAGTTCGACGCCGCGCGCGCGCACCCGGTCGACGTTCGAGATATTGGTGACGCTCGATGCGCCCGACACTGTCGTCTGGCTGTAGATCGAGTCGCGCAGATCGCTCTGGAACACGCTCGCGCGCACGACGCCCACGCCCACGTCGCGCTCGGCCGTGAAGTCCCAGTCGATCGCCTTCTCGGGCCGCAGGTTCGGATTGTTGTTGACGATCGCGTTGTTGGAGATCGTGCCCTGGAACAGTTCCCCGACCGTCGGGAAGCGCGTGCCGGTCGCGAACGACAGCCGAAAACGCCACACGTCCGTCGCATCCCATTGCACCGCGACCTTCGGCGACAGCGCGTTCGCGCCGCGATCCGCATAGCCGAGGGTGCCGCCCGCGTTGCCGAGCGCGCCGCCGTATGCATCCCAGCGCTCGTAGCGCAGGCCGAGCATCGCGAGCCAGCCGGGCGCGAATCGCCACGCATCCTGCGCGAACAGCGCCTGCGTGCGCGTGTCGCCCTGATACACGTTCGCGACCGACGTGGTCGGCCCGGCCAGCCAGTCGGCCGTGTTGTACGTGACGTTGCGCAGGAAATAGTTGTCGTAGTGATAGCCGAACGTGAAGGTATGGCCCTTCACTTCCGGCGCCTCGGCCTTCAGGTCGAGCGTGCGCCAGCCCGTGCCGTCGCCCTGGAACAGCGTACCCGCGCCGCCCTGCACGGTCGACGCCGCGCGCAGCACGTCGCGCGACACGTCGTATGCCGACACCATGCCCGACAGCCGCCACCCCGAGTCGAGCCGGCCGTTCAGACCGAGCGCGTACAGCCAGTTCTCCTGGTCGCCTTGCTGCGGCGCGAACGCGCTCGGCGCGACGGTCATGTTCTGACCGCCGATCGACACGTTGCCGCCGTAGACGGGATTGCCGGCCGCATCGCGCAGGAAGGTTTCACCGTGCTGCCGGTAATGGTTCTCCCAATGCCCGAGCGTCAGCGTCGCGTCGACGTGATCGGTGAACGCATAGCCCATCCGGACCGTCTCGTTGAGCTGCTCGGTCCGCTCGATGGTCTGCGCGCCGACGATCGTGCGCGGCTTGCCGTTCGGTCCGATGTCGGTCGCGGCGCCCGTCACGGGCACCGCGGCGCCGAGCTTCGGGTTGTATGCGGAATTGGGGCTCGCATACTGCATCGGCTGGCTGTCGTTCTCCAGCCTGTCGAGCGACAGCGAAAACCAGAATTTGCCGATACGGTTCGCGACCCGGGCAGTCTGGTGGTTGCCGCCGAAGCTGTCCGCGACCCCGTAGCCGTCGTGGTAGCGCTGCGTGAAGAACTGCGTCGACAGCGACGCCTCGAGTTTTTCGGGGCGACGCGTCGTCAGCAGCACGGTCGAGCCGATCGCGTTGCCGGGATACAGCGCGGAAAAGGGGCCGTAAAGCACGTCGACGCGCGCGATATCGTCGGGGGAAATCAGCGACCAGCGCGGCGGATACGCGTAGCTCGAGCCGAGCAGGTTCGACAGCAGCAGGCCATCGGCGTAGACGAGCCCGCGCGCGCTCTGCAATTCGTTGAAGTCGCGGCCAGCGAACACGCTGTTGCGGTCGCCGATGTAGCGCTTGCGGACCATCAGGTTCGGTACGTACTTCAGCGCGTCCTCAGTGGTGACGTTGGTATGCGCGTCGATCTGCTCGCGCGTGATCGACTCGACGACGGCCGGCGTATTCGGATCGACGGGTTGCCGCTGGGCGGTCACGCTGACCGCGGTCAGCGTGTCTCCCGTCGGTGCGGGTGCAGCCGTGGCGACGGTGTCGGCACTGCGGGCCTGCTTGCCGGCGCCACCCGGCGCCGGATCGGACGACGCGCCGTCGATCGAGGCCGCTTGTGCAGCCGGCCAGACAAAAGCGGCCGCGCATGCAAATACGAGCCGACCGCGCGACGGCCGCGCGGCGAAGGTATACGACATGGATGAATCCCTGAAAACGTGACCAGGCGACGCCGGACGCGAGTCGACGCCCCGCGCACGGACGGCGCGGCGCGCGGATCGGGCCGCGGGCCGCACGCACGCCACTAGAGCGCGCGGACGATATCAATCAGATCGGGACGTTTTCAGGCGGGCCGCGCGGCTGCGCGAGACAGATGCCCTTGCGCGGGAAGTCGGGGACGGCCGGCGCGGCCGCCCGATAGGCGAACGCGCGCACGAAGCCCGGCAGTGCGGGCAGGCTCGTACCGAGCGCGACGTTCGCCGCGAAGCCGGGGCAGTACACGCAGTGCGGCACGCCGGCATGATCGAACGGCGACGTGCCGTGATCGCTGCCGGACTGGGCCAGCACGACCTGGCGGGCGCCGGTCGCACTGCACAGGTCGAGCGTGAGCTCGCCGGAACCGCTCGACGCGAGACGCGCGTAGCCGACGACGGGCGACAGTACGTTCAGTACCAGCGCCAGCCATACGAGGCCGATCCATCGCGTCGTTCGTTTCATCGCGGTCCAGGAAAAAAGTGCGCGCAAGTATAACAAGCGACCGATTGTTGCCGATTCTGCCGAGTGCAATAGTCGGCATTGCACGGCGTGCAGCAGCGCATGTGCCGTTAATACAACAGAGACAAAATCTAACGATTCGCCACTGGCATAAATCCAAGGCCGAGGTTGATAATCATTGAACCTGCTGGAGAAATGACCATGGACGAAAGACCAACTCGCATGCCCCCGCCCGAGCAAGTGATGAGCCCGGATCCGGAACCCGTCGGCGTGGAATTCCTCGCCGAATTGCCCGAGCACGTCCGGGCATTCTTCGACGAGCAGCACAAGCTGTACTCGCCGAAGTGAACCTACGTTCCGTTCTGTAACCGCCACGTGTCGATCGATATCGTGCGGTTCATCGCTGCGTTTTCGGCGCAGATCACATCGCACCCGGGTTGCAACGACCTGACGGTGCCGGATCAGCTCGCCCGCTGATTCTTCTGTCGCGACGCTCCGCCGCGCGACTGTCTTCGTCTATCCTTCTCGTTTTACCCCTCGGGCCTTCCCGGCTCTCCCGACCGTACCGATGAAGCAAGCCATTCGTGCCAGCCTCGCTGTCGCCGCGCTCGGCGTCGCCCTCTTCTCGTCCCCGCACGTCGCCCATGCGGACGGCGACGACACCGCACTCACCAACCTCGTCGCACTCGCATCGCAGCGGCTCGCGCTTGCCGAGCCGGTCGCGCGATGGAAATGGGCAAATCATAAGGCAATCGAGGACCGGCCGCGCGAAGCGGCATTGCTGTCATCGGTGGAAAAGCGTGCAGGACAGAGCGGCGTGGATCCGGCGTTCGCACGGACGTTCTTCGAGGACCAGATCGCCGCGAGCAAGGAGGTGCAGGACGCGCTGTTCGCAACGTGGCGCGCGACACGACCGCCCGAAGGCACGCCGCCCGACCTCGCGACCAGCACGCGGCCGGCGCTCGACCAGCTGACGCAGAAGATGCTGGCGGGCCTCGCGCAGGTCGCGCCGCTGCGCGACGCACCCGATTGCCAGGCACGGCTCGCGCGCAGCATCGCGAACTGGAAAACGCTCACCCGCTACGACTCGACCAAGACGCAGGCGCTCGGCACCGCGCTGTCGCACGTGTGCGCCGGCGGCGGCGCCAGCGCGATCGGCTGACGACGCTCGACCACGGCACCGCAGTGCGCAGCGCTCAGTCGGCAGGCGTGAGCGTCGCGAGCGGAATCAGTTGCAGGCCGCGCGCGAGTTGGGTCTGCAGCAGACGATGAGTATGGGGCTCGAACGGGCCGTCCGCGCCCTCGGCCACCAGTTGCACGGCCGCATCGAGCGATTCGGCCACGCCAAGGTAGCGCCAGCCGTCTATCACATGAAAGAAACGACGCTCGCCGCTCGCTTCGAATGCAACCGGGCCGTCGAACGGCCAGGGCGCATTGCCCGCCCGGCCGGCGTCCGTCGCCGGCCGACGGTTGAACGACGGCCGCAGCCGTGCGATCCACTGCGCTTCGGCGAGCATCGCACCCAGCTCGTTGCCGGTCTCGCGCCACTCGACGCGGCGCACCTGCTGCGCCAGCCGCATTTCCTTCGACGACCGCCGCTCGCCCGTGAGCAGCGCACGCAGGCGCTGGCGCACGCGCACGCTGCGGCCGACGTAAAGCGCCGCGTCGCCCTCTCCGAACAACGCATACGCGCCGCATCCGGCCGGCGCGGTATCGAGCCACGCTTCGGTCAGGTCGCCGCCGAGGCGGAAGTGGCGTGTCGTGCGCGCGATCTGGTCGCGCAGACGCTCGAGCGGCACGATCTCGTGCAACTGCCGCCAGAACTGCCACAGGAGATCGGCGTCGGCGAGTGCCCGGTGCCGTGCGGCGGGAACGAGGCCGTGCCGTTCGATCAGCGCATCGAGCCCGTGCCGCGACTCGCGCGGAAACAGCGCGCGCGACAACCGCACCGTGCACAGCACGTCGGGATTGAACGCAATGCCCACGCGCTCGAATTCCGCGCGCAGGAAGCCGCGATCGAAGCTTGCGTTGTGCGCGACGAACAGCTTGCCGTCGAGCCGCTCGAACAGTGCGGGTGCGAGTGAGGCGAACGACGGGGCGTCGCGCACCATCTCGTCCGAAATACCCGTCAACTGCTGGATGAACGGCGGAATCGACTGCCCGGGATTGACGAGGGTTGTCCACGTCGATACGCCGAGCGGCCCGATTTCGACCACGCCGATTTCGGTAATGCGGTGCTCGGCGGACGAGCCACCGGTGGTTTCAAGATCGACGAAGACGAGCGGCTGTTCGCTGGCGGGATCGGACGGACGGAAATCGGACATGAAAAGACAGGAAAACGATGCTTCCATGAGTATGCACCGGCATGCGGGTTCGCGACCAGCACGAACCGGGCACCGGGCGGCCAGCCGGCCGGATTCCTCTCTGCAAAAGCAAAAAGCCCCCGCGATGCGGGGGCCGGATGTGTCGACAATGCGTGGCGCGTCAGACCGCCTGGATATTCGCTGCCTGCTTGCCTTTCGGCCCGACTTTCACATCGAAGGAAACACGCTGGTTTTCCTTCAGCGTTTTGAAACCTTCCATCCGGATTTCGGAGAAGTGCGCAAACAAATCTTCGCCGCCATTGTCGGACGTAATAAAACCGAAACCTTTAGCATCGTTAAACCATTTTACGATACCGGTATCCATACCTTCGTTCCCCACTCGTTTAGATCAAAAAAAGCTACCGTTTATAGCCGCTTCCCGCAATCCCGCATCATCGCGCCGATACCCCCACCAGCGCTCCGCACGGGGACGGAGTGCTGACTTTATAAATTGGACAATCCGGATGCGTCAAGAAAATTTTTGGCGACGGCTTTATCAAAAAAACATCAATTCGACCGGAATCGGTACACCGTCGTCTTTTATTAATTGATTCGCATCGAAAACCTGTCAATGTTACCGGGATCAGATCGTAGATAATCAGGGGCGTGAAAAACCTACCGGGGACAAATCGATTCGGTAAAATCCTCGGGTTTTTTCCGGGTTGCGGAAAACGTGGGACGTTGCGATGCTGATGCAATGCTGACAGAAGGAGACGGTCATGTGGCTGGACGCAATCAAGCGCTTCGCGAGCCGGCTTGGGCGCGTACGTCGCAAGTCCCGCGCGCTGGCCGAGTCCGCACGTGAAGCGCCGTGCGACACCGAGTTCGATCCGACCTGGCATGGCGACCACTGGCAGAACCTGCTCGCGTCGCCGCTGGATGCGCGCCACTACGTGATGGAAGACTGGACGTACACGCCGCTGCAGGCCGACTCCGACGATACGGAGCCGACCGCCAAGCGCAAGCGGCGCTCATACGCGCAGTAGGAACCGGAACGGCGGGGCAAAAAAAAAGCGCGACTGGGAAGTCGCGCCGACAAAGGTTTGGAGATCTTTTCCGTCAACGAAAAAGTCTGCTTCGGAAAGCAGAGATCGCAGTATAGCGAGAGAACATCCTTTCATTATCCATGGCTCGCACAAACCTCTATTGCCGATGTGTCAATAATCGGACCAGCGCTATTTGCGCCCGGTCGTGATCGCTTGTCGCGATCGCGCAACGTGCGCGACGCACGCCTGATTGCCATTTCCTCTTGCCGCATCACCGCAAAGCCTTGACCGGCAAGGCTTTCGGCGCTCCCACCGATTCTTGCGCGATTCAAAATACAGTATTGCCCGAAGCGATTTTCGTCTGCGTTCCGCGCGATCCGTACACTGCAAATGAATATCCGACAAGGGCAGCCGACCCCTGCGCATCCGGCTTCGCCAGGCTGCGCCGGCGCCAATGCCCGCAGCAGGCTCGATCGACATCATCCTGTTTGGAGACAGATCATGAAGAAGACCCTGATCGTCACCGCATTGGCGGGCGTGTGCGCCACCGCCGCGCATGCGCAAAGCAGCGTCACGCTGTACGGCCTGATCGACGCGGGCATCACCTATACGAACAACCAGGGTGGTCACAGTGCGTGGCAGGAGACGAGCGGCTCGATCAACGGCAGCCGATGGGGCCTGCGCGGCACCGAGGATCTCGGCGGCGGCCTGAAGGCGATCTTCACGCTGGAAAACGGCTTCGGCATCAACAACGGCACCCTCAAGCAGAACGGCCGCGAGTTCGGCCGCCAGGCGTTCGTCGGCCTTGCGCATGACAGCTACGGCTCGCTCACGCTCGGGCGCCAATACGACAGCGTCGTCGACTTCCTAGGCCCGCTGTCGCTGACCGGCACCCAGTACGGCGGCACGCAGTTCGCGCATCCGTTCGACAACGACAACCTGAACAACTCGTTCCGGATCAACAACGCAGTCAAGTACCAGAGCGCGAACTACGGCGGCCTGAAGTTCGGCGCGCTGTACGGCTTCTCGAACTCGAGCGACTTCTCGAACAACCGGGCGTACAGCGTTGGCGCATCGTACAGCTTCATGGGCTTCAACGTCGCGGCCGCGTACATGCAGTTGAACAACGACATCAACTCGCTGGCGCTCGCGACCAGCGATCCCGGCGCGGTGGCCGGCGACTGGACGTTCGCCGCGAGCCGTCAGCGCACGTGGGGCGCCGGCTTCAATTACGCGTTCGGGCCCGCGACGGCCGGATTCGTGTTCACGCAGACGCGGCTGTCCGATTCGTCCGGCATCAGCGCCGGACAATCCGGGGTGTCGAACGGCATCCCGCTCGTCGGCGGCACGCGCTTCAACAACTACGAAATCAACGGCCGCTACGCGCTGACGCCGGCGTTCTCGCTGGCAAGCTCGTACACGTACACCGACAGCCGCCTCGACGGCCAGACACCGAGCTGGCACCAGTTCAACCTGCAAGCCGACTACGCGCTGTCGAAGCGCACCGACCTGTACCTGCAGGGCGAATACCAGCGGGTGAATGCGGACGGCCTCGCGATCGGCGCGAACATCAACGGGCTCGGCACCGCATCGTCGACCAACAAGCAGATCGCCGTCACGGCCGGCATGCGCCACCGCTTCTGAACGATCGCCGCAACCGTTCGGCCTGGACCGCCATGGCGAAGCGCCCTGCCCGGGGCGCTTTTCGTTTCTATGACGCGATGCGCCCCGGCACCGTTATGCCGACCGTACGCTCAGGCGTCGCTTCGCGCGGGATAGCGAACGTCGAGCACGTCGATCGGCTGCGGCCCCGCCGGCGTCATCAGCGTGACGGTGTCGCCGATCTTCGCCTTGATGAGCGCGCGCGCAACCGGCGAAATCCAGCTGACGCAACCGCGATCGAGATCGACCTCGTCGATCCCGACGATCGTGATCGTGTGATCTTCACCATCGGGCGTCGCGTAATCGACGGTCGCGCCGAAGAACACCTGGTCGACGCTCTCCTGCCGGCTCGCGTCGACGACTTCGGCGAGATCGAGCCGCTTCGTCAGGAAGCGGATGCGGCGGTCAATCTCGCGAAGCCGCCGCTTGCCATAGATGTAGTCGCCGTTCTCCGACCGGTCGCCATTCGACGCAGCCCATGACACGAGCCGCACGACCTCGGGACGCTCGACGTCGATGAGGTTCAGCAGTTCGTCCCTGAGCCGCTTGTGACCAGCCGGCGTGATGTAGTTCTTCGCGCCCGCGGGAATCGCGGGCTGACTCGGGTCCAGATCGTCGTCGTCGCCGTCCGACTCTTTGACAAACGCCTTGTTCATGATGCAGATTCAATACATGGATGACTGATGCTTCAAGGGTACACGAAGGCAGCCCCGCAGGATCAGGTGACATATTTTGCGAATAAGGCTTCCTTTTTTATACAACCCTGCTATACTTCCGCTTCTGCGTGCGGCTGTAGCTCAGTTGGATAGAGTACTTGGCTACGAACCAAGGGGTCGTGGGTTCGAATCCTGCCAGCCGCGCCACTTTTTTCGAGGGCCTTCCGAACCGAAGGCCCTTTCAGTTCAAAGCAGTAGAAGTTTTGTTGTTGCGTGCGGCTGTAGCTCAGTTGGATAGAGTACTTGGCTACGAACCAAGGGGTCGTGGGTTCGAATCCTGCCAGCCGCGCCACTTTTTTCGAGGGCCTTCCGAACCGAAGGCCCTTTCAGTTCAAAGCAGTAGAAGTTTTGTTGTTGCGTGCGGCTGTAGCTCAGTTGGATAGAGTACTTGGCTACGAACCAAGGGGTCGTGGGTTCGAATCCTGCCAGCCGCGCCACCTCAGAAGGGCCTTCCTCCGGGAAGGCCCTTTTTTCTTTTCTCCCCCCTTTTCCTGCCCGCTCACTGCCGCCTCCCGCTCGACGCAACGGACTGCCGCGGCACGAATCCACTTCATCGCATATCACAGACGAAAACGGCGACCCGTGGCCGCCGTTGTCTTCCGCTGCAACGCTTCGCGTCGCGTCAGTAATCCTGCCGCTCCCGCTCGATGCGCATGCCGCCGTCGTGACGCGCATGCACGCTGTCGTCGGTCGACCGCTCGCGCATGATCCGCATCACGTCCGGATTGGTCCGTACGCGCCGCATCACGTTCGCCAGATGCACGCGATCGCTGACCTGGATCACGAAGCGCAGCACCGTCGATTCGTGCGTCAGGTCTTCGTCCATCGCGATATGCACGATGTTCGCGTCGGCCGACGTGATGTCCGCCGCGACACGCGCGAAGATGCCCTTCGTGTTCTTCACCAGCGCCTTCACGGTGACGTCGAACAAACGGCCCGGCTGCGGCGCCCACTCGACGTCGATCCAACGCCCCGGATCGCGGCGATGGATACGCTGCGCGACACGGCAATCGGTCGTATGAATCGCCATCCCGAGGCCGATGCCGATATAGCCCATGATCGCGTCGCCCGGAATCGGCCGGCAGCATGCCGACAGCTGCACGGACATCCCTTCCGTGCCGGTAATGACGACCGGCGGCGCATTGTGCGCAGGATGGCGCTCGGACTTCGGCAGGTCGTCGTCCGCATCGCGACCGCTCATCAGCACCTCGATGCGCTTGGCCATCACTGCGGCGACGCGACGGCCGAGGCCGATGTCCGCGAAGATTTCCTGGCGGCTCTTGTTGCCCGTCCACTGCACGAGCTTTTCCCACACTTCCGGCGCGACATCGGCCAGCGCGAGCCCGTAACCCTTCAGGCTCTGGTCGACGAGCCGCTCGCCGAGCTGCACGGACTCGTTCAGGCGCATCGTCTTCAGGTAGTGACGAATCGCCGAGCGCGCCTTGCCGGTACGCACGAACCCGAGCCATGCCGGGTTCGGCTTCGAATACGGCGCGGTAATCACCTCGACGATATCGCCGCTCTTCAACTCGGTACGAAGCGGCAGCAACTCGTTGTTGATCTTCACCGCGACGCACTGGTTGCCGAGATCGCTGTGGATCGAATACGCGAAATCGAGTGCCGTCGCACCGCGCGGCAGCGCCATGATCTTCGACTTCGGCGTGAACACGTAGACCGCATCCGGAAACAGGTCGATCTTCACGTGCTCGAGGAATTCGCTCGAATCGCCGGCTTCGCTCTGGATATCGAGCAGCGACTTCAGCCACTGGTGTGCGCGCTTCTGCACGTCGTTCAGATCCGCACCACCGTTCTTGTACAGCCAGTGCGCGGCCACGCCAGCCTCGGCGATCTCGTGCATCTTGCGCGTGCGCACCTGGAATTCGATCGGCGCGCCGAACGGGCCGACGAGCGTAGTGTGCAGCGACTGATAGCCGTTGATCTTCGGGATCGCGATGTAGTCCTTGAACTTGCCCGGCACGGGCTTGTACAGCGCGTGCAGCGCGCCGATGCACGTATAGCAGTCGAGCGGGCTCTCGACGACGACGCGAAAGCCATACACGTCGAGCACCTGCGAGAACGACAACTGCTTGTCGCGCATCTTGCGATAGATGCTGTAGATCGTCTTTTCGCGACCGGTGATCTCGGCGCCGATCTTCGCGTCGGTCATCGCGCGCTGCGCGGCCTCGAGGATCTTGCTGATCACTTCGCGGCGGTTGCCGCGTGCGGCCTTCACGGCCTTCTCGAGCGTCGCGTAACGATGCGGGTTGAAATTCGCGAAGCTCATGTCCTGCAACTCGCGATACGTGTTGTTCAACCCGAGGCGGTGCGCGATCGGCGCATAGATGTCGAGCGTCTCGCGCGCGACGCGGCGGCGCTTCTCCATCGGCACCGCACCGAGCGTGCGCATGTTGTGCAGGCGGTCGGCGAGCTTGACGAGGATGACGCGCACGTCGCGTGCCATCGCAAGCAGCATCTTGCGGAAGTTCTCCGCCTGCGCTTCCTCGCGACTGCGGAACTCCATCTTGTCGAGCTTCGACAGGCCGTCGACCAGTTCGGCGACCTTCGGGCCGAACCGTTCGGCCAGCTCGCTCTTGGTCACCCCCTGGTCTTCCATCACGTCGTGCAGCAGCGCGGCCATCACGGCTTGCGCGTCGAGCTTCCAGCCGGCGCAGATTTCCGCGACGGCGACGGGATGGGTGATGTAGGGTTCGCCGCTCTGGCGATATTGACCGAGGTGGGCTTCGTCGCTGAAGTGGAACGCCGCCTTGACCTCTTTGATTTCTTCCGGAGGGAGATACTCGGCAAGCGCGGTCGTCAGTTTCGCGATCGAAACGACGCCGTGCTTGCGCGGCTGCTCCGGCGTGGCGGTCGGCCCGAACAGATGCCGGAAGGACTGTTCGAGGACCGCGTCGATGTACTGGCGCGCAGGCGACTGGGCCGTGGCTTCGGTGGTCGAATCCGCGGAGGCGGACGATGGGGTGGTGCTCATATTCGCCTCCAGGTCGAGTCGTTGCGCGCGTGGATTACATGGCTGGAACGGGCCGGATGCGCGTTACACCGGCACCTTCTTCAGCATTTCCACACCGACCTGGCCGGACGCGATCTCGCGCAGCGCGACGACGGTCGGCTTGTCGCGGCTTTCGATCTTCGGCGTATGGCCTTGCGCGAGCTGCCGCGCGCGGTAGGTGGCGGCAAGCGCCAGTTCGAAGCGATTGGGGATTTGCTTCAGGCAGTCTTCGACGGTAATGCGAGCCATGTTGGTAATTCCTTCTGAATATAGTCCTTATTCTACCTTATGTCCCTCTGCCCCCGCGTCATTCCGCGTGGGGCAGATGGATACCGAGCTCGATGAACAGCTCCGTGTGTCGCGCGTACTGCGAAGCAAAGCGCAGGCGCGTCGCCGCAACGATGCACTCGAGCTCGGACAGCGCGCGATCGAAATTCTCGTTGATCACGACGTATTCCGCTTCGGATGCGTGCGCTATCTCGCTGCCTGCGGCGAGCAGGCGTCGCGTGATCACGTTCGGTTCGTCCTGGCCGCGCTTCTTCAGACGCTCCTCGAGCGCATCGAGCGACGGCGGCAGAATGAAGATGCCGACCGCGTTGCGGAACTGCTTCTTCACCTGCTGCGCGCCCTGCCAGTCGATCTCGAGCAGCACGTCGTGGCCGTTCATCATCTGCTCTTCGATCCAGACGCGCGACGTGCCGTAGTAGTTGCCATGCACTTCCGCGCTTTCCAGGAATTCGTGCGCGGCGTGACGGGCGCGGAAATCCTCGACGGTCGTGAAATGATAGTGCTGGCCGTCCTGCTCGCCCGGGCGCGGCTTGCGCGTCGTGTACGAAATCGACAGGCAGATGTCGCTGTCCTTCGACAACAGCGCGTTCACGAGCGTCGACTTGCCGGCGCCCGACGGTGCGATGACCATGAACAGGTTGCCGGGATAGACGCCGCTGTGCAGCGAATGCGACGCGTACGCGTCGCGAGTGGATTCGGTCATGTCAGCCTCCGCCGGGCCGTCCCAAGGAGGCCGACCGCCCCCTCGGAGGGCAGCGAACGTAGTGAGCGTGGGGGTTGTTGCATCTCTTTTACTCCAGGTTTTGCACTTGCTCACGCATCTGCTCGATCAACAGCTTGAGCGCCATCGATGCGTCGGCCAGTTCCTTCGCCGCCGCCTTCGAGCCGAGCGTGTTTGCTTCGCGATTCAGTTCCTGCATCATGAAGTCGAGACGCTTGCCGACGCGGCCGCCCTTCTCGATCACGTGACGCGTTTCGTTCAGGTGCGCGGTGAGTCGCGACAGCTCTTCCGCGATGTCGATCCGGATGCCGTACATCGTCACTTCCTGACGAATGCGTTCCGCGGCTTCCTCACGCGTGACGATCGGCGCGCTGCCTTCGGGTGCCGCGATGCCGAGCGCTTCCTGCAGCCGCTCGACGATCTTCTGCTGATGCTTCGCGATCAGTTCCGGCACGAGCGGCGTGATGCGCGCGACGATCGCTTCCATTTCGGTGACGTTCGACAGCAGCATCGTCGCCAGTTGCGCGCCTTCGCGCGAACGCACGACGACGAGCTCGCCGATCGCTTCCTTGCCGCACGCGAGCACCGCGTCGCGGATCGCTTCCGCCGACACGCCGCTCTCGGCGAGCACGCCCGGCCAGCGCAGGATCTCGCCTGCGCGCAGGCGGCCGACGCCCGGGAACGAATCGAGCACCGAGCGCTCGAGCTCGGCGAGCTGGCCGAGCGCCGACTGGTTCAGCGCACCCGCGCCGATGCTCTGCTCGCCGCGCTGCAGGTTGATGCGCACGTCGACCTTGCCGCGCGACAGCTTGTTCATCAGCATTTCGCGCAGCGCGGGCTCGCACGCGCGCACGTCGTCCGGCATGCGGAAATTCAGGTCGAGGAAGCGCGAGTTCACGGTACGCAG
The DNA here is from genome assembly GCF_003857765.1 of Burkholderia sp. Bp9016. Classification (NCBI taxonomy): domain Bacteria; kingdom Pseudomonadati; phylum Pseudomonadota; class Betaproteobacteria; order Burkholderiales; family Burkholderiaceae; genus Burkholderia; species Burkholderia sp. Bp9016. Next base: position 75,002 of record NZ_QTPY01000011.1, read on the forward strand.
TTCGACCGACACGCTGGTGCCGCCGTTGCCGGTAGCCGTCACGAGTTCGCGCGTCGCGCTCGCATAGCCCGTCATGCTGTAGATCATGGTTCGTCTCGCCGTCTGGATGCCCTTGCGGGCGGAATATGTCGAGGCGCCCGGCGCGTCGCAAGGCGCGGGGCGGGAAGCGCGCATTATCCCATTTTTGCGCTCCACCCCGCCGGGCACGGATGCCGTTCGGCGCTAGAATCGGGGTTTCCTCCTCCGTCCACCATTTCCCCATGACGTCTTCCCTTTCCCGCCCGAGCGGCCGTCGCGCCGACGAACTGCGCAAGGTCGCCCTCACGCGCCATTACACGAAACACGCCGAAGGCTCCGTGCTGGTCGAATTCGGCGACACCAAGGTGATCTGCACCGCGAGCGTCGCCGAGCGCGTGCCCGAATTCCTGCGCGATCGCGGGCAAGGCTGGCTGACGGCGGAATACGGGATGCTGCCGCGCGCGACGCACACGCGCAGCGACCGCGAAGCCGCGCGCGGCAAGCAGACGGGCCGTACGCAGGAAATTCAGCGCCTGATCGGCCGCGCGCTGCGCGCGGTGTTCGATCTGGAAGCGCTCGGCCCGCGCACGATCCACATCGACTGCGACGTGATCCAGGCCGACGGCGGCACGCGCACGGCGAGCATCACCGGCGCGTTCGTCGCCGCGCACGACGCCGTGTCGAAGCTGATCGCCGCCGGCAAGCTCGCGCGCTCGCCAATCACCGACCACGTCGCCGCGATTTCGGTCGGCGTGTACGAAGGCGCCCCCGTGCTCGATCTCGATTACGCGGAAGATTCGCGCTGCGACACCGACATGAACGTCGTGATGACGGGCGCCGGCGGCTTCGTCGAAGTCCAGGGCACCGCCGAAGGCGTGCCATTCTCGCGCGCCGAGATGAACGCGCTGCTCGACCTCGCGCAAGGCGGAATCGGCCAGCTCGTGCAGCTGCAGAAAGACGTGCTGGGCGCCGCCCATGTCTGACGATCGCACCGTCGCGCCGTTGTCGCGCATCGTGCTCGCGTCGAACAACGCCGGCAAGCTGCGCGAATTCACAGCGCTGTTCTCGACGGTCGGCATCGAGATCGTGCCGCAGGGCGACCTGGCCGTGCCCGAGGCGGAAGAGCCGTTCGGCACGTTCATCGAGAATGCGCTGACGAAAGCGCGCCATGCGTCGCGCCTCACCGGCCTGCCGGCGATCGCCGACGATTCGGGCCTGTGCGTGCGTGCGCTGCGCGGCGCACCGGGCGTCTATTCGGCACGCTACGCGCAGCGCGCGGGCCGCGACAAGGGCGACGCGGCGAACAATGCGTACCTCGTCGAGCAGTTGCGCGGCGTCGAGGATCGACGCGCATACTATTGCTGCGTGCTCGCGCTCGTGCGCCACGTGGACGATCCCGAGCCGCTGTTCGCCGAAGGGCGCTGGACGGGCGAGATCGTCGACACGCCGCACGGCGAACACGGATTCGGCTACGACCCGTATTTCTACCTGCCGGCGCTCGGCGCGACGGCGGCCGAACTCGAGCCTGCCGTCAAGAACACGCACAGCCACCGCGCGCTCGCGCTGAAGGCGCTGCTCGCGCGGCTCGCAGAGGAACCAGCATGACCGTCTTCGTCACGCATTCGCTGCCGGAGGCCGCATGAGCCAGGCCGCAGAAACCGGCGCGCGCGTCGTCGCGACATTCACGTCGCCCGGGCAGGTGCGGCTCACGTCGCTACCGCCGCTCGCGCTGTACGTGCATTTCCCGTGGTGCGTGCGCAAGTGCCCATACTGCGACTTCAACTCGCACGAATGGAAAGGCGAGCGGTTTCCGGAAACCGAGTATCTCGACGCGCTGCGCGCCGACCTCGAGCAGGCGCTGCCGCTCGTCTGGGGGCGGCAGGTGCACACGGTGTTCATCGGCGGCGGGACCCCGAGCCTGCTGTCGGCCGCCGGCCTCGACCGACTGCTGTCGGACGTGCGCGCGCTGCTGCCGCTCGATGCCGACGCCGAGATCACGCTCGAGGCGAACCCGGGCACGTTCGAAGCCGCGAAGTTCGCGCAGTTCCGCGCGAGCGGCGTGAACCGCCTGTCGGTCGGCATCCAGAGCTTCAACGAGGCCCATCTGAAGGCGCTCGGCCGCATTCACGACACCGCGCAGGCGCGCGCGGCCGTCGAGATCGCCGCGAAGACGTTCGACAACTTCAACCTCGACCTGATGTTCGCGCTGCCGGACCAGACGCTCGACGAGTGCCGGACCGACATCGAGACCGCGCTGTCGTTCGCGCCGTCGCATCTGTCGCTGTATCACCTGACGCTCGAACCGAACACGCTGTTCGCGAAGTTTCCGCCGACCGTGCCCGACGACGACGCATCGGCCGACATGCAGGAGTGGATCCATGCGCGCACGGCGGAGGCCGGCTATGAACGCTACGAGGTGTCCGCTTACGCGAAGCCGAATCATCAGTGCAAGCACAACCTGAACTACTGGCGCTTCGGCGACTATCTCGGGATCGGCGCGGGCGCGCACACGAAGCTGTCGTTCCCGAACCGGATCCTGCGGCAGGCACGCTACAAGCATCCGGCGACTTTCATCGAACAGGCGATGGCCGGCACGCCGGTGCAGGAAGAGCGTGAGGTGGGCGCACGCGACCTGCCGTTCGAGTTCATGCTGAACACGCTGCGGCTCGTCGAGGGCTTCCCCGTCCACAGCTTCGTCGAGCGCACCGGGTTGCCGGTCGGCACGATCGAGCCGGCGCTGCAGGAAGCGGAACGACGCGGGCTGATCACGCGCGATTTCGCGCAGATCGCACCGACCCCGCTCGGCCAGCGTTTCCTCAACGACCTGCAGGAATTGTTCCTGCGCGACGATTGAAGAAAAAACGAGGCGGCATTTCGGTTACAATGCCGCCTCGTGTGGAAGCGTGGCCGAGCGGTTTAAGGCACCGGTCTTGAAAACCGGCGACGGGAAACTGTCCGTGAGTTCGAATCTCACCGCTTCCGCCAAGCAGTTCGCCAAACCCCGTCCATTCATCGAATGACGGGGTTTTTGTTTGCCCGCGCGCATCCCTCCCCCTGCGTTCCGACGCGCCCCGCCGGATGCCGTTACAATTCGGCGCTCCGATTCGCGAAACGGGAAACCCCGCCATGAAGTCCTACATCGCCTCGTCGCTCGTCGCCCTGCTGGCTGCCGCGAGCATGCATGCGACCGCGGCCGATACTGCGGCCGCCAGCGACGCGCAAACGCCGTCGTGCGCGATCGCGTACGTGAAGGGCGTCGGCGGCTCGCCGCGCAGCCTGCGCGAATACCTCGCGAGCTCGGCGCCGTACAACTACCTGAAAGACAACGAGATCCAGTGCAAGGTGTCGGATGACGGGCGCGCGTCGAACTGCACCGGCGTGACCTATATCCGCAATGAACAGGTCAGCGTGTACGACGATTCCGATCCGACGACGCTCACCGTCGTCGCACCGGTGGAGCTCGATCACGGCGAGAAGTATCCCGTGATCCTTGTCGTGCAGCGCAAGGACGCACGCTGCACGCGGTAAGGCACGACACGGCACGCTCGGCGTTGCCGCAGGCGATGCGCGCAAGCCTCACGGGCCGCGCCGCCATCGCCTAGAATTCGATCAGCACGGCGACACGACCGCCGCCGCGTACTCGATGCCGCTCGCGCCATCCGTGCATGCGGCACACGGAGATCGCCATGACCGAACTGTCGACCCCGACGGAACACGTCGATTACGAAGGTTTCGAGATTCATGTCACGCCGGGCACAGCCCCCGGCAGCGACACGCGCTACACCTACACCGGCTACGTATGCCATCCGGGCGCGAATCCCGCGCTGCCCGGGCATGCGGTGCCGTTCCACGCGGACGGCGAGGAAAGCTTCGCGAGCATCGACGAAGCTGTCCACGAAGCCGTGCACCTCGGCAAGAGCATCATCGACGGCACGCATCCCGACCTGTCGGTGCTCGCACTCGTGACGCACGGCTACTGACGGGGCCGACCGCATGTATGCATCGACGGTGCGCGTCGGCCCGCATCGTCATATGTCGCATCACATTCCCGCGCACGCCGGCTGCGCCGGGCAGCGTCGTCATCAGCGATCGCGACGTTACCCGTCGGGCGTTATGCGTTTCTCCCGATATCGCGCAGCGTCCGCGCGCCTATCATTTTTTTATAGTCACCCGCCGGCGATCGTCCCATGCGCCCACTTCCCCGTCCGAACATCGACCGGCCGCGTGTCGCCGTCCTGGTCGCCGCAGCCATGCTTGCCGCTTGCACGATTACACCGCCATCGCTGCACTCGATCCTGACGATCCCGTCGGTTACCCGCAGCGCGAGCATCGACCAGTATCGCGTGGAAGTCGCGCAGCGCGTCGCCGAGCGCAATCCGTCCGGCATGTCGCACGGGACGCCACAGGCAATGCTGCGCTCGCTCGTCGTCGTCTCGTTCACCGTCGACCGAAGCGGCCGCCTCGTCAACGCGTCCGTCTATCGCAGCAATGGCGACAGCGAAGCCGAAGCGCTCGCGCTCGCATCGCTGCGACGCTCGGCACCGCTGCCGCCACCGCCGTCGAAACTGCTCGACGGCAACGGCCGGATCGAGATGATGGAAGGCTGGCTCTTCAACGACGACGGCCGGTTCCAGTTGCAGAGTACGGCGTCGGCGCAGGCGCAGTCGCTCGACTGACCCCTCGCCCGCCCACGATTGCCGCTATGCAGCGGCGCTGGCTATAATTTTGCGCAATCGCGCGGCCATCCTGCCGCGCGCGCGTTCGCACGCCGCACCCGGCAAGCGAACCGACCACGCCGGCACCGGGCGGGGCGACCTATCCGTCTCCATCGTCAACCGGCGGGTGACGTCCGCGCCACGGCGCGCGTCCACGCCGCCACCGCTTCATCCGTTCGGCTGCTCCCGGCGGGCGCTCCGCCTGCTCGAGCGCATCAGCCGACCGCCCCAACGACAAAACGGAGACTTCCATGTCCGCATCCCCCCCGACCGTTGCGCACGCAACCGGTTCGGCCGGCGCCGTCAGCCACCGGCGCATCGTGTTCGCGAGCTTCATCGGCACCGCGATCGAGTTCTACGATTTCTACGTCTACGCAACCGCTGCGGCACTCGTCATCGGCCCCGTGTTCTTCCCGCACGGTTCCGCGACCGCGCAGGCACTGTCGGCGTTCGTCACGTTCGGCATCGCGTTCGTCGCGCGACCGATCGGCTCGTTCCTGTTCGGCCACTTCGGCGACCGCATCGGCCGCAAATCGACGCTCGTCGCATCGCTGCTGGTGATGGGCGTATCGACCACCGCGATCGGCTTCGTGCCGGGCTACGACACGATCGGCGCGCTCGCACCGGTGCTGCTGTGCGTGTTGCGCTTCGGCCAGGGGATCGGCCTCGGCGGCGAATGGGGCGGCGCGGCGCTGCTCGCGACCGAGCACGCGCCGCAAGGCAAGCGCGGCTGGTTCGGCATGTTCCCGCAACTGGGGCCGTCGGTCGGCTTCCTGATGTCGAACGGGCTGTTCTTCGCGCTCGCGCTGTCGTTGTCCGACGATCAATTCCGCAACTGGGGCTGGCGCATCCCGTTCCTCGTCAGCGCGGTGCTCGTCGCGCTGGGCCTGTACGTGCGGCTGAAGATCACCGAGACGCCCGCCTTCCAGGCCGCGCTCGATCGCAACGAACGCGTACGCGTGCCGGTCGCGACGCTCATCTCGCAACACTGGCAGCCGACGCTGCTCGGCGCGCTCGCGATGGTCGTCTGCTACACGCTGTTCTATATCTCGACAGTGTTCTCGCTGTCGTACGGCGTCTCTGCGCTGCATATTCCGCGCCAGAGCTTCCTCGGCCTGCTGTGTCTCGCCGTCGTGTTCATGGGACTCGCGACGCCGCTGTCGGCCTGGGCCTCCGACCGCTTCGGCCGCAAGCCGGTGCTGGTGGCGGGTGCAATCGCCGCGCTGCTGTCCGGTTTCGCGATGGAACCGCTGCTCGGCAGCGGCTCGATGCCGCTCGTCGCGCTGTTCCTGACGCTGGAGTTGTTCCTGATGGGCGTGACGTTCGCGCCGATGGGCGCGCTGCTGCCGGAACTGTTCCCGACCAACGTCCGCTATACGGGCGCGGGCGTCGCGTACAACCTCGGCGGGATCCTCGGCGCGTCGATCGCGCCGTACATCGCGCAACTGCTGGCCGCGCGCGGCGGATTGTCGTGGGTGGGCGGCTACGTGTCGGTGGCGGCAGCAATCAGCCTGATCGGCGTGCTGCTGATGCGCGAAACCCGCGACTCGTCGCTGGTCTGAGCGTCGGGGACGCCCCGGGTTGTGCGGCGGCCGGCGCTGCTTATACTCGATCCAGGGGCCGCTGCCATGCGCCCCCTGGATCCCTTCCCAAAGGAGTCGCCGCGATGAATATCCGCCTCGACAACGCCGACCTCGTCCTGATCCTCGCGCTCGCGCTGGGTGGCGCGCTGTTGCTTGCGCTGCGCTTCCGGCCGAAAACCTGGCGCGGCCTGCTGTTCGAGGCACTGCTGGCGAACGTGGCCGCCATCGCCGCGGTCATCACGGTCGAGGTGCTGCTGGCCTGAACCGGCACTGCGGTTTCGTCAGGCCGTCAGCGCGACGGGGCGCACCCCGTAGGCCGGACCGACCGCATCGATTGCGTCCAGCGCCTGCGCAACGGACGGCACCGTGCCTGGTTCGCCGATCGACAGCGCATTCGGCGCGCCGCCGATGCCGCAGTGGTGGCGAGACGTCGCGACGAAAATCATCACGGTCGGCCGCTGCAGCGCGTGCGCCATATGCACGAATCCGGTATCGACCCCCACCACGAGCGCGGCCCGGCCGATCGCCGCGCCCAGTTCGCGCACCGACATCGCGGGCAGCACGACCGCGCCCGGGGCACGTGCGACGATGTCCTGGGCGTCGTCGTGTTCGGCGGCCGAGCCCCACGGCACCAGCACGCGCACGCCGCGCGCCATCATCTGCATGGCCAGCGCGGCCCAATGATCCCGCGGCCATTTCTTGTCCGGATTGGACGTCGCATGAAACAGCAGCATGAACGGCGCGCCGTCGGTCACGGCGGCCGGCAGGCTCGCGTCCTGCGGCGCAACGATGCCGTATGCGGCGATGCCTTCGGGGACATATCCCAGCGCCTCGCCGGCGCTGACACGCATGCCGTGCCACGCGTCGCAGTTCGGGCGCGGGCCGAAGCGATGCGAATACGCGAAACGCGCGCCCGTCTCGCCGAGGTCCTGCGTCTGATACCCGACCCGGCGTGCGGCCCGTGCGAACGCCGAAATGATCGCGCTCTTGTAAACGCCGTGCAGATCGATGACCGCGTCGTACCGGTGCGCGCGCAGCGCCCCGATCGATGCCGAAATCGCCTTCAGATCGCCGCGGCTGCGGCACTTCTTGAACTGCCGCAGCGGCGCACAGAGCACGTGGCTCACGCCCGGGTGCCAGCGCACGACTTCGGCGCACGACTCGTCCACGGCCCAATCGACCGTCACGCCTGGAAAGGCCCGATGGAGGTCCGCGACGACCGGCAGCGTCTGGACGACATCGCCGAGCGACGTCACTTTCACGATAAGGATGCGTTTCACGTTTCCTGTGGGGAGGAGCATGGCATTTCGGCATGCTAACGACGGCGCTTACCCAAAGGCATTTCATCCCCATTACATTTGCAACAAAGTGCGTCGTTTTCGTGAAAGATTGTCGAGCCCCATACGCATCCGGTTCTTTTTATAATGCACTTTTTGCCCGCCGGCCCGTCGCCGATGCCCCGCCCCGCCCTTCCTACCCTGTTTCCCGCTCTCACCCGCCGCTCGGTGCGGATCTGGCGCCAGTACGGCGTCTTCTGGCTCGGCGCGATCGCCGTGGGTCTCGCGGCCGTGCTCTACGCGCGGCTGATCGACTGGGGCTACGACATGTTCCGCACGATGCGCGACCACGCCGCATGGCTGCCGCTGGTATTGACGCCATCGATCGCCGCTGCGTCGGCATGGCTCACGCGCCGCTTCTTTCGCGGTGCAGAGGGCAGCGGCATCCCGCAGGTCATCGCGACGCTGCATGCGCGCCCCAGCGCGTTCGGCGCACGCCTGCTGACGTTGCGCATCCTGTTCGGCAAGGTGCTGATCTCGTTCATGGGCATTCTCGGCGGCTTCACGATCGGCCGTGAAGGGCCGACCGTGCAGGTCGGTGCCGCGCTGATGTTCAACCTGAGGCGCTTCTACCCGCGCTCCAATGCGCAGATCGAGCGTCAGCTCGTGCTCGCCGGCGCCGCCGCCGGCCTGTCGGCGGCATTCAATACGCCGCTGGCCGGGATCGTGTTCGCGATCGAAGAGCTGACCCGCAGCTTCTCCGCGCGCGCAAGCGGCGTGCTGATCACCGCGATCATCCTCGCAGGTGTCGTTGCGCTCGGCCTGAACGGCAACTACACGTACTTCGGCACGATCGACGCCGGCCAGCATTTTCCGAAGATGCTCGCCGTTGCCGTGCTCGTCACCGCGATCGTCACGGGAATCGCGGGCGGCCTCTTCAGCTGGCTGCTGCTCAATACGGGACGCTGGCTGCCCCCACGCCTGCTAGACCTGTACCGCGAGCGCCCGATCGCATTCGCGGCGCTGTGCGGCTTCGTGATCGCCGTCGTCGGCCTCGTGTCGGGCGGCACGACGTTCGGCAGCGGCTATGCCGAAGCGCGCGGCCTGCTCGACGGCCATGAACAGCTTTCGGCGTTCTATCCGTTCCTGAAGATGGTATCGATGGTCGCGTCGTACCTGCCGGGCATCCCGGGCGGGATCTTCGCACCGTCGCTGTCGATCGGCGCCGGCTTCGGCAACCTGTTGCACCTCGTGTTCGGCGACATGGGCCTGCCGATGTTGATCGCGCTCGCGATGGTCGGCTACCTCGCGGCGGTCACGCAGTCGCCGATCACGTCGTTCGTGATCGTAATGGAAATGATCAACGGCCACGCGCTCGTGATTTCGTTGATGGCAACCGCGCTCGTATCGAGCCGCGTGGCGCGCTTCTTCGCGCCGCCGCTCTACGAAACGCTCGCGCAGCGCTATCTCGCACCGCCAGCGGCCGCTGCGCCAACCGCTGCTGCTGCGCCGGCGACGGCGAGCAACGTCACCGAGCCGCAGGATGCGGACGCCGCGCCCGCCGACCCGCTCGATACGTTGCGCGACGAGAGTGTCGACGAGCCGGCCGCGTCCGCCGCGAACGGCCCGGCACAGCCGGGCCCGCGCGACGCTCAGTAGATCACCACCGGCGCCGGCCGATAGTAGACGGGTCGAGCCGGCACGACGATGCAGCCGGCCAGCGTGATCGCGACGAGCGCGATGGCGATTGCGGTTCGTTTCATCGCACGCCTCCGTCAGGCCCAGTGACCACGCGTCCAGAACCAGTTCGGGCCGCGCTGATCCCAATGGCCCGGCACCCAGTGCATGCCGACGCGCTCGGCTTCCCAGTGGCCGCCGATCCATACGTAGCGGCCATGATCCCAGCGCCAGTGGCCGCGCTCCCACACGTAGCCGACGCGTGCAGCCGGCACAACCTCGTAGCGCACGGGCGGCGGCGCATTCGGCCCGACGACGACGACTTCCTCGGTACGCAGGGCCACGGGCTCGGCGACGACCATCCGGGCCGACTGCACCCGCACGGGCGCGCCGACGATGATCTCGTCCGCGCGTGCGGCGAGCGGTGCGGCGACGGCTGACAGGCCTGCGGCGAACAGCGCGAGCGAAACGATACGACGTTGAACAGTAGAGACAGCCATCACAACCTCCTGATTGAACAATTGACGCGAGCGTATTCGTTCAATGCGGGAGGACGGCTGACGGCCGACAAGGGCCGTGTTACGGCGTGCCCGAAAGTGCAACAGGGCGTAAGACGCGCACGACGGCACACATGCCGCCGTGCGGTGGGACACCTGCAAGGGTCAGGCTTGCGGGATCTCGATCTTGACTTCGAGCACTTCGAGATCGTCCTGGCGCTCGAGGCTCACGCGGATGTCATCGTTCGAAATATGGACGTACTTCGAGATGACCGCGACCAGCTCCTTCTGCAGCGCGGGCAGGTAATCGGCCGGCGGCCGGCCGCCGACCCGCTCGTGCGCGATGATGAGCTGCAGGCGCTCCTTCGCGACCGACGCGGACTTCTTCTTCTCGCCAAGGAGAAACGAAAGGATGGACATGAGCGACCTCCGTTACTTGCTGCCGAAGAGGCGCTGCAGCAGGCCCGGCTTCTGGTATTCGGTGAAACGCAGCGGCTTGTCTTCGCCGACGAAGCGCGCAACGATGTCCTTGTACGCCTCGGCGACATCGGTGCCGTCGAGATGCACGGCCGGCAGACCCTGATTCGAAGCATGCAGCACGGCTTCCGATTCCGGCACCACGCCGATCAGCTTGATACGCAGGATCTCGCTGATGTCCTCGAGCGACAGCATCTCGCCTTCGCTCACGCGCTTCGGGCTGTAACGCGTGATCAGCAAGTGTTCCTTGATCGGATCCTTGCCTTCGGTCGCGCGCTTGGTCTTCGACGACAGGATACCGAGAATACGGTCCGAGTCGCGCACCGACGACACTTCCGGGTTCGTCACGATCAGCGCTTCGTCCGCGAAGTACATCGCGTGCAGCGCGCCTGCCTCGATACCGGCCGGCGAGTCGCAGATGATGTATTCGAAGTCCATCGCGACCAGGTCGTTCAGCACCTTCTCGACGCCGTCACGCGTGAGCGCATCTTTGTCGCGCGTCTGCGACGCCGGCAGGATGAACAGGTTCTCGCACTTCTTGTCCTTGATCAGCGCCTGGTTCAGGTTCGCTTCGCCCTGGATCACGTTCACGAGGTCATACACGACGCGGCGCTCGCAGCCCATGATGAGATCGAGGTTGCGCAGGCCGACGTCGAAGTCGATCACGGCCGTCTTGTGGCCGCGCAGCGCAAGGCCGGACGCGAAGCTCGCGCTCGTCGTCGTCTTGCCCACGCCGCCCTTGCCCGAAGTCACCACGATGATTTTTGCCATTTACCCAATACCCTGTGTTCGTCAATGAGAGCCGATCGATCCGGAGCGTGCGGCGTGAATCACGTCAGGCGCAGCGGTTCGATCATCAGTTTTTCCTCTTCGAGCCGGATCTGCACCGATTTGCCCAGTACGTCGGCGGGCAGCGGGTTCTCGGTTGTTCGATAGATACCCGCGATCGAAATCAGTTCCGGTTCGAGACACGTGCAGAAAATGCGCGCGTCGTGATTGCCGTGCACGCCCGCGAGTGCGCGGCCGCGCAACGGCGCGTAGATGTGGATATTGCCTTCCGCGATGATCTCTGCGCCGTGACTGACCGGCGCGAGCACCACGAGGTCTCCTTTCGCGTAAATCTGCTGTCCCGAACGCAGCGGCCGGTCGATCACCAGCGTCTGGCCGCCGGTCTGAATCGGCGTCGGAGCAGGCTCGGACGTCGCTTCGGCTGCGGCCGCAGCAGCAGGCGCCTCGACGACGGGCACCGGCTCCGCTTCCTCGGCCGGTTTCGCGGCCGACACGCGGCGATCGCGCGCTTCGAGCAACGGCAGGCCCGCAGTTGCCGCCCAGCCTTGCGTCGGCAGTGCGACGACGCCCACCGGGCGCATCCGCACGTCGTTCAGCATCTTGCGGATGTCGGCGAGCGCGACGCGTTCACCGTCCGCGAGGCGACGGACGTCGATCGCGACGACATCATCGGCGAAAAACTCTGGAGTCGCTTCGAAGCGCTTGACCAGTTCGGTACGCAACGCATCGAGATCGGTCGTCTTCACGGTGAACAGCAACGTATCGACCGATCCGCTGCGCAGCTCGAAGAATGGCGATTTTTTAAACGACATGGACACTCTGCAAAAAATTTTTGCGTATTTTACAGGCGTCCACGCGTGCAGCCATTATTTTTGGGACTTGGGTGGGGGCGAGCACACCACCGGCGGGCGGACCGGCGCGCGGCGAGGCGTTCATCGCGCCGGGCGGCCCGAATGTTCATCCATCAGGGTGTGTTGACCCGCGACACGAACAGCGACTTCATCGCGCCGGGCATCCGCGCGATCGGCGCGTGCTCGCCGGTATTGCCGAAACCCGCGCGCTCGTAGAAGCGGACCGCGTTGCGGTTCGCGTCGGCGATCCATGCGTAGACGTCCTGCGCACCGCGTTCGGCCAGCCACCCAGTAGCCGTTTCGAGCAGCAGCACGCCGCCGCGCAGGTGGCGGACTGCGTGCGCGACCCACAGCTCGCTGACGAACGCGCGGCGCTCAGGCGTATTGTCGAAATACGCGCCGATCATACCGGCCGGATGGCCTTCGGTGTAAAGCAGGAAAGTCGTCGATTCGTCGGATGCGGCGCGCAGCGCGGCGATGGCCGCCGCCGCGTCGGAATCGACGTTCAGCAATTCGGCCTCCGGCGCTTCACTGGGCGCATAGGGCTCACGAAGCGATGCGGCGCGGAGTTCGCGATACACGCCACCCTGGTCGGCAGCGATACGACGAACGGTCAAGGTCGAACTCATGCAGGCACAGCCCCCTTCGGACAGCAAGTTATTAGCTTCAACCGAAAGCGGGGCATGAGTCAAATCGTTATTTTCAAATGGCAGCGCGGATCGAAAGGCGGCAGGCAACGCTGCATGCGCGGGTGTGCAGGTGCAGCATTCGCACATCGATCGGCTGCAACGCGCGCGCGTCCGAAGTGCGATGCCGGACATGCCCCTCGCTCGCCTTTGTCGTGCATGACATTCTCGCGGCGAGCGTCCGGTATTTCGCCGTGCGGCTCGTAATGGTTCGTAATATATGTATCGGGTAGCGAGGTTCCGCAACGCGCTGCTGCGCGTCGATTATTGCATTGCAACATTCGTTGCGATACGCGAAGCCTGAAAACTCGCGCACCCGGCTCGCGCATTCATCAGACCAGAGCCGAGGCCGTGCGAGCCGATACGGCTCGTATCAGGCTGTTTCAATCACCCCCTGTCGGCCCCTCCCCACCTGCGTCCCGCACAGACCGCCGTTTGGAGTTTCACGCCTAGCGTCGGAGTTTGGAAAGCGTGCGTGACGGTCGTATAACTGGCACAACCGGACTTCCGATCCGGGGCCGCGCGCAGCGTCGCGCACCGACGACGATTCGAACGACTAAATGGATGCGGCCGCCCGGCGCCCCTGCGTGCCGGAGGCAGTCCAAAGGAGGGAGACAATGGCAATGACGGACGGACCGGCCTTGAGCTGGTCGGATGGCAAACGTTACCTGTGGCTCCTCGGCGCGCTGACGATCACGCTGCCGATCCTCGCGGCCCAGCTCGCGCTTGCGACGGGACTTCACGTGTTCTGGTGGTTCGGGCCGCTGTTCGCATTTGGCGTGATTCCGGTCCTCGACACGCTGATCGGCGACGATCGGGACAACCCGCCCGAAACCGTCGTTCCGCAGCTCGAGCGGGAACGCTACTACCGCTTCATCGTCTACCTCGCGACGCTCGTCGAATACGTCGCGTTTTTCACGTGCATGTGGATCGTCGGCACGCATGCGCTCACGTGGTACGACTACGTCGGCTTCGCGCTGTCGCTCGGCGCCGCGACGGGCATCTCGATCAATACCGCGCACGAACTCGGCCACAAGACCAACCGCTTCGAGCGCTGGCTCGCGAAGGTCACGCTCGCGCCCGTCGCGTACGGGCACTTCTTCGTCGAACACAACCGCGGCCATCACGTGCGCGTCGCGACGGCCGAGGATCCGGCAAGCGCGCGCTACGGCGAATCGTTCTGGGCGTTCCTGCCGCGCACGGTGACCGGCAGCATCCGCTCGGCGTGGCAACTCGAAAAGGCGCGACTCGAGCGGCTCGGGCATTCGCCGTGGAGCTGGCGCAACGAGGTACTGCACGCCTGGGCGATGACCGTCGTCGTGTGGGCCGTCGCGATCGCAATGGCCGGCAGGATCGTGATCCCGTTCCTCGTGATCCAGGCCGTCTACGGCGCGTCGCTGCTCGAAGTCGTCAATTACGTCGAGCACTATGGCCTCGGCCGCCGCAAGCTGCCGAACGGCCGTTACGAGCGCTGCACGCCGCAGCATTCGTGGAACAGCAATCACGTCGTCACGAATCTGTTCCTGTACCAGTTGCAGCGGCACGCCGACCATCATGCGAATCCGACGCGCTCGTACCAGGCGTTGCGCCACTTCGACGATTCGCCGCAACTGCCGGCCGGGTACGCGACGATGATCCTGTTCGCGTACGTGCCGCCGCTCTGGTATCGCGTGATGAATCCGCGCGTCGTCGCGCACTACGGCGGCAACATGGCACAGTCGAACATCAAGCCGTCGATCCGCGAGCGCGTGCTCGCGCAGTATCCGGCCGCGGCATAGGAACAATTGCGACGCGCCGCAGCTCCACCGGTCGACCAAAACGAAAAACCCCGTGATCCTTTCGAATCACGGGGCTTCGTATTTTGGCGGAGAGGGTGGGATTCGAACCCACGGTACGGGGAAACCGTACGCCTGATTTCGAGTCAGGTACATTCGACCACTCTGCCACCTCTCCTTCCTTGCTGCTTCAATTCCCGGCTGGTCGTGTCCGGGAAAGAAAAGATTATAGAACGATCTCTTTGAAACTCACAAGCCCTTTTTGCAATTTTTTTTGCCGGACCCTCGAAAGCCGATCGTTCGACAATCTCACGACGTCTGTGCAGGCGCGTCGATGCGCTCCATGCCGCCCATATACGGACGCAGCGCCTCCGGCACCGTGACCGAACCGTCCGCGTTCTGGTAGTTCTCCAGCACCGCGACGAGCGTGCGGCCGACCGCGAGGCCCGAACCGTTCAGCGTGTGCACGAGTTCCGGCTTGCCCTGCGCATTGCGGAAACGCGCCTGCATCCGGCGCGCCTGGAACGCCTCGGTGTTCGAGCAGCTCGAGATCTCGCGATAGGTGTTCTGCGCGGGCAGCCACACTTCGAGGTCGAACGTCTTCGCGGCGGAAAAACCCATGTCGCCCGTGCACAGCGTGATCACGCGGTACGGCAGGCCGAGCTTCTGCAGGATCGCTTCCGCGTGGCCGACCATCTCGTCGAGCGCTGCATACGATGCGTCCGGCGCGACGACCTGAACCATTTCGACCTTGTCGAACTGGTGCTGGCGAATCATCCCGCGCGTGTCGCGGCCGTACGAGCCCGCTTCCGAGCGGAAGCACGGCGAATGCGCGGTGAGCTTGATCGGCAGCGCGGAGCCTTCGACGATGGATTCGCGAACGGTGTTCGTCAGCGAAATTTCCGACGTGGAGATCAGGTATTGCGTGATCGTGTTCTCGGCGCCGCCCTTCTCGACACGGAACATGTCGTCCGCGAACTTCGGCAACTGGCCCGTGCCGTACAGGATCTCGGGATTCACGATGTACGGCGTATACGTCTCGCTGTAGCCGTGCTGCTGCGTATGCGTATCGATCATGAACTGCGCGAGCGCGCGATGCAGACGCGCGATCGCACCGCGCAGCATCGTGAAGCGCGCGCCGGCCAGCTTCGCGCCGGTTTCGAAATCGAGGCCGAGCGGCGTGCCGACGTCGACGTGATCCTTCACCGCGAAGTCGAACTGGCGCGGCGTGCCCCAGCGACGCACCTCGACGTTGTCGGCCTCGTCCTTGCCGACCGGCACGCTGTCGTGCGCGATGTTCGGCATGCCCAGCATCAGGTCGGACAGGCGCGTCTGGATTTCGCCGAGCTTGGCTTCGCCCGCCTTCATCTCGTCGCCGATCCCGCCGACTTCGGCCATCACGGCCGACGTGTCCTCGCCCTTCCCCTTCATCGCGCCGATCTGCTTCGACAGGCTGTTGCGGCGCGCCTGGAGCTCTTCGGTACGGGTCTGGATCGCGCGGCGTTCCGCTTCGAGAGCGGAGAACGCGGCGACGTCGAGGGTGTAGCCGCGATCGGCGAGGCGCTTGGCGACGCCGTCGAGGTCTTTGCGCAGCAACTGGATGTCGAGCATGGGAGGACTTGGAAAATCGTTGTGTAGGACGGGAATTCTAACGCACCGCGGGGCTGCCACGGCACTGGCCGGACGGACAATGCCGCAAACAGGCGACCGGCGTGGCAGTATCGCGTGGTCGGCCTGTGCGTCGGCAGCCGGCGGATCGCATCGCGCGGCGCCACCGCGAAGCGCGCACCAGCCGCGCCGGTCCGGCGCAGTGCGGCGGGCAACGCATCCGCTTTCGTATCACCGTCACCCGAGGAATACGATGGCCATCGAACTGGACAAGGATGTTCGCGAGCGCGCAATCGCGTCGCTGCAACGCTATTTCACGGAAAACATGGACGAGCCGATCGGCAACATCCAGGCCGGCGCACTGCTGCACTTCTTCGTCGAGGAAATCGCACCGGCGATCTACAACCTCGCGATCGCCGATGCGCAGGAGCGCCTGCACGCACGAGTCGCGGAACTGGACATCGAATGCCACGAGGAGCCGTTCGAGTACTGGAAGAAACAACCGGGCCGCAAGCGCTAGACGCACCCCGGGCAGCGCCGGCCGCAGGCCTGCGCTGCCGGTCAGCCCTTCTTGCCGGCCTCGCGGTCGAGCTCGCGCAGCCACGCGAGCTTCTCGGCGATCTTCGACTCGAGCCCGCGCGGCACCGGCTTGTACCAGTGCGGCTCGCGCATGCCTTCCGGCAGATATGTCTCGCCGGCCGCATACGCGTTCGGCTCGTCGTGCGCGTAGCGGTACGCGTGGCCGTAGCCAAGCTCCTTCATCAGCTTGGTCGGCGCATTGCGCAGATGTACGGGCACCTCGCGCGACTTGTCCTGCTTCACGAACGCCATCGCCTGGTTGAATGCGTTGTAGCCCGCGTTGCTCTTTGCCGCACACGCGAGATAGATCACTGCCTGTCCGAGCGCCAGCTCGCCTTCGGGCGATCCCAGCCGCTCGTAGGTCGCGGCCGCGTCGTTCGCCATCTGCAGCGCGCGCGGGTCGGCGAGACCGATGTCTTCCCACGCCATCCGCACGATCCGCCGCGCGAGATATTTCGGATCCGCTCCGCCGTCGATCATCCGGCAGAACCAGTACAGCGCGCCATCCGGGCTCGACCCGCGCACCGACTTGTGCAGCGCCGAGATCTGGTCGTAGAAATTGTCGCCGCCCTTGTCGAAGCGCCGCGCGTTCAACGTCATCGCGCTGCTGACGAACTCGGCATCGATCGTCGTGACGCGGGCGGACGATGCGGCGGTCTGCGCCTGCTCGAGCAGATTCAGGAAGCGGCGTGCGTCGCCGTCCGCGTAGCCGATGAGCGTGTCGATCGCCTTGTCGTCGAACGCGAGGCCGTCGAGTGCGATTTCCTGCGCGCGCGTGAGCAGCTGACGCATCTCGTCGTCGTTCAGCGAACGCAGCACATAGACCTGCGCCCGCGACAACAGCGCCGAGTTGACCTCGAAGCTCGGGTTCTCGGTCGTCGCGCCGATGAAGGTCACGAGCCCCGATTCGACGAACGGCAGCAACGCATCCTGCTGCCCCTTGTTGAAACGGTGGATTTCGTCGACGAACAGGATCGTATGGCGGCCGGTGCGGTTCAGCGTGTCCTTCGCCTGCTCCATCGCCTCGCGGATGTCCTTCACGCCGCCGAGCACCGCGGACAGCGCGATGAACTCGCAGTCGAACGCGAGCGCGGTGAGGCGCGCGAGCGTCGTCTTGCCGACGCCGGGCGGCCCCCACAGGATCATCGAATGCGGCTTGCCGGATTCGAACGCGAGCCGCAGCGGCTTGCCTTCGCCCAGCAGATGCGTCTGGCCGATCACCTCGGCGAGCGTCTTCGGCCGCAGCGCCTCGGCGAGCGGCCGGCGCGGCTCGACTTGAAACAGGTCGGACATGAACCCTCGCTCCACATCAAACAATGGCGGCCGAACGGGCCGCCGGACCCGACATTATGACAGCCGTGCGAACCCGCCGCCGCGCCTGAAAGCGACAAGGGCCTGCCGTCGCCGGCAGGCCCTTGTCAGCAGAACGGCGCGGTGCCGGTCAGCCGGTGATCACGTCGGCGCCCTTCGGCACGACGAACTTGAACGTATCGCTCTTCAGCGGCGGATTCGTCTGGATGTTGGTGAACGTCAGCAGCGTGACGTTGCCGAACACGTCGTGCAGTTCCATCGCGGCGAGCGTGCCGTTGCGAAAACCGATGCCGATCCGCTGGAACTGCGTGTCCTGCGCCTTCGGCAACATCTCGAGCCACTCGATGCCCCCCTTCTCGCCGGCATCGCGCAGCGTGTAGTTCTTGTCGAGATCGTTGCTGCCGAACAGGATCGCGGCCGGGCTCGCGCCCAGTGCGCCGTTCAGCTTGCGCTCGGTGACCTGGTTCAGGTCGCGGTCGTACACGTAGAGCTTGTCGCCGTCGGCCTGCAGTACTTGCTGGTACGGCTTCTGGTACGTCCAGATGAACTTGCCCGGACGCGAGAACACGAACGTGCCGCTCGAATTGTCGGTCGGCTTCGGCATGGCCTGCGCGGCGCTTGCGGCACTCATGGCCTTGCTCGGCGCCTTGACGATCTGCTGCGTGAAATCGCCCTTTGCCGAACGCACCTGCGACACGAAGGCCTTCAGCTGCTCGGTGCCGCCCGCGAACGCGTGCGTCGCCGCAAGCATCAGCGATGCGCCGGCGAACGCCGCGCCGAGCCAGCGCCGCGTCGAACGAAGGGAAGGGGCGAACGAAAGTTGCTGCATGATGCGGTTTTCTCCGTGGGTGGCCGGCGCTGCAGGCGCCGCGGACTCATTCCGCGTCGCGCGCCGGCACAAGAATTTCGCGGTTGCCGCTCGACGACATCGCCGACACGAGCCCCGACTGTTCCATCTGCTCGAGCAGCCGAGCCGCGCGGTTGTAGCCGATCCGCAAATGGCGCTGCACGAGCGATATCGACGCGCGGCGATTCTTGATGACGATCTCGACCGCCTGGTCGTACAGCGGATCAGACTCGTCGCCGCCTTCGCCGGTTCCCGCGCCGGCCGAGCCCTCGTCGCCGTCGACGGTGCCGCCTTCCAGCAGACCTTCGACGTAGTTCGGCTCGCCCTGCTCCTTGAGCTTCTCGACGACGCGATGCACTTCGTCGTCCGCAACGAACGCGCCGTGCACGCGCACGGGCAGCCCCGAGCCGGGCGGCAGGAACAGCATGTCGCCCATCCCGAGCAGCGATTCGGCGCCCATCTGGTCGAGGATCGTGCGCGAGTCGATCTTCGACGACACCTGGAACGCGATCCGCGTCGGCACGTTCGCCTTGATCAGGCCCGTGATCACGTCGACCGACGGACGCTGGGTCGCGAGGATCAGGTGGATGCCGGCCGCACGCGCCTTCTGCGCGATCCGCGCGATCAGCTCCTCGACCTTCTTGCCGACGACCATCATCAGGTCGGCCAGCTCGTCGATCACGACGACGATGTTCGGCAGGCGGCCGAGCGGTTCCGGGTCGTCCGGCGTCAGGCTGAACGGATTCGGAATCTTTTCCTCGCGCTTCGCCGCGTCGTCGATCTTGTTGTTGTAGCCCGCGAGGTTGCGCACGCCGAGCTTGCTCATCAGCTTGTAGCGGCGCTCCATCTCCGCGACCGTCCAGTTCAGCGCATGGCCGGCCTGGCGCATGTCGGTGACGACCGGGCACAGCAGGTGCGGAATGCCTTCGTAGACGCTCATTTCGAGCATCTTCGGGTCGATCAGGATCAGGCGCACCTGCTCGGCGGTCGCCTTGTACAGCAGCGACAGGATCATCGCGTTGATCCCGACGGACTTGCCCGAGCCGGTCGTGCCGGCCACCAGCAGGTGGGGCATCTTCGCGAGATCCGCGCACACCGGCTTGCCGCCGATGTCCTTGCCGAGACTCAGCGTGAGCGCCGACGCCGCCGCTGCATAGACCTCCGAGCCGATGATCTCGGACAGGTGCACCGTCTGGCGACGCTGGTTCGGCAACTCGAGCGCCATGTAGTTCTTGCCGGGGATCGTCTCGACCACGCGAATCGACACGAGCGACAGCGACCGCGCGAGATCCTTCGCGAGGTTCACGATCTGGCTGCCCTTCACGCCGGTGGCCGGCTCGATCTCGTAACGCGTGACGACCGGGCCCGGATATGCGGCCACGACGCTCGCCTCGACACCGAAGTCCTTCAGCTTCTTCTCGATCAGGCGCGACGTGAATTCGAGCGTGTCGGCGGAAATCGCCTCCTGCGTCTTCGGAGCGGGATCGAGCAGCGACACCGGCGGCAGCGTCGAGTCGCCCGGCAGGTCGGTAAACAGCGGCACCTGGCGCTCGCGCTCGACGCGCTCGGACTTCGCCGGCGTGACGACCGGCGGCACGATGGTCACCGGTTCGTGATCCTCGATGCGCACGCGCTCTTCCTCGACCTTGCCTTCACGGCGCACGGCCGCGGCTTCGCCCAGCTTGCGATCGCGCTCGGCCTCACGGCGCAGCTTCGCGACGGTAACGGCGGACAGGATCGCGCCGCCGACACGCTCGGAGACCGACAGCCACGAGAAGCGGAAATACAGTGACAGGCCGACCGCGAGCAGGATCAGCAGCAGCAGCGTGCCGCCGGTGAACCCGAACGCATGCGACATCGCACCCGCGACGGCCTCGCCGATCACGCCGCCCGGCGCGCGCGGCAGTTGCACCTTCAGCGACCACATCCGCATCGCCTCGATGCCGTCGCACGCGAGCACGACGAGCACAAACGACAGGATTTCGGTGAGCCAGCCGATCGGCCGCTCGGGCTCGTCGGCGGCTGCCTCGTGACGCGTGATGCGCCGGTAGTTGACGGCGATGCGCCGCCCGAGCGGCACGATCAGCCAGTAGGCCGACAGGCCGAACAGCAGCAGGATGATGTCGGCCGTCCACGCGCCGACGCGCCCGGCCCAGTTCGAGATGTGGTCCACCTGTGCTGCGTGCGTCCAGCTTGGATCGCGCCGGCTGTAGCTCAACAGGGCCATTACCAGAAAGGCGCAGAGCGCGACCTGGAGAATCCAGCGGATCTCCGTGAGGAGCTTCGACATCCGGTGCGGCAACGCCTGTGCCTGGGCGGAATAAGGAGCTTTTGCCATGAATCCGTATAAAGAGGACGGGCTGCGTGCCCGCCTGTCGTTCGATCCCGCTTATTGTAAACGCTGCACCGGTGCGTCAAGTGTAAATGACGGTTACATCGCGGGGCCGGGTGCCGAAGCAGGGGCCGCGCACGCCGGACGAACGGCCGCGGCGCCTTCCAGCCTGCCCGCCCCGCAGCCCGGCGGGACAACGCTATCGTCACGATTGAAACTCTCGTTCGGCAGCGCAGCAACCAGGCCTTTATAATGCGCGTCTGATACCCATCTATGACGGCATCCCGGTCAACCCAGACCGTCCGGCGCGCCTTACCCCGCCCGCCGCGGCCGCCTTTTACGGATTCGCACATGTCCACGCCCAAACACGCCAAAGTCCTGATTCTCGGTTCCGGCCCCGCCGGCTACACGGCTGCCGTCTACGCGGCACGCGCCAACCTGTCCCCGGTACTGATCACCGGCATCGCGCAGGGCGGCCAGCTGATGACGACGACCGACGTCGAAAACTGGCCGGCGGATGCAAAGGGCGTGCAAGGCCCGGAACTGATGGCGCGCTTCCAGGAGCACGCGGAGCGCTTCAACACCGAAATCGTATTCGACCACATCCACACCGCGAAACTGCACGAAACGCCGATCCGGCTGATCGGCGACTCGGGCGAATACACGTGCGACTCGCTGATCATCGCGACCGGCGCGTCCGCGCAGTATCTCGGCCTGCCGTCCGAAGAAGCGTTCATGGGCAAGGGCGTGTCGGCCTGCGCGACCTGCGACGGCTTCTTCTATCGCAACCAGGAAGTCGCGGTGATCGGCGGCGGCAACACGGCCGTCGAGGAAGCGCTCTACCTGACGGGCATCGCGAAGAAGGTCACGGTGATCCATCGCCGCGACAAGTTCCGCGCCGAGCCGATCCTGATCGACCGCCTGCTGGAGAAGGAAAAGGAAGGCGTGGTCGACATCAAGTGGGATCACGTGCTCGACGAAGTGACGGGCGAGGATTCGGGCGTCACGGGCCTGCGCATCAAGAACGTGAAGACCGGCGAGAAGCAGGACCTCACCGTGCAGGGCGTGTTCGTCGCGATCGGCCACAAGCCGAACACCGACCTGTTCCAGGGCCAGCTCGAGATGAAGGACGGCTACATCCTGACGAAGAGCGGCCTGCACGGCAACGCGACGTCGACGAGCGTGCCGGGCGTGTTCGCCGCCGGCGACGTGCAGGACAACGTGTACCGCCAGGCGATCACCAGCGCCGGCACGGGCTGCATGGCCGCGCTCGACGCGCAGCGCTACCTCGAAAGCCTGCACGACAAGAAGTAAGCCGAAAGCCTTCCGGCGCCGGGCGCTACAATGGCGTCCGCTGCCGCGAAGCGGGCCTTGCCGGACAAGCCGCTGCCGCCACGCAGCGGCTTTTTTGTGCCCGCGCGCCCGAGCGCGCCTGCCCCGTTACCGAATCATGGCGAAGAACCAGCCCCATCCGAGCGATCCCGCGAAGCGGCAGATCGCCGCCCGTCCCGCGAATCCCGCGCCCGTCGCGCCGCCGAGCGCGCCCGATCCCGCCGCATTGCGTGGCCAGGGGCTCGCCGGCCTCGGCGCGTTGCGCAAGTCGCTGCAAGGCGAAGCCGACCGCCGCGAGCGCGAGCGCGTCGAAACCGCGAAGGCCACCCGTCAGGCGGAGGCCGACGCGAACCTGTTCCGCAACGAAATCGGCTCGATCCGGCCGCTGAATGCGCCGCCGCGCGCGTCGTCCGGCCGCACGCCGCCCGATCCGGTGCCGAAGCAGACGCAGCGCGACGAGGAAGACGTGCTGAACGCGACGCTGTCCGACGAATTCGATCCCGAGACGCTACTCGACAGCGACGAATCGCTGTACTACCACCGTCCCGGCATCAGCCGCGACGTCGTGCGCAAGCTGCGAAGCGGCGCGTGGATCGTGCAGGCGCAGCTCGACCTGCACGGGATGCGGCGCGACGAGGCGCGCGACGCGCTCGCGGAATTCATCCGCGAGGCCAGCAAGAAAGGGCTGCGCTGCCTGCGCGTGATCCACGGCAAGGGGCTCGGCTCGATCGGCAAGGAACCCGTGCTGAAAGGCAAGGTGCGCGCGTGGCTCGTGCAGAAGGAAGAAGTGATCGCGTTCTGCGAGGCGCGCGGCCACGACGGCGGCGCGGGCGCGGTGCTCGTGCTGCTGCAGCCGCTGGCGGCAGGCGCCGATCGGGGGCCGCGTGCCGCATCCTAGGCTGACGCTCGCGATCTCGATACTGGAGGCGATCGCGACGCTGGCCTTCGCGATCTCGGGTTTCATCGAGGCGCGCAAGAACCGTCTCGACTCGGTCGGCACGTTCGTCGTCGCGATCGCCACCGCGTTCGGCGGCGGCACGCTGCGCGACATCCTGCTCGAACGCCGGCCGTTCTACTGGGTCGTGCACGACGACTACGTGATCGCGATCTTCGTGCTCGCGCTGTTCGCGCCCTTCGTGCTGCGGATGCTGTCGCGGCTGTCGGCCGAACGGATGCTGCTGATCGCCGATGCGATCGGGCTCGGCATCTTCAGCATCTCCGGCACGGCGATCGCGCTCGACGCCGAGATGCCGCGCTTCATCGCGGTCATGATGGGCGTGATCACCGGCGTGGTCGGCGGGATCGTCCGCGACGTGCTGTGCAACGACATTCCGCTGATCCTGCGCGATTCGCGGCCGTACGCGACCTGCGCGTTCGTCGGCTGCTGGTTCTACCTGCTGCTCGTGTGGCTGCAGTTCGACTCGGTGTACAGCGTGCTGCTCGCGACCGGCTTCATCCTCGTCGCGCGGCTCGCGACGTTCAAGTTCGACGTGCGACTGCCGCACTGAATCCAGACATCGCCCGAATCGCGAGGGGCCATTGAAAAGACCCTCGTCACTACACGTCGGTGAGTGTTGAACGATCGGGGGTGACGACGGCAAACGCCGCAGAATCACGTTCGTCGGGCAACGCACGTGGTGCAGCAGTTACGAGAGCATCGGAACAATTGAAGCCGCGCGTGGCGCGCCCGGCACAAGGCGACTCCGCGACTTCACTTCCGCGGGAAGAGTCCAGGCCTTGAGCAACGATCGGGGCCGATGTCGCTTGTGAGCGCCCTCCTCGCATCATTGCCCACTATGGCCGCCGATGGAAAATAGAAGCGTCGAATTGCGACATCGGCATAGAGTTCGTGCTCGTCACGACAGAGGCTGCCACGGCAACGGCTGCGCTCTCCGATAACGATCGCCTCATTCTTCAGGGCGCCACGGGTGCCACGCTGAGCGACATCGCTTATGCACTGCAGCGAGACACCGGAGCGTTTGAATACGAACGAACGGACGCGCATGGACCAACACTGACGCCGCCGGCTACCAGATGGCGGTTCCGCAACGGGCAAGACAACTGCAGACGGAAACGTATTGGGACCGCAACGGCAGCACGCGCACGAACCGATTTACATGCGAAGGCTTTGCGTTACGGTTGCTTGTGCAGTTCGCCGCCCTGCGCGGGTTGCCGATCAAATTGACGACCGGTGTACGCAGCTATCGAAACGTGGACATCGACGGTGAGTCGGAACACTCACGATACGATTCGACGATGTACGGTTTCGCCGAGATGGTGTCGTTGACTTTCGATGCACCGGACACACAACGCACCGATTCGAACACCGTATGCCTTTCGACGACCAGGCCGCTCCTCCCAGAGGACATGCTGGTACAGGCCAATGATCGCGCCGGCATCGGGCATCATGTTCAATTGGTCACGGGCACATCGCCTGCATCCATTTCGATCTTGCAGGGGAATTCCAGTGGTGTGATCGTGCGTCCGTTCACGACAATCATGAGGATATTCGGCCGCAATCGTGCAAATCCGCAAAGCGCCAGTTATGCGGGCATGGGCGTTGAATCGGGTACTACACACCCGGTGAGGAAGGGTGGGACTTCGAGAACGAGACGACCGGTGCCGAAGTGAAAGACTTTCTGAAGCAATTCCAGCTGTATCGCTGGAATTTCGCCGCATTCGATCAGTAATGCCGGGGCAAACATGCGTGCGTTCTTTTCGGCAATCGCGGATAGCGACCTGTTCGGCGCACTCGCGACGGTTTGTCTGGCCGTCGCAGTGACCGGGTTGTTCTCCACCGTCAGCCGCTCGAGATTTTATTTCCCGGCCGTCTTCGCGTGCGTTCTGTTCATGCCCATCATGCACGCGATCGGTTCGTACTTCTTGTCACTGCCGAATCCGTGATTGCCTCCACCGTCTATCACGAAGTGCGCGGGCCCGGCATCTGTTCCAGCCAATCCGCTACCCCATGAATCGCGGCAATCGACGGTATCCGGATCGCACGATGGATCCGGACGCGCCTTCGATGCCCTGATTCCGCTTACCTCACGCGATCCGCTCTTCCGATGCCGGATCGAACAGCACTGCCTTCGACACGTCGAACAGCAGCGACTGCGTCTGCCCCGGCTGCGGATTCGCGGCCGGATGCACGCGGCTCACGATCCGCTTGCCGTTCACCTGCGCGAACACGTGCGTGTCCGGCCCGGTCGGCTCGGTCACGTCGACGCGCACGTCGATCGGCTGCAGGTTCGACGCCTCGCCGTTGTGTGCGTTGCGCGCATCGGTGATGCGCTCCGGACGCAGGCCGAGAATCACCTCGCGACCGACGTGCGACTTCAGCTTCGCCGCGTCGAACGGCAGGTTCAGCGCGCTGCGTGCGAGCCCCGTGTCGATCTCCAGTGCGATCCCGCTGCCCTGCTCCACCAGCTTGCCGTTGATGAAGTTCATCGGCGGCGCGCCGATGAAGCCCGCGACGAACAGGTTCGACGGCGAATCGTAGATCTCCTGCGGCGCGCCGAACTGCTGGACGACGCCGTCCTTCATCACCGCGATGCGATCGCCGAGCGTCATCGCCTCGATCTGGTCGTGCGTCACGTAGACGATCGTCGTGCCGAGGCGCTGGTGCAGCAGCTTGATTTCCGCGCGCATCTCGATACGCAGCTTCGCATCGAGGTTGGACAGCGGCTCGTCGAACAGGAACAGCGACGGATCGCGCGCGAGCGCACGGCCCATCGCGACGCGCTGGCGCTGGCCGCCCGACAGCTGGCCGGGCTTGCGGTCGAGCAGATGCTGGATCTGCAGCATCGACGACACGCGGTCGACGATCTGCTGCTGTTCGCTCTTCGGCACCTTGCGGATGTTCAGGCCGAACGAGATGTTCTCGCGCACCGTCATCGACGGATACAGCGCGTACGACTGGAACACCATCGCGATGTCGCGATCCTTCGGCGACAGGTCGTTGACGACCTTGCCATCGATGCAGATCTCGCCGCTCGTGACGGTCTCGAGCCCGGCGATCATGTTGAGCAGCGTCGACTTCCCGCAGCCCGACCCGCCGACCAGGATCAGGAACTGTCCGTCCTCGATCTCGATGTCGACACCCTTCAGGACCGGCACCCCGTTCGGGTAGGTCTTGTACACGTCACGGATGGAAAGGCTTGCCATGCTGTGAATCCTCTGTCTCGTCTCGCGCGGCGCACGCTGGCACCGCGTCGGGTTCGTTTCGATGCGCCGCGCGTGGTGCGCGGCCGGTTCGTCGTATCGGATGAAGCCGCGCTTACCCCTTCACCGCGCCCGCCGTCAGGCCGCGCACGAAATAGCGGCCGGCGACTACGTAGACCAGCAGCGTCGGCAGCGCGGCGATGATCGCGCCGGCCATGTCGACGTTGTATTCCTTCACGCCGGTCGACGTGTTGACGAGGTTGTTCAGCGCGACCGTGATCGGCATCGAATCGACGCCGGAGAACACGATCCCGAACAGGAAGTCGTTCCAGATCTGCGTGAATTGCCAGATCAGGCACACCATGAAGATCGGCAGCGACACCGGCAGCAGGATCTTCGTGAAGATCGTGAAGAAGCCCGCGCCGTCGATGCGCGCGGCCTTCACGAGTTCGGCCGGCACGCTCACGTAGAAGTTGCGGAAGAACATCGTCGTGAACGCGATGCCGTACACGACGTGCACGAACACGAGACCCGGAATCGTGTTGGCGAGGCCGAGCATCCCCTGCAGGCGCGCCATCGGCAGCAGGATCACCTGGAACGGAATGAAGCAGCCGACCAGCATCATCGTGAACAGCGCATCCGCGCCGCGAAAGCGCCAGTGCGTGAGCACGTAGCCGTTGAACGCGCCGATCAGCGACGAGATCAGCACGGCCGGAATCACCATCTGCAGCGAGTTCAGGAAGAACGGCTTCATCCCGTCGCAGCGCACGCCGGTGCACGCGCCGCTCCACGCCTTGATCCACGGATCGAAGGTCCAGTGCGTCGGCGGCGTCAACAGGTTGCCGGTGCGCAGCTGGTCGAGATCCTTGAACGACGTCGACAGCATCACGTAGATCGGGAACAGGAAATACAGCGCGAACAGGATCAACGCCGCATAGATCACTGCCCGGCTGATCGTCATCTTAGGCTGCATTGCGGGTGCTCCTCGATTCCATATACATCAGCGGCACCAGCACCGCGACCACGGTCGCGAGCATCATCACCGACGACGCGGCACCCAGCCCGAGCTGGCCGCGGTTGAACGAAAACGTGTACATGAACATGGCCGGCAGCGACGACGACGTGCCGGGGCCGCCCGCCGTCAGCGCGACGACGAGGTCGAAGGTCTTGATCGTGATGTGGCAGAGGATCAGCAGCACCGAGAAGAATACCGGGCGCATGCTCGGAATCACGATCTTGCGGTAGATGGTCGGCAGCGTCGCGCCGTCCACCTGCGCAGCCTTGAAGATCTCGCCGTCGACCCCGCGCAGCCCCGCGAGGAACAGCGCCATCACGAAGCCGGTGGACTGCCACACGGCGGCGATCACGATACAGAAGATCGCCTTGTCCGGATCGTCGAGCCAGCCGAACGAGAAGCTCGTCCAGCCCCAGTCGTGCATCACCTTCTCGAGCCCGAGGCCCGGGTTCAGGATCCACTGCCACGCGGTGCCGGTCACGATAAACGACAGCGCCATCGGGTACAGGAAGATCGCGCGCAGCGCGCCTTCGGTGCGGATCTTCTGGTCGAGCAGGATCGCGAGGAACAGTCCGAGCGCGACGCAGATCACGATGAACGGAATCCCGAACCAGCCGAGGTTCGCGGCGGAGGTCCACCACACGTCGTTCTGGAACAGGTCCGCGTAACGGCCGAAGCCGTCGAATTCGTAGTTCGGCAACAGCCGCGAGTTGGTCAGCGACAGATAGCCGGTAATCAGGATGAAGCCGTAGATGAACACCACGGCGATCGCGATGCTCGGCGCGAGCACGAGCTTCGGAATCCAGCGATCGGCGAAGGCCGACATCGGCGACGTGCGCCGTGCGACGGCAGCGCCGGATCCGTTTCCGCTAAGAGGGGCAGCCACTTGATTCGACTCCTGGAACGAGGGCGACGCAGGCCGGGCCGGCGCCGGTACGGCGCGGGCCCGCGCGCGAGCCCGTTTGCTGCACATGCAAAACGCCCGGCCGATCGTGCGTGCCCGGCCGGGCGCCTGTCGCGCTTTACTTCACCTTCGCGGCTTTCGCGAGCGCGGCGACCGCGCTCTTCGAATCCTGCTGCGAGTTCATGAACTTCGTCACGACGTCGGTGATCGCGCCGGCCGTCGCGTCGTTCTGCGCCATCCCGTGCGCGAGCGACGGCACGTAGCCGCCCGACTTGATCGCGACCTGCTCGTCGGCGTACGACTTCTTCGCACAGTCGTCGAACTTGTCCATCTTCACGCCGAGGCGCACCGGGATCGAGCCCTTCAGCAGGCTGAACTGCTCCTGGAAGTCCGGCGTCATGATCGTCTTCGCGAGTGCGAGCTGGCCCGGCGTCGCGGCCTTCTGGCCCTTCTGCTGGAAGAACACGAACGAGTCGACGTTGAACGTGTACGAGTTCGCGGTGCCCGGCACCGGCGCGCAGATGTAGTCCTTGCCCGACTTCTTGCCGGCGTTCTCGAACTCGCCCTTCGCCCAGTCGCCCATGAACTGCATGCCGGCCTTGCCGTTGATCACCATCGCGGTCGCGAGGTTCCAGTCGCGGCCGTTACGACCGGCGTCGAAGTAGCCCTGGATCTTGCGCACGGTGTCGAACACCGACAGCATCTGCGGCGACGTCAGCGTGGCCTGGTCGAGATCGACCAGCGCCTTCTTGTAGAACGCCGGGCCTTGCGACAGCACGACGTCTTCCCACAACGTCAGATCCTGCCACGGCTGGCCGCCCATCGCGACCGGCTGGATGCCGGCGGCTTTCAGCTTGTCGGCGACCGCGAAGAATTCGGGCCAGGTGGTCGGCACCTTCGCGCCGACCTTGTCGAGCGCGGCCTTGTTGATATAGAGCCAGTTCACGCGGTGCACCGAGAACGGCGCGGCGACGTAGTGGCCCTTGTACTGCATGATCCTGTCGATTTCCGGCGGCAGGTTCTTCTTCCAGTCGCCGGCGACGGAATCGATGTTGACGAGCACACCCTGGTCGGCCCACTCCTGGATCAGCGGACCCTTGATCTGTGCAGCCGACGGTGCGTCGCCGCTGATCACCTTGGTCTTCAGTGCGGTCATGGCCGCCGCGCCCGCGCCGCCTGCGACCGCGAAGTCCTTCCACACGTAGCCCTGCTTCTGGATGTCGTCCTTCAGCACGCCGACGGCTTTCGACTCGCCGCCCGAGGTCCACCAGTGCAGCACCGTGACGTTCTCGGCTGCCTGCGCCGCCATGGCGCCAGCCATCAGACCTGCGGCGCAGAGCGCGCCCATGATCGAGCGAACTTTCATTACTTGTCTCCTCCAGACTGAATCAACTCGTGAAGTTCCCTGAACGGGAACCGGCTTCTTGATAAACGACGGGGAAATCGAGCCGCGGGACGCATGCAGCGTACGGGGCCGATGACCGGCCGGGCTCTTACAGAAAGCGTGAATCGAAATTCAACGGCGTGTCTCCTCTTTGTGTTTCTGGCCCGCCGCGATGCCGCGGCGCGAGCCCGGGGTCGACGGCGCGCGGACGATGCGCTCCGTCAATGTCCGATAACATTCGGCACAAGGCGTTTCCGAAGGCGAAGCTCGCGCAGTTCATCGACCGCACCTCTTTTTTTCTTCACCCAGGTGCTACCCCTTGCGGCGGATTGTAGTTAAACTACAATTCAGTGTCAAAAAAATTTTTATCGCACTACGGATCGCTTCCCTGCACCCCAACCGGCGGAGACACATGCATACCGATTCCAGCTTTACCTTCGTACTTTTCGGCGGCACCGGCGACCTGTCGATGCGCAAGATCCTGCCCGCGCTGTTCGAAGCGCATCGAGGCAACATGCTCGCGGAAAGCGGCCGGATCGTTGCCGTCGCACGGCACGAATCGGATCGGGCCGGCTATCTCGAATGGGTCGACACGCATGTGAAGCCGCACGCGGCGAAGGCGGCCGGCAACGCATTCGACGAAAGCGCGTGGAAATCCTTCCTCGAGCGCATCGAATACGTGAAGCTCGACCTCGGCCGCGCGGAAGACTACGTCGTGCTGCGCGATGCGGTCGCGCAGTTGCCCGGCATCCGCGTGTTCTATCTCGCGACGGGGCCGTCGCTGTTCGTGCCGATCTGCAAGGCGCTCGCGTCGGTCGGCCTGAACGAAGGCGCGCGCATCGTGCTCGAGAAGCCGCTCGGCTACGACCTGAAGTCGTCGAATGCGATCAACGACGCGGTCGGCGAGATCTTCGCGGAAGGCCAGATCTACCGGATCGACCACTACCTCGGGAAAGAGCCGGTACAGAACCTGCTCGCGCTGCGCTTCGGCAACGCGCTGTTCGAGCCGCTCTGGCGCCGCGAATGGGTCGAGAGCATCCAGATCACCATCGCGGAAGAGCTCGGCGTCGAGGCGCGCGGCGATTTCTACGACAATACGGGCGCGCTGCGCGACATGGTGCAAAACCACCTGCTGCAGTTGCTGTC
The DNA here is from genome assembly GCF_003857765.1 of Burkholderia sp. Bp9016. Lineage (NCBI taxonomy): Bacteria > Pseudomonadati > Pseudomonadota > Betaproteobacteria > Burkholderiales > Burkholderiaceae > Burkholderia > Burkholderia sp. Bp9016. Next base: position 105,966 of record NZ_QTPY01000011.1, read on the forward strand.
GATCGTCGCGATGGAGCCGCCGCACTCGATGGATTCCGACTCGGTGCGTGACGAGAAGCTGCGCGTGCTGCGGGCGCTCAAGCCCGTCGATCCGCGCGACATCGGCAAGGTCGCGGTGCGCGGCCAGTATCATGCGGGCGTGATCAAGGGCGCACAGGTGCCGGCCTATGCAACCGAGCCGGGCGTGAAACCCGACAGCCAGACCGAAACCTTCGTCGCGCTGAAGGTCGAGATCGAAAACTGGCGCTGGGCGGGCGTGCCGTTCTTCCTGCGCACCGGCAAGCGTCTGGCCGACCGCGTCGCGGAGATCGTCGTCAACTTCCGCCCGGTGCCGCACTCGGCGCTGGGGCCGACCGCGCTGCGCGCCGGCTCGAACCGCCTCGTGATCCGGCTGCAGCCGAACGAGACGATTCGCCTGTACTGCCTCGCGAAGCAGCCCGGCGAAGGGATGAACCTCGCGAGCGTGCACCTCGACCTCGCGTTCGACCGGTTCTTCAAGGAAGGACAGATGGAGGCGTACCAGCGCCTGCTGCTCGACGTGATCAACGGCCGTCTTGCGTTGTTCGTGCGTCGCGACGAACAGGAAGCCGCATGGCGCTGGGTCGAGCCGATCCTGAACGAATGGGCGCGCTCGCTGAAGCCGCCGAAGCCGTACGCGGCAGGCACGTGGGGGCCGGCCGCGGCGAGCGCGATGCTCGCGCAGCACGACACCTGCTGGCTCGAAGAAGAAAACTGACGTAAACCGTTGCCGCGTGCGCGAACGCGCGCTGCAACGCGCCCCACGATTCGCACGAATTGAACAGACAAAGCAGTCCGGAGGAGATGTGATCGAGATCCACGCTTTCGACACCCAGGAAGCGCAAAGCGAAGCGCTCGCGCACGCCGTCGGCGATGCGCTGCGCGCCGCGCTCGCCGGCCCCGCGCGCCCCACGCTCGCGGTGTCCGGCGGTACGAGCCCGCGCCCGTTCCTGCAAACGCTGTCGCACGCGGCACTCGACTGGGCCGGTGTCGATGTCACGCTGGTCGACGACCGCTGGGTACCGGAGGACGACGCGGCCAGCAATGCGCACCTCGTGCGCGACACGCTGCTGCAGCACGCCGCGGCCCGTGCCCGCTTCCTGCCGCTCGTCGACACGCGCGTGTCGCTCGACGCGCACGTCGCCGCGCTCAACGCGAATGCCGACTATCGCGTGCCGAACGTCGCGGTGCTCGGCATGGGTGAAGACGGCCATACCGCGTCGATCTTCGCGGACGCGCCCGAATGGGACCACGCGATCGCCACGCCCGAACGCTTCGTCGCCGTGCATCCCGGCGCTGCGCCGCATGCGCGCGTGAGCTTTTCGCTCGATGCGCTGAAGCGCGTCGACCGGCTCTTCCTGCTGATCGCGGGCAGCCGCAAACGCGACGTGCTCGACGCCGCGGCCGCGTCGCTGCAAAAGAATGCGATTTCCCAACTGGCCAACGACAAGGGGACCAAGCTCGATGTCTACTGGTGCGCAAAGTAAGGCCGTCGTCGCGGGCCAGCATGCCGACGGCCCGCGCCTGCTCGCGGACGTCGGCGGCACCAACGCGCGCTTCGCGCTGGAAACCGCTCCGGGCGAGATCACGCAGATCCGCGTTTATCCCGGCGCCGACTACCCAACGCTCACCGACGCGATCCGCAAATATCTGAAGGACGTGAAGATCAGCCGCGTGAATCACGCGGCGATCGCGATCGCCAACCCGGTCGACGGCGACCAGGTCACGATGACCAATCACGACTGGAGCTTCTCGATCGAGGCGACGCGCCGCGCGCTCGGCTTCGACACGCTGCTCGTCGTCAACGACTTCACCGCGCTCGCGATGGCACTGCCCGGCCTCACCGATGCACAGCGCGTGCAGATCGGCGGCGGCGCGCGCCGCCAGAACAGCGTGATCGGGCTGCTTGGGCCCGGCACCGGACTCGGCGTATCGGGGCTGATTCCGGCCGACGACCGCTGGATCGCGCTCGGCAGCGAAGGCGGCCACGCGTCGTTCGCGCCGCAGGACGAGCGCGAGGATCTCGTGCTGCAGTACGCGCGCAAGAAGTTTCCGCACGTGTCGTTCGAGCGTGTGTGCGCCGGCCCCGGCATGGAGATCATCTATCGCGCGCTCGCCGCGCGCGACAAGAAGCGCGTCGCCGCGACCGTCGACACGGTCGAGATCGTCGAGCGCGCGCATACCGGCGACGCGCTCGCGCTCGAGACGGTCGAATGCTTCTGCGGGATCCTCGGCTCGTTCGCGGGCAGCGTCGCGCTCACGCTCGGCGCGCTCGGCGGCGTCTATATCGGTGGCGGCGTCGCACTGAAGCTCGGCGAACTGTTCACGCGCTCGTCGTTCCGCGAGCGCTTCGAGGCGAAGGGCCGCTTCACGCACTATCTCGAGAACATTCCGACCTACCTGATCACCGCCGAATATCCGGCGTTCCTCGGCGTGTCGGCGATTCTCGCCGAGCAGTTGTCGAACCGTTCGGGCGGTGCATCGTCGGCCGTGTTCGAGCGGATCCGGCAGATGCGCGACGCGCTGACGCCGGCCGAGCGCCGCGTCGCCGATCTCGCGCTGAACCATCCGCGCTCGATCATCAACGATCCGATCGTCGACATCGCGCGCAAGGCGGACGTGAGCCAGCCGACGGTGATCCGCTTCTGCCGCTCACTCGGCTGCCAGGGGCTGTCGGACTTCAAGCTGAAGCTCGCGACCGGCCTCACGGGCACGATCCCGATGAGCCACAGCCAGGTGCATCTCGGCGATACGGCCACCGACTTCGGCGCGAAAGTGCTCGACAACACGGTGTCCGCGATCCTGCAACTGCGCGAGCACCTGAATTTCGAGCACGTCGAGAACGCGATCGAGATCCTGAACAGTGCGCGCCGCATCGAGTTCTACGGGCTCGGCAACTCGAACATCGTCGCGCAGGACGCGCACTACAAGTTCTTCCGGTTCGGGATTCCGACGATCGCGTACGGCGACCTGTACATGCAGGCCGCGTCGGCCGCGCTGCTCGGCAAGGGCGACGTGATCGTTGCGGTGTCGAAGTCGGGACGCGCGCCCGAGCTGCTGCGCGTGCTCGACGTCGCGATGCAGGCCGGCGCGAAGGTGATCGCGATCACGTCGAGCAACACGCCGCTCGCGAAGCGCGCGACCGTCGCGCTCGAAACCGACCACATCGAGATGCGCGAATCGCAGTTGTCGATGATCTCGCGGATCCTGCATCTGCTGATGATCGACATCCTCGCGGTGGGCGTCGCGATCCGCCGCGCGTCGACGAACGGCGAACTGCCCGAGGCCGTCGCGCAGGCGCGGGCGCGGGCGAGCGACGACGAAACGGCCGACGTGCTCGACTGGTTGAGCCACGGCGCGTCGCCGGGGGCGAAGGACGTCGCACGGGACTGATGCTTCGGCGGAACGCCGTCGCTACACGACACCCCGAACGCTGGATTCAGGCCCGGCGTTCGGGGTGTTTCGCATGAACAGCACTGCCGCAAACCATAGCGGCTCGGCAATCATCGACGAGCCTTCTGCCGATGGCTGCGCGTGACGCCATACGTTCGGACACACGTCCATTTTCGAACAAGTGACCTGCCCCCTTCAATAGGGCCAATGGGCTTCTAGCAAAGTCCCTTTAAACCAGCTCCTGGAAAGCGGCAGGAGCATCCGCGGTTGCCCGATCCAAGTGATGCGGACGTGAATCAAGCCCCGGCCGGCACCGGCCGCCCATGCCAGCGCAGCACCAGATAGCGGCCAACGCAGCACAGCATGCCGGCGATACCGATCGTCACGCCCATCGCGAACGGCGTGCCGTCGGCCAGTGCGCCGATCGCGCCGCTCGCGAGCGCGCCGAGCGCGAGCTGCATCGCGCCGAACACGGCCGCCGACGCGCCCGCGTTGTGCGGATAGCGGTGCATCAGGTCGGTCGTGCAGTTCGCGGACAGGATCCCGACCACGCCGACCACGAAGAACAGGCACACGACGATCGACCACAGCCCGCCCCACCCCGTCAGCGCGACGAGTGCGACCGCGAGCGACGCGATGCAGCTCACGAGCGACGCGGCCGCGATGATGCGCAGCGAACCGATGCGGCCGACGAGCCGCGTGTTCGCGAAGTTGCCGATCATGATCCCGACGACGTTCAGGCCGAACAGCAGCCCGTAGTGCTGCGGCGACACGTGGAAATACTCGATATATACGAACGGCGTCGCGGTGATGTACGAGAACATCGATGCGAACGCCATCCCGCCGCACAGCATGTGCCCCCATGCGACCGGGTCGGACAGGATGCGCCCGTACGATGCGAACGACGCGAGCACGGCCGCGCTCTTGCGGCGCTCCTTCGGCCAGGTTTCGGGCACGCGCAGGTACGCGGTCGCCGCGCACAGTGCGCCGAATGCGGCCAGCACGACGAACACGCCGCGCCAGCCGGCAAAGCGCAGGATCTGGCCGCCTATCAGCGGCGCGAGCAATGGCCCGACCGCGGTGACGATCGCGACCATCGACAGCACCTTTGCCGCATCGGTCGGCTCGTGCGCGTCGCGCGCGATCGCGCGGGCGAGCACCGACGCGGCGCCCGCGCCGAGCGCCTGCAGGAAGCGCACGAAGATCAACATGTCGATCGAGCCCGACACGAAGCAGCCGATGCTCGCGAGCGTAAACAGCGCGATCCCGCCGAGCAGCACGGGTCGGCGGCCCCAGGTGTCGGACAGCGGGCCGTACAGCAGCATGCCGACCGAGAAGCCGGCCATGAAGCTCGTCAGCGTGCGCTGCGCGGCGCCGGCACTGACGGAAAAGCCGTCGGCGATCGACGGCAGGCTTGGCAGGTACATGTCGGTGGCAATCGGCCCGCAGGCCGCGAGCGCGCCGAGCAACAGGATCAGCCGGGCATCGGGCCGGCGCCGGACGACGTGAGACATGGGTATCCGGAATGGAGCCCGCGCGCATCGGGGCGCGCGTGGCGGTGAAGACGGGAGGCCGCGCCGCGGGCGGCGTGTACCGGTCCATGATTGTACGCGCAACTTTTTTGCCTGCCTCGGCCACGTGCGGCGGCGAGCCGGAAATCTCCCACGCGCTTCGTGCGTCGTACGAGCGCACGGGCGGATTCGATTAAGCTTGCCGCAGCCTGCCTTTATTGTCTGACCCATTCGACGTGCGACCGAACCGATGACCGCTTTCCTGCTGATCTGGAGCCCCAAGAAATGGCCGTGGCCCGAACTGCCCGACGTCGCCGCGCGCGTGAAGGCCGGCGCGGCCGTGCACGACGTCTGGGGCTGCGGCTTCGCGCGCGGCATCCTGCCGGGCGACCGCGTGTTCCTGCATCGCGTCGCGAAGGAGCCGAAGGGCGTGTTCGGTTCGGGCTACGTGACGCGCGCCCCCTATGAAGTGCCCGATCCGGCGACCAAGCGCGGCTACCGGCTGTGCATCGACTTCGTCTACGACTGGCTGGTCGACGCCCATCAGGACGTCGTGATCCCGCGCGACGCGCTGCGCGTGCATCCGTACTCGGTGCAGACCTGGGACGCGCAGAGTTCCGGCACGGTGATCAAGCCCATGGTCGAAGGTCCGCTCGAGAAGCGCTGGGCCGAGCTGACCGGCAAGCGCAAGCCGCCACGATAAACGGGCCGGATCGATACGCTGGCCCGTTTCCCCACGCGCCGAAAGGCCGCAGACCCCGCCGAGGGCCCGCCGCGCGCGTCTCCGGTACAATCGGACGATCGTTCCGCCCAGGCGCCGCGGCCCGAGCACAGGCCCCCGCGCCCTTCTCTCGCAGGTTTCGCTCATGTCCAACAATCAGATCCTCTTCGAACGCGCCCAGAAGACCATTCCGGGCGGCGTCAACTCGCCGGTGCGCGCCTTCCGTTCAGTCGGCGGCACGCCGCGCTTCGTGTCGCGCGCGCAAGGCCCGTACTTCTGGGATGCCGACGGCAAGCAGTACATCGACTACATCGGCTCGTGGGGCCCGATGATCGTCGGCCACGTCCATCCGGAAGTGCTGTCGGCCGTGCAGAACGTGCTCGCCGACGGCTTCTCGTTCGGCGCGCCAACCGAGGCCGAGATCGAGATCGCCGAGGAAATCTGCAAGCTCGTGCCGTCGATCGAACAGGTGCGGATGGTGTCGAGCGGCACCGAAGCCACGATGAGCGCGCTGCGTCTCGCGCGCGGCTTCACCGGCCGCAGCCGCATCGTGAAGTTCGAGGGCTGCTACCACGGCCATGCGGACAGCCTGCTGGTGAAGGCCGGCTCGGGCCTGCTGACGTTCGGCAACCCGACGTCGGCCGGCGTGCCCGCCGACATCGCGAAGCACACGACCGTCCTCGAATACAACAACGTCGCCGCGCTGGAAGAAGCGTTCGGTGCGTTCGGCGACGAGATCGCCGCGGTGATCGTCGAACCGGTCGCCGGCAACATGAACCTCGTGCGCGGCACGCCGGAATTCCTGAACGCGCTGCGCGCGCTGTGCACGAAGCACGGCGCGGTGCTGATCTTCGACGAAGTGATGTGCGGCTTCCGCGTCGCGCTCGGCGGCGCGCAGGCGTACTACGGGATCACGGCCGACCTCACCTGCCTCGGCAAGGTCATCGGCGGCGGGATGCCGGCTGCCGCGTTCGGCGGTCGCCGCGACATCATGGCCCACCTCGCGCCGCTCGGCGGCGTGTACCAGGCCGGCACGCTGTCGGGCAACCCGATCGCGGTCGCCGCGGGCCTGAAGACGCTGCAACTGATCCAGGCACCGGGTTTCTACGAGGCGCTCACCGCGCAGACGAAGCGCCTCGCCGACGGCCTCGCGGCCGAAGCGCGCGCGGCCGGCGTGCCGTTCGCGGCCGACTCGATCGGCGCGATGTTCGGCCTGTACTTCGCCGAGCGCGTGCCGACCAGCTTCGCGGAAGTCACGAAGAGCGACATCGAGCGCTTCAACCGCTTCTTCCACCTGATGCTCGACGAAGGCGTGTACTTCGCGCCGTCCGCGTACGAGGCCGGCTTCGTGTCGAGCACGCACGACGACGCGGTGATCGACGCGACGCTCGCGGCCGCACGCCGCGCGTTCGCGGCGCTGGCCGCCTGACCCGGGTCCGCGCACATGTTCTCGGATATCGACTTCGCCCACATGCAGCGCGCGCTCGCACTCGCGGCGCGCGGCATGTACACGACGGCGCCGAACCCGCGCGTCGGCTGCGTAATCGTCAGGGACGGTGACGTTATCGGCGAAGGCTTCACGCAGCCGGCCGGCCAGGACCACGCGGAAGTGCAGGCGCTGAAGGATGCACGCTCGCGCGGCCACGACGTCGCGGGCTCGACCGTCTACGTGACACTCGAGCCGTGCAGCCACTTCGGCCGCACGCCGCCCTGCGCGAACGCGCTGATCGAAGCGCGCGTCGCGAAGGTCGTCGCGGCGATGGAAGACCCGAACCCGCAGGTGTCGGGGCGCGGCCTCGGCATGCTGCGCGATGCGGGCATCGACGTGCGCTGCGGGCTGCTTGCGAGCGAAGCGGGCGAACTGAACATCGGTTTCGTATCGCGGATGACGCGCGGCCGGCCGTGGGTACGGATGAAGACGGCCGCGTCGCTCGACGCCCGCACCGCGCTACCGTCCGGCGAAAGCCAGTGGATCACCGGCGAGGCCGCGCGCCTCGACGGTCATGCGTGGCGCGCACGCGCATGCGCGATCCTCACCGGCATCGGCACCGTGCGCGAGGACAACCCGCTCCTGACCGTGCGCGGCATCGACACGCCGCGCCAGCCGCAACGCGTGCTGGTCGACAGCCGCCTCGACCTGCCGCTCGATGCACGCCTGCTCGAAGGCGCGCCGCTGCTGATTTTCTGCGGCCGGCTCGATGCGGCCGGCGAAGTCCGCGCGAACGTGCTGAAGTCGCGCGGCGCGGAAATCGTGCCGCTGGCGAACGCGCACGGCAAGGTCGACCTGCCCGCGATGCTGGCGGCGCTCGGCGCGCGCGGCGTCAACGAGCTGCACGTCGAGGCAGGCCACAAGCTGAACGGCTCGCTGCTGCGCGAACAGTGCGTCGACGAGTTGCTCGTCTATCTCGCGCCGAGCCTGCTCGGCAGCGACGCGGCCGGCATGTTCGACCTCGCCGCGCCGGCGAGCCTCGATACCCGTATGCGACTCGCGTTCCACAGCGTCGAGCGGATCGGTGACGATCTGCGGATCCTGGCGCGTATCGCGCCGCCCCCCGCCACTCACTAAACGGGATCGCCACGATGTTTACGGGAATTGTCGCGGCCGTCGGCCGCATCGAGTCGATCAACCCGCTGGGCGCGTCGCCCGACGCGGGCGTGCGCCTGACCGTGCAGGCCGGTGGCCTCGACCTCGCCGATGTCGCGCTCGGCGACAGCATCGCGATCCAGGGCGCGTGCATGACCGTGATCGAAAAGACCGAAACCGGCTTCGACGTCGACGTGTCGCGCGAAAGCCTGAACCGCACGGTCGGCCTCGCGCAACCGGGCGACGTGAACCTCGAGAAGGCGCTGCGCGCGCACGACCGGCTCGGCGGGCACATCGTGTCGGGCCACGTCGACGGGCTCGGCACCGTGACGCGCTTCGCGCCGGTCGGCGAATCGCACGAGTTGCGGATCGTCGCGCCGCGCGAGCTCGGCCGCTATCTCGCGTACAAGGGTTCGATCACGGTCAATGGCGTGAGCCTGACCGTCAACACGGTCGACGACCGCGCGGACGGCTGCGAATTCTCGATCAACCTGATTCCGCATACGGTCGAAGTCACGACGCTGCGGCACGTGAAGACCGGCGACAAGGTCAATCTCGAGGTCGACATAATTGCGCGGTATGTGGAGCGGATGATGTCGGCGTCGCAGGGTGTGCACCAGGATTAACCGACCGGTTCCCGCCGGCAAGCAGAGCGGCGGCGGGCGGTTCGGCCCGACGTTGCCCGGAACGCGAGCGGAAGCCGCTGTGCTCTGAGCACGTTGGGCTATTCGCCGGCCGTCTGCGTCGGGTGTGCCCGGCTATCCTGATTCTCGCCCTCGGCTCCCCAGCCTCGCTCCGCACCGATCGCTCGGCGCCCGTGCCGCCGGCCCGTCCCGACACCTGGCCGAACGGCCAACGACAAGCACGGGCCATCGCGTCGCGCTAAGATGCAACGGCAGCGGTTTCGGCGCCGCGACACACGGCGCGCCGTACACCGGCTGCCCCTCTTCCACAAGGAGTCGTCCCCATGTCCATCTCGATGTACCAGGCTTCGCTGCCGGTCCTGATCCGCGGTCTCACCAACCTGCAGCACATCCTCGGCAAGGCGCAGGCGCATGCGGCCGAAAAGCAGATCGACCCGTCGGTGTTCATCGGTGCGCGCCTCTATCCGGACATGCTGCCGCTCGTCCGTCAGGTCTATATCGCGACCGACACGGCCAAGGGCTGCGCCGCGCGGCTCGCCGGCACCGAGATCCCGAGCTACCCGGATGTCGAGCAGACGTTCGACGAGCTGCACACCCGCATCCAGAAGACGATCGACTATCTGAAAGGTTTCGACGCCGCGCGGATCGACGGCAGCGAAACGCGCCAGATCGTGCTCAAGATGCGCGTCGGCCCGATCGAATTCACCGGCCAGTCGTACCTGCTGAACTTCGTGCTGCCCAACTTCTTCTTCCACGTGACGACCGCGTACGACATCCTGCGTCACAGCGGCGTCGAACTCGGCAAGCTGGACTATCTCGGCGGCCGCAACGAGCACGCGTGACGCACCGCCGCGGCCCGGCGCGGCTTGCCCGCTTGCGCGGGCAAGCTGCGGCAGCACGAACGGCCCCGCGCCGGAGGCCGGTTGCACCGCTTTGCGGCGCACTCGCCGGCCGCGCGCAGCCGGCGCCAGCCGAAACGCGGTCCGGCTGGCGTAAAATACGCACTTTCCTCTTTCTCGCCCCTTTATGACGCTCGCCTCCACGCTCGACATCATCGCGGAGTTGAAAGCCGGCCGGATGGTGATCCTGGTCGACGAAGAAGACCGCGAAAACGAAGGCGATCTCGTGATCGCCGCCGAATTCGTCACGCCGGAAGCGATCAACTTCATGGCCAAGTACGGCCGCGGCCTGATTTGTCTGACGTTGACGCAGGAACGCTGCAAGCAGCTGCACCTGCCGCTGATGACCTATCGCAACGGCACCCAGTACGGCACCGCCTTCACGGTCAGCATCGAAGCGGCCGAAGGCGTGACGACCGGCATCTCGGCCGCCGACCGCGCGCACACGATCGCCACGGCGGTCGCGCACGACGTGCGCCCCGAGCACATCGTGCAGCCGGGCCACGTGTTCCCGATCATGGCGCAGCCGGGCGGCGTGCTCGTGCGCGCCGGCCACACCGAGGCCGGCTGCGACTTCACCGCGCTCGCCGGCCTCACGCCGGCCGCGGTGATCTGCGAGGTCATCAAGGACGACGGCACGATGGCGCGCCTGCCCGACCTGCTCGAGTTCGCGAAGGAGCACGATCTGAAGATCGGCACGATCGCCGACCTGATCCAGTACCGCAGCCGCACCGAATCGATCATCGAGCGAATCGCCGAGCGCACGATGCAGACCGCGCACGGCACGTTCCGCGCGGTGCTGTATCGCGACCAGCCGAGCGGCTCGCCGCATATCGCGCTGGTGCGCGGCACGCCGTCGCCGGACGTCGACACGCCGGTGCGCGTGCACGAGCCGCTGTCGGTGCTCGATCTGCTCGAGACGAGCATCTCGACCCACTCGTGGACGCTCGACGCGGCGATGCGCGACATCGCGCAGCGCGACCTCGGCGTGATCGTGCTGCTCAACTGCGGCGATACGAAGGAACATCTGATCGACGTCTTCAAGGCGTTCGACGAGGAAGAAAAGGCCGCCGCGCTCAAGCGCCGGCCGGTGGATTTCAAGACGTTCGGCATCGGCGCGCAGATCCTGCGCGATGTCGGCGTCGGCAAGATGCAGGTGCTGTCGAATCCGCGCAAGCTGGGCAGCATGTCCGGCTACGGCCTCGAAGTCACGGGCTTCATTCCGATGCCCGGCGGCGAAGCCAAGTCCTGCCCGGCGTCCAACGCGTAACCCGCCACGACGCTTTCGCCCTATAACCGTTCATCCACACCACGGACCAGATCATGGAAATCGGACAATACCAACCGAATCTCGAAGGCGACGGCCTGCGTATCGGCATCGTGCAATCCCGCTTCAACGAACCCGTCTGCAACGGCCTCGCCGATGCATGCGTCGAAGAACTCGAGCGCCTCGGCGTCTCCGGTGAAGACGTGCTGCTCGTGTCGGTGCCCGGCGCGCTGGAAATCCCGCTCGCGCTGCAAAAGCTCGCCGAAAGCGGCCAGTTCGACGCACTGATCGCACTCGGCGCGGTGATCCGCGGCGAGACGTACCACTTCGAACTCGTGTCGAACGAAAGCGGCGCGGGCATCACCCGCATCGGCCTCGACTTCAACCTGCCGATCGCGAACGCGGTCCTGACGACCGAAAACGACGAGCAGGCCGTCGCGCGCATGACCGAAAAGGGTCGTGACGCCGCACGCGTCGCCGTCGAGATGGCCAACCTGACGATGGCCCTCGACCAGCTCGGCGACGACGAGGACGAAGAAGAAGACGAAGACGACGAAGAGGAGCGCGCATGAAGAAGAGCGCCCGCCGACAATCGCGCGAGCTGGCGACGCAGGGGCTGTATCAGTGGCTGCTGTCGAACGCGTCCTCCGGCGAGATCGACGCGCAACTGCGCGGCGCGCTCGGTTACGACAAGGCCGACAAGGAGCTGCTCGACGCGATCCTGCACGGCGTGATTCGCGAGCATGCAACGCTCGTCGAAGCCCTCACGCCGTCGCTCGACCGTCCGGTCGACCAGTTGTCGCCGGTCGAACGCGCCGTGCTGCTGATCGCAACGTTCGAGCTCACGCACCATGTCGAAACGCCGTACCGCGTGATCATCAACGAAGCAGTCGAACTCGCGAAGACGTTCGGCGGCTCCGACGGCTACAAGTACGTCAACGGCGTGCTCGACAAGCTCGCCGCGAAGCTGCGCCCTGCTGAAACGCAGGCACGCCGCAACGGCTGATTCCGTAGCTGGACGGGCGCGCAAGCGCCCGTTTTTCGTTCTCCCTCCGCTCCACGCCCCGCCCGACCCATGAATACCACCGCCGATTCGCTCATCACGCTCGCCGCGCGCGTCGACGCGATCCAGCCCTTCTACGTGATGGAACTGATGAAGGAGGCACAGCAACTCGAGTCCTCCGGGCGCGATGTTATCCACATGGGTATCGGCGAACCGGACTTCACCGCACCGGAACCCGTCGTCGAGGCGGCCGCGGCCGCGCTGCGCCGCGGCGTCACGCAGTACACGAGCGCGCTCGGCATCGCGCCGCTGCGCGAAGCGATCGCCGCACACTATGCGCGCGCCTACGGCCTCACGATCAGCCCAGAGCGGATCGTCGTGACGGCCGGCGCGTCAGCCGCGCTGCTGCTCGCGTGCCTCGCGCTCGTTGGCCGCGACGACGAGGTGCTGATGCCCGACCCGTCGTATCCGTGCAACCGGCACTTCGTCGCGGCAGCCGAAGGCCGTCCGGTGCTCGTGCCGAGCGGCCCGGAAGCGCGCTTCCAGCTCACCGCGGACGACGTCCGCACGCGCTGGGGCAGCCGCACGCGCGGCGTGCTGCTCGCGTCGCCGTCGAATCCGACCGGCACGTCGCTCGAACCGGACGAGTTGAAGCGGATCGTCGAAGCCGTGCGCGCGCGCGGCGGCTTCACGATCGTCGACGAGATCTACCAGGGGCTAAGCTACGACGCGGCGCCCGTGTCGGCGCTGTCGTACGGCGACGACGTCGTCACCGTGAACAGCTTCTCGAAATACTTCAGCATGACCGGCTGGCGGCTCGGCTGGCTGGTCGTGCCGCCAGCGCTCGTCGGCATCTTCGAAAAACTGTCGCAGAACCTGTTCATCTGCCCTTCCTCACTCGCACAGCACGCGGCGCTCGCCTGCTTTGAACCGTCGACGCTAGAGATCTACGAGGCGCGCCGGCTCGAATTCAAGCGTCGCCGCGACTTCATCGCGCCGGCGCTGGAACGGCTCGGCTTCACGGTGCCCGTGATGCCGGACGGCGCGTTCTACGTGTATGCGAACTGCTGCGGCGTCGCCCACCCGGCGGCCGGCGACAGCGCGGCGCTCACGCAGGCGATGCTGCACGACGCGGGCGTCGTGCTGGTCCCTGGCATGGATTTCGGCGTGCATGCGCCGCGCGACTATATCCGGCTGTCCTATGCGACCGCATACTCGCGCCTCGAAGAGGCCGTCGAGCGGCTCGCGACGCTGTTCGGTCAGCGCTGACGCAAGGCCGGGGTCCGGCCGTCGCGGCTGGCACACCCTGCTGCGACACGCGTAAAAAAGAAAAGGCACCCGATTCGGGTGCCTTTTTCCTTGGGTCGTCCAGCCGGAACTGCCTGGCGTTACGCACCCAGCTCCGAATGGTCACCGTGCGCCTGCTTCACGGTGTCGACGCTGGCGTCGTCCTGCTGCGACGTGCCCTTCGGGACAACGGTGCCCTTCACGGCGAGCGGCTGGGCGCTGTCGAGCGTCGCATGCACGCGCTTCGCGCCGCCTGCCGCTGCCGTCACGGCCGCGGTCACGATCGGCTTTGACGTCTGGGCCGGCGCCTGCGGCGCATTGATCGGCACGCTGCGGCCGTGCGCGACGTCGCGCAGGCGACCGCGCTCGGCCATGACCTTCGCGCCGTATGCGGTGTCGTCCGGGTTCGTAGAACCGTTGTACAGACGCAGGCCAGTCGCGAGCGAGCCGCCGCGTGCGATGCAGTCCTTCAGCACGAGCGCGCCGACCTGCAGATTCGCGAGCGGTTGCAGGGCGGTGTCGGTACCGCCGAAATATTCGAACTTGTCGGAATGGACCTTCGACATCACCTGCATCAGGCCTTGTGCGCCGACGCCGCTCTCCGCGTACGGGTTGAAGCCCGATTCGATCGCCATCACGGACAGCAGCAACAACGGATCGAGGCCGACGTCGTGACCGGTCTGGAACGCAGCCTTGACGAGCTGGCCGAGCGGCTCCTGGGCGACGCGATAACGGCGCGACAGGTAGGTTGCGACGAGTGCCTGTTCGCGGTTCGATGCGAGCGCACGATCGTCGCGCGCATCGACCGGCACCCGCTGGGCCGGAATCAGCTTCGCGAGCGCGACGGGCGACGGGCCATTGCGGGCCGGATCGGACGCATCGTTCTGCGCGGCGGGTTCCGGTGCGACGTCGAGGCCGACGGCAAGCGCATCCGTTTCGGGCGGATCGTCCTGCTGCGGCTGTGCGCCGGCGGGCGCGAAGTTCGGCAGCGGATGGCCGGTCAGCAGACGGGCCGGACCGGCCTGCACGGCCGCGGATACGACCGGCATCAGCTTCGCCGCGAGCGAACCGCGTACGGTCGGCAGCAGCCACAGGGCAAGCGCAACCGCGACAGCGAAACAGCCGACGACGCTGAATAGATGGTGACTGACACGCGTCCCGCGACGCAGCACACCGCGCACGAACTGCGCATGCTGCTCACTGGGACGCCACGATAACCAAGCGTTCATTCAGATCATCTCCCATGAACATGACTCGTGCGGCTCGCTCAGCTCGGTGGCGAGACAGAATACGCGCCGCGGAATCACGACGCCGCACGCCTTGGTTGGGACGTGCAGGCATCGGAGAAACGGTATAAGACCGTTCGAGGCCACGGTATAAGAGGGCCGGCACCTTCGCACAATGGGCGAGGCGGGCATACGCGATGGCACTCACGCAAAAAACCAGCGTCTGGTGGCGCTGGCTGGGACTACAACTCAAGGCCGTCGATACGCCGTGCAGGTTTCGGCGGACGGTGACGCGCTGCGTCAAAGATCGGTGATTGGCGGCTCGAAGCCTTTTACCCTGCAACCAATGTGAGCGGATTCTAGCAGGGTTTTATAGATCGTCAACACTATAAAACCTCAAAATTATAACAAAAAGTAATTTTGAATCGCCCTTCAGAACGTCAGTCCCCCTGCCGTGGCGGCTTTGCGCGCGGTCAACTTTTTTCTCCGCCGGGCGTGTGCGCGGCGCCCCGGGTAAAATCATCGGTCGATTCGGGGCCGCAGCCGGCCGCTGCGCCCGCCCATCGCTGCCCGTCATGCGGGTGGCCCGGACCTTCTTCATGAAATACAAAGACTTACGCGATTTCATCCAGCGCCTCGAGGCACTCGGAGAACTGCGGCGCGTCACGCAACCCGTGTCGCCCGTGCTCGAAATGACCGAGCTGTGCGACCGCGTACTGCGCGCCGGTGGCCCGGCGCTACTGTTCAACGCGCCGCCCGGAAACGCATTTCCGGTGCTCGGCAACCTGTTCGGCACGCCGCGCCGCGTCGCACTCGGGATGGGCGTCGATGCGGGCGACGATGCCGCGCTGGGCTCGCTGCGCGATCTCGGGCGACTGCTGTCCGCACTGAAGGAGCCGGATCCGCCCAAGAGCCTGAAGGACGCCGGCAAGCTGCTGTCGCTCGCGAAGGCGGTATGGGACATGGCGCCGAAATCGGTGTCGTCGCCGCCGTGCCAGGAGATCGTCTGGGAAGGCGCCGACGTCGACCTGAACAAGCTGCCGATCCAGACCTGCTGGCCGGGCGATGCGGGGCCGCTCGTCACGTGGGGGCTCACCGTCACGCGCGGACCGAACAAGTCCCGCCAGAACCTCGGCATCTACCGCCAGCAGCTGATCGGCCGAAACAAGCTGATCATGCGCTGGCTCGCGCATCGCGGCGGCGCGCTCGACTTCCGCGAATTCGCGCTGAAGAACCCGGGCAAGCCGTATCCAGTCGCGGTCGTGCTCGGCGCGGATCCGGCCACGACGCTGGGCGCCGTGACGCCCGTGCCCGATTCGCTGTCCGAGTATCAGTTCGCCGGCCTGCTGCGCGGCAGCCGCACCGAGCTCGCGAAGTGCCTGACGCCCGGCGTCGACACGCTGCAGGTGCCCGCACGCGCGGAGATCGTGCTCGAAGGCTTCATCCATCCACAGGAAGGCACGCCCGCCCCTGCCCCGGCCGGCGCGCCGCCGCGCCCGGCCGGCAACGCGTCCGCCGCGTACGAGCACGCGCTCGAAGGCCCGTACGGCGACCACACCGGCTATTACAACGAGCAGGAGTGGTTTCCCGTGTTCACCGTCGAGCGCATCACGATGCGCCGCGACGCGATCTATCACTCGACCTATACGGGCAAGCCACCCGACGAGCCGGCCGTGCTCGGCGTCGCGCTCAATGAGGTGTTCGTGCCGCTGCTGCAGAAGCAGTTCGCGGAGATCACCGACTTCTACCTGCCACCGGAAGGCTGCAGCTACCGGATGGCCATCGTCCAGATGAAGAAGAGCTACGCAGGCCACGCGAAGCGCGTGATGTTCGGCGTGTGGAGCTTCCTGCGGCAATTCATGTATACGAAGTTCATCGTGGTGGTCGACGAGGACGTGAATATCCGCGACTGGAACGAAGTGATCTGGGCGATCACGACGCGTGTCGACCCGGTGCGCGACACCGTGATGGTCGACAGCACGCCGATCGACTATCTCGACTTCGCGTCGCCCGTCGCGGGCCTCGGCTCGAAGATGGGGCTCGACGCGACCAACAAGTGGCCCGGCGAGACGAACCGCGAATGGGGCCGCCCGATCGAGATGGACGCAGCCGTGAAGGCGCGCGTCGACCGGCTCTGGCAAGAGATCGGACTGTAAGCCCGCGGGCCGGCGCTCGCCGCCCCGCGCATTGAACGCCTCAACAAGAACGACGATGAGCTTCCCCCCCGCCTCGATGCTGTCCGACGGTTTTTTCCTGTCGCTGTCGCTGTGTCTCGACATCGGTCTCGTCAACGTCGCGATGCTGTCGCTGACCCTGTCGCACGGCTTCCGGCCGGGCTTCTGGCTCGGCGTCGGCTCGTGCGTCGGCGATCTCGTCTATGCGGCGCTCGCGCTCGCCGGGATGGCCGTGCTGCTGCAGTTCGAGGCGGTGCGCTGGATCGTGTGGATCGGCGGCGGCGCGGTGCTGCTGTTCCTCACGTGGAAGATGGCGCGCGAAGCGCTCGCGCCGGCTGGCGCAGCCAACGACGGCGATGCGGACGACGCGCCGCAGCCGCGCGCCAGCGCCCGGCGCAGCTTCATGCGCGGCATGCTGCTCGCGATGTCGTCGCCGAGCGCGATCCTGTGGTTCGCGGCGGTCGGCGGCGCGCTGATCGCGAAAGCGGGTGCGACCACGCCGGCGACGGCGTCGGTATTCCTGTCCGGCTTCTTCCTCGGCGGTCTCGCGTGGACGCTCTTCATGTGCACGCTCGCGAGCCAGGGCCGCAAGCGCGCGGGCGCGGGGCTGATGCGCGCGTGCCACGTCGCGTCGGCATTGCTGTTCGCGTATTTCTCGTACAGCGTGATCGTCGGCGGTTATCGCGACCTGATCGCCCACGCGGTGTGAACCCGGTCTGAATGCGCTGCCCCGGCCGACCGCCGGTCCGCGGCCCAATGAAAAACGGCGCAACGTCCTCGCAGAACGTTGCGCCGTTTTGTCGCGCCGCTCAGGCCGCGCGGGACACGTCAACGACGCCAGTAGCCGTGGTGGCCCCAGCCGTGACGCCAGTACGGATGGCCGTAGTAGCCGCCGACCACGACCGCGGGCGGCGGATAGTAGGCCGGTGCCGGTGCGTAATAGACAGGCGGAGGCGGCGGCGCGTAATACACCGGCGGCGGCGGTGCGTACACCGGATAAGCGGGTGCGACCGGGATACCGATGCCGACCCCGATCGACACGTGGGCCTGCGCGGCGCTTGCGGCACCCAGGCCCAGCGCGGCGGCGGCAATGAACGGAATGAGCTTTTTCACTTCGATTCTCCTGCTGGAGCGGTCATTTATGCGCTCCTGTCGGCAACGGCGGGCGTGCACGTCGCATGGATGCAATGTAGCGAAAACCCGCCCCTCGCGTGTCGCGCATTTGTTGCAAATTGCAATTGCACGCGGTCGCATCGGCGCTGCGGCGCGGGCCCGCACATCCGCCGCAACCCTTGCCGGTCGCGCGATTCCGTCCGACCGGCAAGATCGCGACACGCCGGACGGTCAGTCTTACCGGAACCGATGCGTGTGGCGGGAGCGCTTCAGTAATGAACGATTACAAATTTGAGACAAGACGCCGACAATTCAAGGGGGACACGGGCTCCACACGATTCGGGGCCGGATGAAAGGGTCTTCACATTCAGCCGCGCTACCGGCGTGCGAACCGCACCGGAACGCCTCGTGCGCGTCGGCCTCGATCGCCGCGCGCCGGCCCCGAAGCGTCTTTCGTGACCACCTCACCATTCCTGCGATACTGGCGGCTGCCCCGTTTCTTCTTGCTGACCCGCCATGTCTCTCCCCGACACACCCCGCCTCGGTTTCATCGGCGCCGGCCGCCTCGCGCGCTGCGTCGCGCGACGTTTCGCGCAAGCAGGCTTTCCGGTCGTCGCGATCGCGAGCCGCACGGCCGGACCGGCTGCGGTGCTCGCCGCGGATATCGACGGCTGCCAGGCAGTCGACACGCCGCAGCAGGTCGTCGACGCCACCGACCTGATCTTCCTGACCGTTCCCGACGACCATCTGGCGTCGACCGCCGCGGCGCTGCATTTCGACGCGTCGCGCGCGGCCGGCCAGGCGCTCGTCCACTGCAGCGGCGCATCGGCGGTCGACCTGCTCGATCCGGCGAAACGGCAAGGCGCGGCCACCGGCGGCTTCCATCCGCTCTACCTGTTCGGCGGCACGGACGCCGATCTCGCCCGCATCGACGGCTGTTCGGTCACGATCGAAGCCGACGGCGCGCTGCACGCAACGCTGATGCGACTTGCTGCCGCACTCGGCTGCCATCCGCTGTCGATTCCGGCCGGCGGCCGGATGCTCTATCACGCGGCCGCGCACTATGCGGCGAGCTTCGCGCTGTGCGGGCTGTCGGAAGCGGTCGAGCTATGGCGCGGCGTCGGCTTCGACGAACAGGCCGCGCTGCGCGCGCTGCTGCCGATGCTCGCCGGCACGATCGAGACCGCACGCGACAAGGGCCTCGCGGATGCACTCGCCGGCCCCGTCTCGCGCGGCGACACGGGCATCGTCGAGCGCCAGCTCGCGCTGCTCGAGGCGCGCGGGGGCGATCATGCGGCGCTGTATGCGCTGATGACCCGCCGCGCGGTCGCGCTCGCGGCGAAGCGCGCCGCGCCGCCGGCCTCGCTGCCGGCGCTCGCCGAAGCCGTCGAAACGTCGCTCGCGCGCACGACCGGGCACCCCTCCCCGTCCCGAGACGAGGCGTGATAAGGTGTCGGCCGATGCGCCGCCATCCGGCGTTGGCGGCAGCACGCTACTCGACTGTATAAAAAGGATGCCAACGATGTTCGGCGAGATCGCCCGTTTTCTGCTCAATACCATCTTCACGCTGTTCGGCGCCGCGCTGATCCTGCGCGTCTGGATGCAGGCCGTCCGCGTCCCGCCGTACAACCCCGTCACGCAGGCCGTGCTGCAGGCGACCAACTGGCTCGTGCTGCCGCTGCGCCGCGTGATCGCGGGCGTGCGCGGCATCGACTGGGCGAGCGTCGTCGCCGCGCTGCTCACCGCGATCGTGTACGTGGTGCTGATGGTCCTGATGGCCGGCTTCGATCCGGCCTCGGTGATCGCGACGCTCGTCGTGGTCGCACTGCTCACCGTCGTGAAGTGGGCGCTCAATCTCGTGATCTGGATGACGATCCTGATGGCGCTGCTGTCGTGGCTCAATCCGCGCTCGCCGGCGATGCCGATCCTCTATCAGCTCACCGCACCGTTCCTGAACCCGCTGCGCCGCGTCATCCCGAACCTCGGCGGCATCGACCTGTCGCCGATCCTGCTGTTCGTGATCGTGCAGGTGCTGCTGATGATCGTCACGCGCGCCGCCGTGTCGCTGACGATGTTCGGCATCTGAGACGGATTACGTCGCCGGCCCCTGCGCCGGCGGCGCGTCGAGCGTGTCGATCACGCCGAAGCGTGCCGGAATCACCGCGTAGCACACGCGCACCTTCTCCCGCGACAACCGCTCGATCAACTGCTGCGCTTCGTCTTCAGTGACGATGAATTCGACCTCGATCGCGAGTGACCCCTGCAGTTCGAAAAAACGGTCTTCGTGCAGCACGCGATGCCGGCCGAAGCCGGCCATCGCACGAAACGCGGAACCGCCCGCGACACCCATCCGGTTCGCTTCCTCGAGCAAATATTCCCACAGCGGCTTCCAGTGCAACCGATGGTGCTCATGCACGTAGAAGCGCAAGAAGACCCTGTCCATCGCCTCCTCCGATGCCGGCGCGCTCAGGCGGCCGCGAACCACGCACGCGCGGTCCACATGCCGAGCGCCGTCAGCGTGAACGATCCAGTCAAGTGTAGGGCAGCCACCGCAAACGCCCATCCGAATTCGCCCTGCACCGCGTGCGTCATCACTTCGACCGAATAGGTCGAGAACGTCGTGAGCCCGCCGAGGAAACCCGTGATCACGAACAGCCGCCACTCGGGCGGCAGCCCGACGCGGGTCGTGAAAACGACGGCAGCGACGCCGATCACGTAGCCGCCGATCAGGTTCGCGGCGAGCGTGCCGAGCGGCACGGCAGGAAAGAACGCGTTGAGCGCAAGGCTCAGAAACCAGCGCAGCAACGCGCCGAGCCCGGCGCCGACGAAGATCGCGACGATCGAATAGAACACGGACGCTCCCGGTCGGTCATGCGGCTGGGTTCCGCCGCCGGCCCCGGTCGCCCGGGGCCATGCCGGTTTCCGGGCGCGCACGGCGCACGCACGGCTGGCACTGGCTGAACTGTATGCGGATTCGCGGCGCGCCTGCAACGACGACGCGCGCAAGCGCGCCCGCCAGGTTGCGTCGCGGGCCAGCTCATTCGCGCTGCCAGGCCGCGTCGAGCGCGGCGAGCGTCGCGAGCGCGCCGCCCTCCAGCCCGATCACGTCCGCGCGGCGCGCATGGGCCTCGCGTGCGTTGATCCGGATCACGTCGGCGCCGAGGCGTTCGCTCAGCATGCGCACCGTCGGAATCGCGGTGCCCGCGCCGATCTCGACGACGGCCACCCGCCCCGCCTGCGCGACCCAGCGATCGAGCGCGCGCTCCTGTACTTCATGGTGGGCGCCGAGCCAGCCCCGGTCGCCGAACATCAGGATGTTCGGCCGGGCAAGGCCGCCGCAACGCGGGCAGCGCGGCAGCTCGCCGACCAGCCGGCACGTGGCCGTGTCGACGTCCGGCGTAAATGGCGCTGCGCTCCACGTGTCGTCCGAGCACGGGCGCAGGCACTGCATCGCATGAATCGAACCGTGGATTTCGACGATTCGCGCCGGATCGAAACCGGCCTTCTGGAACTGACCGTCGACGTTGCTCGTCAACACGAAGCCACCATTGGGCATCGCATCCATCCAGCGCCGCAGGATCGCGAAGCCCGCGTGCGGCACGGTGTCCCGGTAAAGGCCGAGACGATGCCCGTAGAATCCCCACGCGAGTTGCGGATGTGCGCGGAACGCCTGCGGCGACGCGATCTCGTGAAACTCGAAACGCTCGTGACGCAGCGCCGGATACGCACGCCAGAAGCCGTCCGTGCCGCGGAAGTCCGGCAGTCCGGAATCGACGCCGATGCCAGCTCCGGCCGTCACGAGCAGTGCCTCGGCGCGCGCGAGCGCGTGGACGGCTGACGCGACGCATTCCGCAGGCAATTGCGTGGCGGCGCTGCCGTCGGTGGAAGCAATGGAACGGGTGGAATCGGAAGGCGGCATGAGGGAGCTGCGGTAGCGTCGAACGGGCGCGCGAATGGCGTCGCGCGATCATACGCCTGTTCGGGCATCGTGCCGAGGCTTCGTCACGCGGTCGTGGCGCGCCCGCCCGCGGACTCCCGCAGCGCGACGTACTGCAGCAGCATGATCGTCTTCGCGTCGACGATCTCGCCGCGCTCGACGGCATCCAGCGCCGCTTGCAGCGGCATCTCGACGACCTCGAGATCCTCGCCCTCCTCCGCGATGCCGCCCCCGTCGCCCGTGCGCAACGACGCATCGTATTCGCCGACGAAGAAGTGCAGCTTCTCCGTGACCGAACCCGGGCTCATGAACGCCTCGAACACCTTGCGCACGCCGCGCACGCGATAGCCGGTTTCCTCTTCGGCTTCCGCGCGAATGCGCGCGTCGGGCGTCGCATTGTCGAGCAGGCCGGCGGCGGCTTCGAGCAGCATCCCGTCGTGCCCGTTGACGAACGCCGGCATCCGGAACTGCCGCGTGAGCAGCACGTCACCCGTCGCGGCGTTGCGCAGCAGGATGGTCGCGCCGTTGCCGCGATCGTAGGTTTCGCGGCTCAGACGCTGCCACGTGCCGTCGCGGCGCAGGAAATCGAACGTCACCTTCTTCAGCACATACCAGTCATCGGACAGCACCGTCGTATCGACGATGCGGACGCGGTCCCGCGTTGCGGCCATGGCGGCCTCCCATTCGACAAGAGACGGACCGCATGGTAACGTGCATATTCGTGCAATTTCAAGAATTTTCGTGCAACCCCGATGCTGACGACCCAACGCAAAAAGGCGATCCTCGATGCGCTCGCGCGCGACGGCCAGGTGCTGGCCACCGAACTGAGCGTGCAATTCGGCGTGTCCGAAGACACGATCCGCCGCGACCTGCGCGAGCTGGCAGCCGAAGGCCTGCTGCAGCGCGTGCACGGCGGTGCGCTGCCGGCGTCGCCGGCCGTCGCGCCGTTCGCGCAGCGCGAGGCGCTCGAACCGGAGGAAAAGCGGCGCATCGCGCGCCGGGCCGCGCAGATGATCTCGCCCGGGCAGGTCGCGATCGTCGACGGCGGCACGACGTCGGCGCTGCTCGTCAGTCAGTTGCCGCCCGACCTGCGCGCGACGATCGTCACGCACAGCCCGAGCGTAGCCGTCGCGCTGGCCGCGCACCCGTCGATCGACGTGATCCTGATCGGCGGCCGGCTGTACAAGCATTCGATCGTGTCGGTCGGCGCCGCGGCGATGGAAGGCATCGCGCGCATCCACGCGGACCTGTATTTCATGGGTGTCACCGGCGTTCATCCGGTCGCGGGGCTGAGCACCGGCGATTTCGAGGAAGCGGCGATCAAGCGTGCGCTCGCCGAGCGCGCGGGCGAGACGGTCGTGCTGGCCTCGCAATCCAAACTGCGTGCAGCATCGCAGTTCGTGATCGGCGAGCTTGCGCTCGCGCAGACCGTCGTGGTCGAACGGGAAACCGACGCGGCGCTGACCGAGCCGATCGAGGCCGCCGGCGTGACGGTCGTGCGCGCCTAGCGCCTGCCTGCTTGCGCCGATAACGGACTCGCGCCGTCGACACGGCCGCGTCGACGACCCCGCCCCCCGATCGTTGCGCCGACATCCTCGCGGCGCCGATGTCAGCGTGCTGACAGGCACCGCTTGCTACCATGGGCGACTGCCCAACCGTCACGCCAGTCCGTCCGATGCTTCCGCCCGCCACCCCGACTCCGCCCGCGCCGCCCGACGGCGATCCGCCGTCGCCCGGCGTCCTCGCGCTGTTCATCGCATTCGCGCAGATCGGCCTGACCAGCTTCGGCGGCGGGCTGAGCGGGCGCATGATGCGTGACTTCGTGGACGAGCGGCGCTGGATCGACGAGGAAGCGTTCCTCAACGGGCTTGCGCTGTCGCAGGCGCTGCCGGGCGTCAACGTAAAGAACCTCGCGATCTGGATCGGCTACCGGCTGGCCGGATGGCGCGGCGCGGTGGCCGGCTTCACCGGCATCATCGCGCCGCCGGCCGTGCTGATCGTGCTGTTCGGCATCGCGTTCTCGACCCTCACGCGCTTTACGCTCACGCATGTCGCGCTTGCCGGCGCAGCCGCCGCGGCGATCGGGCTGTCGATCTCGATGGCGATCACCGCGGTGCGCCGGCTGCCGCGTCACGTGCTGCCGTTCGCGGTGATGACGCTCACCTTCGTGTCGGTGGCCGTGCTGCACTGGCCGCTCGTGTGGACCGTACTGATCGGCGGCACGCTGAGCGTTGCGCTCGAATACCGCCGCGCGGCGCCTTCCTCCGCGGGGCGCGACGACCGATGAATGCGATGTCGCGCTACGCCGCCCTCTTCGGCGTGTTCGCGCCGCTGTCGATCGCGACGATCGGCGGCGGGCAGGCGATCATCGCCGACATCCAGCGCCAGGTCGTCGACGTCCATCACTGGATGACGGCAACGCAGTTCGTGAACGACTTCGCGATCGCGCGGATGGCGCCGGGCCCCGGCTCGCTGCTCGCGACGCTGATCGGCTGGCAGGTCGCGGGCTTCTGGGGCGCAGTGATCGCGACGCTCGCGCTGTTCGGGCCGACCGCGTTCCTGATCTACGGCGTCGCGCACCTGTGGCGACGGCATCAGGGCGCGCGCTGGCAGATCGCACTCGAAACCGGCCTGCGCCCGGTTGCAGCCGGCATGATCCTCGCGTCGGTCTGGGTGCTGCTGCAGGCGCTCGATGGCGGCTGGCCCGCGCGGGCGATCGCGGTTGCGTCGACGGTGTGCGTGATGGTCACGCGCCTTCACGCACTGCTGCTGATCGTCCTCGGCGCGTTGCTGCTGATCGGCGTACACGCGCTCGGCTGACCGAAAGAGGCCGAGCATCGGCATGCGAGCAATGACGCAACGCTCCTTCTCCGCCCGTGACCTAGATGCCGCGAAACACCGGCGCACGCCGCTCCGCGAACGCGCGTAACCCTTCATCGAAATCCGCACCGTCGCACGCCTGCCGGCGCAACTCGGCAATCCGTTCGAATGCGTCCACCGGCATCGGCCGCGCGTCCTGCAGCACGCGCAACTGCTCCTTCACCGCGTGCACCGCGAGCGGCGCCTTCGCGGCAATCGTGCGGGCGATATCGAGCGCAACGTCGTCCACGCCGCCGGTTTCCGCGAGCCGGTTCACGAGCCCGTGATGGGCGGCGCGCTCGGCATCGAGCGGCTGCGCGCAAAAAAACATCTCCTTCAGGACGTGAATCGGCAGGTTGTCGTAAAAGCGCAGCAGGCCGCTCGTCGAATACGGCAGGCCGATGTTCGCGGGCGTCATCGCGAAACGCGCACCGCGCTCCGCGATGACGAGGTCGCAGCTCATCACGAGATCGACCGCCCCGCCCCATGCGGAGCCCGCGACCGCTGCGACGACCGCGCCCGGATAGGTCCGGATCCGCCGCAGCGCACGTTCGAGCGGCTTGCCGTAGGCAAGCGGATCGCGGTCGTCGGCGAGTTCGCGAAGGTCGTGGCCTGCGCTCCACACGTCGCCGTTGCCGTCGTTCGACAGAATCACGATCGGCGCCGGATGTTGCGCGGCGAGCGCATCGATGCACGCCACGAGCCGATCGAGCAGCGGTGCGTCGAGCGCATGGCGCCGCGCGGGATTGGAAAACCGCACGCGCGCGATGCGCTCGCCGATCATGTCGACCGTCACGCCCGACGGCGCCGCCTGTTTCGTCACGTCCGTCATTGCACGGCCTCCGCTGCGGCTTCGGCCTGGAAAATCGCGCGCTCGCCCCGCAACGCATCGATCGCATCGTCGTCGTAGCCGGCTTCGCGCAACACGTCGACCGTATGCTCGCCGAGCAGCGGCGGCGCATGGCGCGTGCGCGGCGCCGGCCCGGTGTCGCCCATCGCGCCGAGCGGCGTCACGACCTGACGCACCGTCCCGAGCGTCGGATGCGCGACCGGTTCGACGAGCCCGCAATGCGCGAGCTGCGGATCGGCGAACACCTCGTCGAGCGTATGAATCGGCCCGGCCGGCAGCCCTGCCTCGACGAAACGCTGCGTCCATTCGCGCTTGCCGCGCGTACGCAACCGGCTCTCCAGCAACACCTTCAACGCATCGCGGTTCGCGACGCGCGCATCGTTGGTCGCGAAGCGCGGATCGTTCGGCAATTCGGACAGTTCGAGCAACTGGCACAGCCGCAGCCACATGTCGGTCGTGATCGGCGCGAGGTTCAGCGGCCCGTCGGCCGTCTCGAACACGCCATACGGCGCGATCACCGCATGCGCGTTGCCGGTGCGGCGCGGTACGTCGCCGAGGCTCAGGTAGCGCTGTCCGTGCACGCTCAGCAGCGCAACGAGGCTTTCGAGCAGCGACGTGCCGACGTGCTGTCCGCGCCCGGTTCGCTCGCGCTCGTACAGCGCGGCGATGACGCCCGTCGCGACCCACATCCCCGAGCTGAGATCCCCGATCGCGGTACCCGTGCGGGTCGGTTCGCCGTCTGGAAAGCCGGTGAGGCTCATCAGCCCCGCGTAACCCTGCGCGATCTGGTCGAAACCCGGCCAGTCGCGCAGCGGGCCACGCGGACCGAACGCGGTCACGCTGCCCATCACGAGCCGCGGATCGCGCGCGCTCAGCGCGTCGTAGCCGAGCCCCATCGCGTCCATCGTGCCGGCCTTGAAGTTCTCGATCACGACGTCGGCCTGCGCGATCAGCCGGCGCACGACATCGATGCCGGCCGGCTGCCGGAAATCCACGCAGATGCCGCGCTTGTTGCGATTGCAGGACAGGTAGTACGTGCTCACACCGCGATCGAACGGCCCCCATGCGCGGCTCATGTCGCCGTTCGGACCCGACTCGACCTTGACCACGTCGGCGCCGAGATCGGCGAGCACCATCGAGCAGAACGGCCCCGACAGCGCGCGACTCAGATCGACGACCCTGATTCCTTGTAATGCCTGCATTGCGGACTCCTGATATTGATGACGAGATGTTGCTGACAGCCGGACGATGCCGGCCAGCCGTTCATTCCGGTAGTGGCTGGTGACGCGTTTCGATGGCGAACGGCAGGATCAGGATGCCGAGGCCGAACACGGCCGCGGTCCACGCGACCGGTACGCCGAGCGAACCGTAGCCGTGAATCGCTGCGCCGAGCACGAAGTTCACGCCGGCGCCGATGAAGCGGCCGACCGATGCGTTGAACGCGAATGCGGTCGCCCGTACGCGGGTCGGATACTGCTCCGGAAGCCACAACGAGAAGATCGCGAAATTGCCGCCGAAGAAGCCGAGGAACGCGAGCGAAACCATGAATGCACCGAGCCCGTTCGGCTGATAGAACGCCCAGCCGAACGCGAACACGATCGCCGCGGCCATGCCCGCGAAATACACGCCGAGCGCGGTGCGCCGGCCGACCCGTTCCGCAAGCCACGGCGCGACGAGGCAGCCGACGATCGTCGTGCACGACAGGATCGCCGCGCCGACCGATGCGAGCCGCATCGCGCCGATATGGTCGATGCCGGCGCGCGCCGCAAGCGCGCTGACCGCGCTCGCCTCGTAAACCGAACCGGCCCACAGCCCGACGATCGCGACGCCGACCAGACTCGCGCTCGTCAACGTGCGGCGCAGGAACGCCGGCGCGAAGATCTCGCGCAGCGGGTGCACGCGCTTCGCGTGCGTCGCGTCGCCGTCGCGCACGTCGTGCCGGCGCCACTGCCCCGGCTCCTTCACGCGCATCACGGTGAAGACCGCGAGCAGCGCGGGCGCGAGCCCGCACAGGAACATCGCGCGCCAGCCATAGGTCGCGCCGATCGTGTAGTTCAGGCAAGCCGCGATGAAGAAACCGAAGTAGTAGCCCGTCTGCAGGTAGCCGGCGCCCATCTTGCGGCGATCCTCCGGCCAGCTCTCGGCGACGTAGGTGCCCGCGAGCGCCCATTCGCCGCCGACGCCGATCCCGGCGATCAGCCGGCACGCGGCCAGCACCCATACGTCGTGCACGAACGCAGCTGCACCGGTGAACACCGAATAGATCAGGATGCTCGCGGCGAGCGTGCGCACGCGGCCGAAGCGGTCGGCGAGCGGCCCCCAGATGAACGACAGTCCCCAGCCGATCAGAAACAACGCGAACAGGATCGAGCCGTACATCCCGAGATTCGCGGGCGTCGCCGCGATGCCGGACGCCGGCAGCAGTTCGGTCAGTGCGGGAATCAGCACGAGCGCATAGATCACCGAGTCCACGCCGTCGAGCACCCAGCCCGCGTACACGGCCCAGAAGCCCTTGACCTGCTCGCGCGTGAGCGGCGTGCGCCGCGGCTTCGCGCCGGCCGCCGGCGCGTCGATCGCCTTGAACATCTTCGTCTCCTTGCCGGCCCAGCCGGCTCCGGTGCCGCGTCCGGTCCGGGATGGCCGGTCTGCGGACTCTTTTGTGAGACGAGTATAGAAATGTCAGCGATCGTCGAAAAATATGATATTCATCTTGCTCGATCGGATTGGCTTATGGCTCGAATCGGGAGGCGGCGACAATGGACCTGAGGCAATTGCGCTATTTCGTGAAGGTCGTCGAATGCGGCAACGTCACGCATGCGAGCGAGGCGCTGCACGTCGCACAACCGGCGGTCAGCCAGCAGATGCGCAATCTCGAGCAGGATCTCGGGATGCAGCTGCTCGAGCGCAGCGTGCGCGGCGTCGCGCCGACTGCCGCGGGCCGCACGCTGTACCGGCATGCGCTCGAACTGCTGCGCCAGGCCGACGGCACGCGCGAGCTGCTGCGCCGCGACGCCGATACGCCGCAGGGCCGCGTGACGGTCGGGATGCCGTCGAGCACCGCGCGCGTGCTGGCGATCCCGCTCGCGCGCGCCGTGCGCGAGCGCTATCCGGGGATCATGCTGGAATTGATCGAGGCACCGAGCGCCGATCTCGACACGCTGCTCGAACGCGCGCGGCTCGACCTCGCGATCGTCGTCGATGCGGTCGACACGCGCGGCATCGCGATTCACCGGCTGCTGACCGAAACGCTGTACCTGATCACGTGGCCCGGTTTTCCGGTGCCGGACGATCCCGTTCCGCTCGACGCGATCGCTCGGCTGCCGCTCGTGCTGCCGAGCGCACCGAACACGATCCGCAACCGCGTCGACTGGGCGATGCGCGAAGCCGGGCTGTCGTACCAGATCGGTTTCGAGGCGAGTTCGACCGGGCTCCTGTTCGC
Organism: Burkholderia sp. Bp9016; assembly: GCF_003857765.1. Taxonomy (NCBI): domain Bacteria; kingdom Pseudomonadati; phylum Pseudomonadota; class Betaproteobacteria; order Burkholderiales; family Burkholderiaceae; genus Burkholderia; species Burkholderia sp. Bp9016. The sequence goes on from NZ_QTPY01000011.1 coordinate 134,891, forward strand.
AGCCGTGATGGCGCAGCTCGGTGTGACGATCCTGCCGTGGACGGCCGCGCATGTCGAGATCGAGGAACGCAAGCTCAAGCTGTCGACGGTCGCGCACCGGCTGTTCGTGCGCGACCTGTCGCTGTGCTGGCACGACACGGCGCTCGTCAGCAATGCGGTGCAGAAGGTGAAGGCGGAGATCGTCGCGCTGTTCGACACGCTCGGGCGCCGGCCGGAATGGGCGGCAGGAAACGCCGGGCACGTGTGACCCGCGACGCACATCGCGCATCGCCCGTGCCTTGCGCAACGCTGCCGCACGCACTAAGCTCCTTTCATCCTGGGTACCGCTGACACCTGCTCTTCTCCTCGCCGCTCGGTATAAGCGTCGGGGGAAGGAGTCCGTTCGTGTCCCCGTTCCAGTCCGCCTGGCTTCTGCTGGGTATCAGCGTTGTCGCCGAAGTACTCGGCTCCGTCGGCCTGAAATTCTCCGCCGGCCTGTCCCGCCCGCTACCGTCCGCCATCACGATAGTCTGCTATGCAAGTGCCGTCTGGCTAATGGCGCTCGCGACGAAGCGCCTCGAAATGGGGCTCGCCTATGCGAGCTGGGCCGCCGCCAGCACGGCGGCCACCGCCGTCATCGGCATCGTCTGCTTCGATGAGTCGGTATCGTCGCTGAAGCTCGTCGGCATCGCGTTGACCGTCTGCGCCCTCGTCGCGCTCAATCTCGGCGACGCCGCCGCCGGCTGATGGCATGCGCGGTAGACGGTGGGCGGTGGGCGGTGGGCGAGCGAACCGTGCGCGCGCCGTGCGGCATGGTGCGCCGAACATTGACAACGCCCCCCGCCGCCCCTTGATGTTGGTCGCATCGTAACCATCACCGGTTCAGCTCAAGAGGTTGTCGGCCCGCTCGTGCTCGACACCTCTGCCTTCCTGGAAGGTCTGCTGCTTGGCGCCGGCCTGTTCACGTCGGTCGGCCCCAAGGACGCCTTCGTCATCGAGCGCTCGATTTCGCGCTCCCATCTGCTCTCCATTTCGCTCGTCTGCGCGGGCAGTGGCGCGCTGCTGATCGAGCTCGGCGCGAGGACGGCATCGCTCGCGTGGTTCCTGATGCTCGCGTACGGCGCGCGCACCTGCCGCGCGTGATTCGCCCGCGTGCTGGCGTGGCGCGTGCTCGACCTGTTCGTCGCGGTGATGATGCTCGGCTTTGCCGTGCGCTTCGCGATCGACGCGCGTTGAAACCGGCCATGCCGCTCAGCCGCCCGCCACCGCGCGAAACGCGCGATACGCGTGCGCATGCAGCTCGAAGCCGATACCCGGCACCTGCGGCGCATGCGCATACCCGGCGTCGACCGTTTCGCCGTGAGCGAGTCCGCTGAACGGATGAAACGAGAACGGATTGACTTCCGCACCGCCGAGCCCGAGCGCGGCCACCACCTGCAACGAGAACAGGTGGCCGCCGTGCGGCCAGAACGCATCGCGCTGCCAGCCGTTCGACACGAAGTGGTCGACGATCTGCAGGTAACCCGGCAGCCCGTAGCAATGAACCGGATCGAACACGAGGAAATCGCGCTCCTTGCGCAAGCCGCCGTAGCGCTCGAGCAGCTTCGCTTCCGCAAGCGAGAACAACGCTTCGCCGGCCGCGACGGGCGGCGCGTATTGCGCGGTCAGGCCTGCATGAAGCGGCAAGTCCAGCGGATCGCAGATGTCCTCGAACCACCAGAGACCGAACGGCGCCAGCATCGCGGCGGCCGCGCGGCCGCTTGCCGCGTCGTACGTGTTCATCGCATCGACCGCGAGATGCGCGCTGTCGGCAAGACAGCCGGCAGCGGCTTCGATACGTCGCCGGTCGCGATCGGGATCCGCGCCGCCGATCTTGATCTTCGCGTGCGTGTAGCCGAGATCGGCGATGCGGCGCATCTCGTCAGTCAGGCGCGCGAGATCGTCGTGCGGATAGCGATAGCCGCCGCCTGCGTAGACGCGCACACGCGGCGTCGACGTGCGCGCGAGCCGATCTGCGAGAAAGCAATGCAGCGGCAGGCCCGCGATCTTCGCGGCGGCATCCCAGATCGCCATGTCGAGCGTGCCGACCGCCACGCATCGCTCGCCGTGTCCGCCGGGCTTTTCGCCCGTCATCATCGCGCGCCATGCGCGAAACGGATCGAGGTTCGTGCCGGCCTCGTCGGCAAGCGCGTCCGCGGCGTTCAGCAGGCGCGGCGCGAATCGTTCGCGGATCAGCCCGCCCTGCGCGTAGCGGCCGACCGATGCATAGCCGTACCCTGTCACCGGGCGACCATCGCGCACGACATCGGTGACGACCGCGACGACGCTCGTCGTCAGGCCGCCCGACGGAATCGCCGGATCGGCATAGCGGGAAACCGGGATCGCTTGCTCGCGGATGTCGGTGATGCGCATGGTCGGGGTTCCGGGAAAACGTTCGGCTGTCGCATGCCGTCCACGCAATGCGGCCGGCGCGGCGAGCGGATCGCTGCATCATAGGCGCTTGCGCGATCTCTCGCAGACGTGCGGCCGGCGCGATTTCGTGGCGTGGTGGCGCTCGTTCGACGTCGTCCGAATCGCATCGCACGTCAATGGCGTCCGGATCCGATTTTCATCGTGCGCGGCGCGCGGGAGAGTTCATCGAAGCCGTTCGATGCGCGGCGCCGACACGGCCGCGGATGCGATCGACATCCCGATGGACATCCGATACGAAGCGCGTATGATGAATTCGTCCGAGCATGTGTCATTGCACCCACCGCTCGCCCCGCCGTTTGCCCCCTTGCAGCGTCGCGCCTTCATCCGCACGCACTGTTGCCCCTTCACCCCCCACCTGTCGCGCCGCGCAGCGGCGATACCGGTCGGATGCGTTCGTCCGCACGATTCGTCACGGCCGAACCGAGGAGTTCGTCATGAGCATGCATCTCTATCGCGGCTTCGAAATCTATCCGCTGATCTACCCGCACGTTACGGCCACCAACGGCAACGCGCACAACTACGACGGCGGCTTCGACGCAGCCGTAAAGATTTGCCTGCGCGACACCGCCGACACATTGGCCCGCAGCGAGACGTTCCGGCTGCTCGACAACGCACCGTTCGATTCGGCAGGTGAAGCGCGCCGGGCTTCCATCCGCTATGCGGAAGAAATCATCGACGGCAATCACGGCAAGCAACCGCTCTTCGCCGACACGCACTGACGCTGCGAGTCAACGCTATCCAGGCGGCACGCGAGCGCGTATTCCACGACGCCGGCCGACGCGGCCTTCCGGCTGCCCCGCTCTCGTGAGCGTCGTACGCGTCGTGAACCGCACGCCTCGCGCATCGTTGCGGAACGACTGACGTTCCGGAGCGAAGTCCGGTCGCTCTCTTCCCTTCCAGCGCATGCTCGACCTGCATCGGCCGCCAACCGCCGCCGCAGCGAGTCGACGCGCCGGCCGCGCATGCATCCACGCCACCGACTCGCGGATTCGGCAAAGGCCGCAGAGCGCCGATATCCGGGTGCGCGTCGATTTGCCTTTACCCCGTCGTTTGCCCGCCAGGGCCCGCGGTCACGCAAGATGTCGTCGTCGATCAAAAGTGCGTCGCATTTGTTATTGATGGCGGTCGGATATTTTCTAGATCGCGCGGTTTTGTGCCGACAAGATACATGTCGCCAGGCTGGCAACAGCGTTCCGACGCGCCGCGTCGCCATCCTGGAAAAGCGCAGTTCATAGGAACGCAGGCCGGACAATAGAAATATGGATTGGAGGATGACATGAACGGTGGTCACACGAGTCTGGCAACAGGCCTTAAGCAACGTCACGATGCGGTCGATCGCGGGCATGCCGATGACGATGTTCTCGTTCGTCGGCACCGAGATCGTGACGATTGCCGCGCGGCTGAACCAGCATAGCCGAGACGCGCAATCGAACCTCGGCCGTCGCGACGTATCGTCGGCCTGAAGACTGGCCCGAGGGTGAATGCAGACGCGGGAAACCGCTGCCTGCGCGTCGGTCGAGTGTGCGTCGCGCGCTTCGCCGACACCCATGGCGCAACGATGATTTTTTCGGCGCGGCCCGGACGATGACGTCCGGGCCGCGTCGTTCCCGGGGTACGCGGAACCCCGGGTCGAAGTCCGCGCCCCGTGTTGGCCGGCCTCTGCGATTCAGCTGGAATCGCGCTGGCGCCTTGTTCCGCTTCTGCGTCAGCAGTTACCCGATCAGTGCATCGTCATGACTCATCCAACGCCCGTTGCAAGCCCGCCGGAATCCGACAAACCGACGCGTATCCGGTTCGGCTTCATCCTGTTGCCGAATTTCACGCTGACGGCGTTCTCCGGCATGATCGACGTGCTGCGGCTCGCGGCCGATGAAGGCGACAACAGCCGGCCGGTCCGATTGTCATGGACGATCCTGGGAGACATGGACTCCCCCGTTCGCGCAAGTTGCGGCATTCAGATTCCCGCGTGGGAATCGTTGAGCTCGAATCAGGCATTCGACTACGTGGTCGTCGTCGGCGGGCTGCTGCATGCCCGCTCGGAACTCGACGCGGCCACGCTGGAATTCATTCGTGCGGCTGCGTCGGCGGGCTCGATGCTGGTCGGCATCTGCACCGGCGCGTTCGCGCTCGCGCGCGCGGGTGTGATGGCCGGGCATCGCATCTGCATCAGCTGGTTTCACTACTGGGACTTCATCGAGCGGTTCCCGTCCGTCGATGCGAACCTCGTCGTGTCCGACCGCCTCTATGTGCTGGACGGCCGACGCGTGACCTGCTCCGGCGGGCGGGCGTCGATCGATGTCGCCGCCGCGATCCTGGTCCGGCACATCGAGCCGTCGATCGTCTACAAGGCGCTTCGCATCCTGCTGGTCGACGGACGCAAGACGGTCAGCGCGCCGCAACCGCATCCGCCCGGTGTCGCGCCCAACGCGCATCCGAAGGTGAAACGCGCGATCCTGCTCATGGAGCAACACATCAGCCACTCGATTACGATCGACGAGCTGGCGCGCAGGCTGGATCTTTCGGCGCGGCAACTCGAACGCCTGTTCAGGGAAGCGACGGGCAGCGGGCCGGCCGCCTGCTATCGGGCGATCCGGATTCGTACGGCTGCGTGGATGCTGATGCATCTGGACAAGAACATTTCCGAGATCGCGGCGGGCTGCGGCTTTGCCGATGCGTCACATCTGGGGCGCGAGTTTCGGCGGGCGTACGGGATGTCGCCGAGCGCGTATCGCGAGCGTCAGACACCCAGGGCATTGAGTGAACTATCGGACCCGGCGCAGCCGGCCACCTCACTGGGCGAGCTGTTCCCGAATCGCCACGAGTTTTATTGAGCCGGTGTGGCCGGCTTGCCATCGGGGCTGAACTCCCGGTTCACGGGTACGGGAAAGCGGTGAAATCGTCGCATCGTTTGATGCGTGCGCGGCCCGTGCCGCCCTTGCCGCATGCAAGGGCCGGGACGAGAAACGCCGCGGACCGCGAGGATATCCGGACCGCGGCGATATGCGCCAGCTGGACCTGTAAGGCCGCTCAGGCGAACACGAAGTACTTGCGCACCGTCTCCACGACTTCCCACGTTCCTTTCATGCCGGGTTCGATCACGAACACGTCGCCGGCCTTCAAATGCACCGCCTCCTCGCCTTCCGGCGTGATGATGCAGTAGCCGTCGAGGAAGTGGCAGTATTCCCATTTCTCGTAGTTCACCTCGAACTTGCCCGGCGTGCAGATCCAGGTGCCCATGATCTTGCTGCCATCCTTCGAGAGGTACGCGTTGAGGTTCACGGTGTGCGGATCGCCGCCGATGCGCTTCCACTTGGTCGCGTCAAGGACCGGGGTCGGGCAGGTTTCGCGCAGGACGGTGATGAAATCGGACATGTCGGCTCCAGACAAACGATCGGGTAAGAGGTCTGTCACGTTAGTTCGAAAGCAACATCGGGGCTTGCATGCTTCCGACACCGACTCGTCTAATTTCGACACCGGCGGGCTGGCGGGCGTGACGCGGACGGGTTGCGCTCGACGTTGAACGGATTCACGTGAGCGCCCCTGACGCTATCTCTGGTGCCGCCCCCCCGTGACAGCCCCGCTCCGTTCGCGGAATCGCCGGGTTGGAATGGGGCCGCCATCGGGGAACGCGCAGTGCGTTTGCACATGGCCAAAATGCCTCGCTTGCAACACGGTCGCCAAACCCTGTAGAATTACGCGTTCTGCGGGCGTCGTATAATGGCCATTACCTCAGCTTCCCAAGCTGATGACGTGGGTTCGATTCCCATCGCCCGCTCCAGTACGGCTCAAACCCTTGCCACGTAAGGCTCCACGGGTTTTTTCAAAGTCGCCGTACTCACACCTTCTACCCACAACTGCTACTCACACCTGAGCTTGAATTTGGGCTACGGAGTCTTCCGCCGTGCCGATCAAAACGCCCAGGTTGCACCGTGACAAGAAGTCCGGCGCCTACTTCTTCCGCTACAAACTTCCGGTTGCCCTCGCCCAACGGCTCGGCAAGGTCAGCATGTATCTTTCCCTCAGAACAAAGGATTATCATGAGGCGAAGACCAGTGCCCTCTTGCTCAACTACCACCTAGAAATGAGCCGCAAGAAACCGATCGCCCAACAGTTCAATCCTGACGACGCTCGTGAGCTTCTGAAGATCGACTTGAAAAACGGAATCTTCGAGGCAGACACGCCAGAAGAACTGAAAGAAGGACTCAAGGTGCTCGAACTGATGAGGATTGCTGGCGCACCTGATCACATCGAGCAGGTCGGCGTCTTGCCCACACCATATGTTGCCCAAGCAGTGGCACAAGTCCAACCGAAGCGCTCATCACCGAAATATTCTGTTGTCGTTGAAGAATACTTCAAGGACGCTCAACTGGCGCTGAAACCATCAACGCTTTACAAACAACAGCAAAGTTTCAAGCTTTTCGCCAAGCGACACAACGATCTTTCCTTCTCCGAATACGGAAAGGACGAAATAAAATCGTTCAAATCACATTTGCTCGCAGGCGAAAAAACGGGACACACAGTCAATCAATACCTCTCCCACCTCAAATCTCTATTTGAGTACGCCATCGGCCACGATTATTATTTTGGAGAGAACCCTGTCGATGGTCTGATGGTCAAGGGAGCAAAAAAGGTCGTAACGCCCCGCGAGCAATTTCATCACAGCGAACTCAAAGAAATCTACAAGTGGGAAAACTACGAATGGCTCGTCTACAACAAGCCCGACTACTTTTGGGGCCCATTGATTTGCCTTTTTTCTGGACTGCGCATAGAGGAAGCGACTTCGCTGTCGATTAGGAACATCAAGGAAAATGATGGCGTGCCGTTTTTTAACATTCAAGATGCCAAAACTCGCTCCGGCGTGCGAATGGTCCCGATTCATTCGACCTTGATTAGGCTCGGCTTGCTCGATTACATCGAGGAAGTCGGGAAGGCAGGCCACGAAAAGCTCTTTTGGTACTTGGTTGATGGTCACAACGGGACCAAAAAGAATCTTTCAAGGAGATTTTCGCTTCATCTGAAGCGACTGAAACTCAAAGAAAATAGCAACTGCTTTCATTCTCTCCGGCATACCGTCATTACTCGGCTTGCGGCTCAAGGTGTCAATAACAGCACCATCTATTTATTGACTGGCCACATTAGTAGCGACGATGCGAAGAACGCGCACTTCGAATACTTGCACGATCTGCCAATGCTTGCGTTGCAGCGTGCCGTCGAAAAGCTCGACTTCGGCAACATCATCGACCTATCGGGCTATGACTACAAGCCAAGCCTTCAGAATGTGCTGAAGCATCAAGCACCGAAGTCAAAACCAACAGTACAAATCAATCGACGAAAAGCGTGATACGATCGCCTACACTCCCACCTGCATAAAGCGAGTAAACCTCACTCGCTTTATGCAGGTAGAGGTAAAGAATTACGTGGAGCGCTACCAAGCAACGAAAAATCCCGAGACAGAACATAAAATCTCACTTACTTCGTCGAAAAGTCAAAATTTTGAGAATAGAAATTTCCAATTTTAAGGGGAAATAGGTTGTCTGAATCGATTTACAAAGGGGATCTGTCCATCAAACATGATGAGGCGCTGTTGATGGGGGCAGTTGTGGCCGCAAGCAACGGGATTAGAAAAAAGTTAGTTGATAAAATTGAAGGCAAGTTTAATACGATAAATCGGGACCATCCCGAGATTGGCGTGATATTAAACATTCTCAGGGATGCCAGAAATATCTTAGCCCACGACGAAATTGATAACTTGGACGTCGCCTTTCCCAGATTGCTTGGATTGTGTGAAGTCTTTGTAAGCAAAGTCGATGCGACATGGCCGAATGGCTGGGAGAACTGCTCAGCAAGCCAACCTCGGCTTTTTGGAAAAAAACAATATTCGAGATTTGAAAAAGCGACTGAGATATTATTTCATGAGATCAAAAAACAATACAAAATAACCTTAAGAGAAGGAATAGCCCTCGATGGCTTTACACCGTTCGGACAAAGAAGCTTATCTGATCGTCTAAAGCATTTGATAGCGACGGAGGCTTGAGGGCCTAATCATTTCTTTTGCCTCAGGTGCTCGGCAAGTGACGTGAGCACCCCCAATAGCACCGTTCGATCCGATTCAGCAAGTTCATTTAACACCGCTGCGATAGCTTTTGCCTGATCGTCCGTTCTCGTTGATGCCTCTACAATCAATGCGTCAACTCCACAATCGAATAGTTGAGCCAACTCAACCAACCGAACCACTGTGGGAATCGAGACACCTTGCTCCATACGGGCAACGGAACTAAGCGCCAGCCCGAGACGTTCAGCTACTTGTTCTTGGGTCAGTCCAGCACCAATCCGCCGATGAGCAATCGCCCGACCCACTGATCGAGCGAGCGTACTTTGCGCTTCCTTATCCATGTTCCTGCCTTGCCCCGAAAGCTGCTGATGCTTACAGGGCAGGGCTGTTGCGAACAGAGCGTTATACGCTTATAGTAGGCGCATTACGCTTACATCACCCCCCTCTCATCGATCCGGCGCTTCTACGACGAATGAGAGCGTTCGTCCTCAAAAAAGGAAATTCATGGAAAACACGTTCTCGGCGCAGTACCAAACAACACGGCAGGCCGATGGAAGTTTGCTCATCACCTACCGGAACAAGGGACATCACGCGCCAGGTTTCACGGGACACATTGCACTACTCACCTTGCCCGCAGCTGTTTATCTTCTCATTACCGCCGCAGTGCTTTATAGCGCTCCACTTGTTGGAGTCGTCATGCTTGGGTTATTCGTTTGGGTCGTCGTGTTCATTGCTCGTGGAATTCGCCGCTCCGTGATTGTTGTCCCCCAACAAGGAATTAAGTGGAGAAATAAGCAATTGCCGTTTCGGGACATTAGCCGATTTGGAATTACGCGCGTTACAACCAATGTCGGCCAATCTGGTTACGTGTACGCCGAAAGTCACGGTCGCGAAATCATGATTACACCTCACATCTCAATGTCACTCGCCAACGCAATCTGCGAAGAAATTCAACGAGAAGCGACTCCATCGTAACCCCTTAAACCAACACGACATCGACCTTCGGGGAGCCAAAACCGTGAATGAAAATTATATTAAAACGAACTTTTCCGCCATTTTCGTAGCACTGACTCTTGCCGCTTGTGGCGGTGGAAATGGAAATAGCGGTTCTGGTAGCGCAAGTTCATTGCAACCCTACAGCGTAAGTTATATCGACTACAACGCTAGCGCGGGTATTTCGGGTCCGCCTTGGAGCGGTGCATCTTTCATCGATAACCTTCCAACAAAAACCAATACTCAAACGATTACTCAAAGCGGCTGGACTGGGCAAATTACTTATGGCACAGCCACCAAATCGGCCGTTTTGCAAGTGAACAACTCTGCGGTCGCCAATACTAGCCCGATTAGTGTTGTTGGTTCGGCGACCACCAAGATTTTCGACCCATATGGAGCAACAGGAACACCTCTTGGCACGTCGGTTGAACCAAATCTTGATGGCGCTTACGAAATTTGTGGCGCAGCGCCAGCAGGTAGCATCAGTGATAACGGTTTCGCAGCGAGCGACATTCTGATTACTAGCGGTGCAACCCAAGTGACCAATGTAAGCGAGTTGGCCGGCCGGAGCTTCACATTTAATCAATATTGTGACCCTGCCAATCAGACGAATCCTCAAACGTTGACGTTTGATTCAAGTGGCAACGCCAACTTTGAACTCTACACTGGGTCCACTAATTCAGGCTCTTTGAGCGCAGTCCAAGTTCCTGCTGCTTCCTTCCAGAGCGCCATGAACGGAACGCCTTATGGAGATTCGCAACAAGGGCAAACGATTTGGACTGTATATCGATTTGCCACGGCAAGCAGCACATTGAAATACGTAATTGTCGAACGAGGTTCTGCGGATGGCAATTATATCGGCATGTGGTATTAAAATCTTTACACCCAACTATCCGAAATATCATGAAGAAAACTCTTGCCCTCCTCACCATCACTCTTTTGCTCGCTGCGTGCGGGCAAAAACTCAGTGGAACTTATGTTAATCCGACGAGTGACGCCAAACTCATTTTTGAGTCAAGCGACAAACTAATCTATGACACTGGAATGGGAAAAGTCGAGGTTTCGTATAAAATCGACGGAAAGAATTTGAAGTTGATCTCACCCGAAGGGACACAAATCTTCACACTATCAGATGACGGCAGCATTCAAGCGCCAATGGGACTAAGCTTTAAGAAGCAGTAAAGCAGATTCGAGCATGCAAAAAGGCGATCCAACTGGGTCGCCTTTTTGTTTTGCATCAGAACTATAACAGTTCAGTCTTCTCAGGACTTGCCAGATAATAATATTCGATTTGCACCAAATGTCAATAGCAAATCTCAAATATTTTCATCCAGCTATTGACAAAGCCGAATTCATTTCATAACTTCTAAATTGATGTTTTTATGCGTCAGTAGCGTATAGCAGTTATTGTTCTCAGGACTTGTTGTCTGATATACCAAAAACCTACTCCCGATTCAAAACATCCAGTAATAGCTTATAGCAGGTTGCAACGGTGTAGTGAAGCGTTAAATCAAAACTCAGTTATCACCCTTTGCCAATTACTCAAATGATACAGCCATAAAATTAAATGAGACGAGCAACACGAGTAATCAGCACTGACGAAACCAACCCAAAGCAATAAGAGCGATTACAAACCATCTCAGATGGTAAAGTGGCTAGAATGGTGTACTTGGAAAACCACACGGAAGACAATCAGCAGACCCGCCAAGTGTGAAATCAACTTCACGAACTGCGAATCGACTACAGTTGAATTGATAGTTGAAGGGATGGATGTGACGTCACATGAAATCCTTCAAAGTCAAATACTCGCAAGCCTGCGGGTAGGGTAAGACTTTGAGGGAATTCGTGTGACAACACGAAACCCCAAAGTCGAAAACAAAACAACAAGTCCCCCGCAACGAAGTGAAGGAAAAAATGGCGATTTTTGATCTCGCATTGCCTGACAAAGAGATAATCCAGCGATTTTGAGCACTTGAAATTTCCGTCTTGCCCTCCATATATTTAGGTGCGACGGGATGGTCCCGACGCAACATTCAAGGAAATTTCATGGCTAAATACTGCGTTACGGCGGCGAACCACAACAACAAAAAGGATCAACGCGCGTCGGAGTTCGAATTGTGGGCATGGGTTCAAAACGAAGACAAGAAATGGGTGTGGCGTTCCCAAGGCAAAAAATCACTTAACCATGTTGCCGAACTGCTTGCAAAAGGCAACGAAGTGCTTTCTGCCGAAGAAAAGCCCACCAGCATTGATACCGGCTACCCCATTGAGCTTGAGCTTCGCATTGCGAAGAACGACAAAGATTTTAAAATTACCGACTTGCCGACGTTCTGATGAAATTTAGCAGCCGAAAGAAAAGCACCCGACGGGTGCTTTTCTTTTATGCGCAACGATTTTCGCCCATTGACTTTTCCGCGTTTTCCGTTAGTTTATCGAAAACCTCGGAGAACACATGATTAATTTTTACGAAAGATGGTTTACATTCTTCAACTTTGAAGAAATATTTAGCGCACCTCGCAACATCAATAATAAGCGAGAGATCTACATGTGCCTAGCCAATTTCTTTACCGAACTTGCTGGCGCACGCACTTTAGAAGTGAAGAACCAAAATCAGGCAATCGTCGCAGGAAATATGTTCATCGGCAGTCCCGATGCGATTGGACCTAACGACTACTTCCTGAATCTCTGCAACCAAAACGGCAGCATCACAAGCATTTTAAATCGTTGCGAACGAGACACCGGCTACTCAGATCCACAATTGATCGCCGACATAAATCACCGCCTACAAACCATTGCTTCCCAATTGAAGCCGGTGACAAACACCAAAAAATTTACGGCGTAATTTTCTTGCTTACACTCACACCGCCAAATTTCGAATCTATGATTCGCTTCTCCGCCAACGCGCAAAGCGAATCATAGACAAGCCGAGCAAATTCCTCTTGCTCTTCAGAATCGGCGTTATCACACAGAAAAAAATCGTGAATCTCGTCCGCCACATACCGACAAACGTTATGCGGAAAATTCACATCTTCGCTCAATCGATTCAATGAGAGCGAATCCACATTGATCGAAAATTCCAAACCCAAGTACTTGCCGTCATTTCCAACCTTATAAATTTCTAGCGGCATTTTTCCATATTCGAGATCCGATTCTTCCGCAGCACAAAATTTAAAATCACTTTCCGAGTTCATTTTAAACCCGAATTGGCTATCGCCGACCAATTCCTGTTTAAGTTGAACGAGCGCGTCAATCACTTTCACCAGGTCATCGGTTTCATTTTTACTCAAAGAAAAAGCGTCACCGGCGTGCTCCGCACTCACAAATTCCATGTCGAATTTTTCTCTCATTTCAAATCTATGCCAATATCGGCTCATAAAAATCCGCTTGACAAGACGAAAATATCTTGTATCTCTTAGGCTATCAGCCGAGGACCTTATGAAAACAGATTTCCTAATTCTTAGATTTTTAACGCTTACTTTCGGATTTTTCGTCGCCGAAAGGTGGATAAAATTAACCGCAACAATCCTTTGCGATGGATTTACCGAACCAAACCTTTTTCACATCGCATCATTAGCTTGCTACAGCACAGTGCTCTTACTGTTTTGGCGAGTACCTTGCTACATAAAGGAACTCGCCAATGAATCAGCACTAAACCACTAGCTAGAAAACTTCTCGTATATTTTACGAGCCGCGTTATCCGGCGTAAATTCGCATCGATTCACCACGGGCTTCTTCACATGCCTTTCTAGAACTTCGGCGTGATTTGCTAGATCGACTGGATTTGCATGAAGTCCCTGATAGTCGAATCCGCTACATGTAGCACCCCATTTTGGATCGACAGCATCAGCGCCATAAAGCAGTGCTCCTATACTGATGATCAAAAGCACCGCTTTCTTCATCGGGCTCATTTTTCTCGGCTGCGCGCTTCTCGAAACTCCGTTGTTCATCACTAACCTCGTATTGTTTGTTCAGACAGAATACAACCGCACGGCGATCTGTCAAGTACGATCCAAATTAAGCTTGACGTGTCGCTTTCTATGCTGGCTCGTTACATCCAGACGCCACCTCGGTAACTTCAAGCACCGCAGCATAGACATGGAAGTTCAATCGTCAAGCGACAACAGCATAATCCTTGACAGCCAGAATCTATGATGCCCTGTTACAGCAATTCCGTCAAAATCAAAGGCGGAAATCTAAGCAAGTGTACTCATTATCCGGACTGTCTGTCCGGATAATGTATTGGGGAAATTTTCGTTGAAAATTTGGGGCCGGCCCTTGCCTGCTCAAAAAAATCCGCTAGGATATAAAGAGAACAAAAATAACAGGGGTACGGACAATGCCAAAAGACAACAGAATCGAATTCAAGCTATCAGCATATGAGAAGTCAATTCTCGAAGAAAAAATGAAACGTTGGGGCTTTGACAATATGAGCGAATTTCTACGATGTTTGATTCGTAGCGACGACAGCTTATACCTTCCAACACGCTCACAGCTAACTTATGAAATTAATAAGATCGGCGTCAACCTCAACCAGATCACCAAACATATCAACGAACGAAATCCGATTCATGTCTTGCTTCTTACCGATGTGTCGAAAATCAAAAGCGACCTCGCCGCCATCCAACTATCTTTCGATGCTTCGATCAAAGCGGAAAAGAAGGCACACCGTTCATGATTGTAAAAGTTTTTGATTCTGGAACTGGCCCAGGTCGAGGGCCGATCAACTACCTTTTGAGCGACAGAGATCACACTGGAAAGAATCGAAGCGCTAAACCTCAAATCGTATTGGGAGATCCTAACCTTACTCGCGACATCATCGACAGCATCCCGAACGGACAGAAATACACCTCGGGCGTGATTTCACTGAGAAAGGAGGAAAAGCTCAGCCAAAAAGACTGGCTATATATAATAGACAAATTTCACGAGTACATGATGCCACTCGGCAACGAGCGCATTAATTCGCTATGGGTCGCTCACCACGACAAGGGAAGAACAGAACTTCATTTCGTCGTGCCGAAAATCGACCTCAAAACGAGACTTGCGCTTAACATCTCGCCACCAGGCACACAGAATCAGGAATACTATCGGCTATTCGCAGCGATGATGAACGGTCATTTCGGGTTTGCGCAAATCATCCCAAAAGACAGCGATACGAGCTTGCATCTTAATATTGCCGAGTACAAGTCCGGCACCGATTCCGTGAAGTTCAAAAAGAGTCTTCACGGCACCATTAAGAACGAAATCCGGCTCGGCAAGATAGAAAATCGGAACGAGCTAATTCACTGGCTCAACGATAAATCGTATCAAGTTGTAAAAATCGATAGGAATTATTTAACCGTCAAGTATAATGATAAATGCCATCGACTTTATGGAAAGCTGTATTCAGAAAACGCCATCTTCAAGACGGAACTGGATGCGGAATTCGGCCAACGCCAACGAGATAAGTTGGAGTGGTACAAAAGCCAAAGGCAGGAATTTTTCAATAAACGATATAATAAGGAGACCAATGAAAAACGACGAAATTATCGAAATACTCAGAGCAACACTCGAAAACGTTCAAGTGAATCAAAAAGCCACAATCGATTTACAACAACAAGTCAGCGCATTGCAGCAAGAGTGGCAGGAGATTCAAAGCCAAATGCTGAATATAAAAGTCGACCAGGAATCACAATCGCTCAAAACCAAGATTCTCAACAATCGGGTGGTCAACTACCTGGAAAACGGACTCAACAGGTAGCGCAGGAAATCACGAGTCTAGCCGCTAACGTCGCGGCCAACTCATCCGAGCTATCAGCAAACAGCAACAAGAACTCAGCCAATCAACTATCCACAAGCGCAGCGCCGTCAGGATCGAGCGACAACTCATCCATGAAGGTCGCTTTGGGTAGTCGATTGACTGAGCTTTTGGCCAAGCTCGCCAACGAGCTTGATCCAGCCAAACAAGCCGAACTTCGAGGTCAGATCAACGAAGCGAGACGCCAGATCGCCGATCTTGAGCTACAGGAAGCACGATCGAAAGCAATCGCCGATAGTCTCCCAGATCGTCCCGACAATCCATCCGACAGGGCGTTCATGCGATAACAGCAAATGGAAATTGCTTTTCGACACGCGGCTTCTCTATTGTCGGATTTTGTCTACCGCCACTACGCGCTTTGACATCAGTATCAGCTAAATCGAAGGCGCGGGAGGCAGACAAGATACTGTATTGCTTTTCTGTATCTGTATCACTATTTTGATGCCAACTCCTGGAGCACTTGACGATTGCTGAGGAAAAATAGCCGCCTTCATTACTTGTTTCACCCGCAGTCTCATTGAGACTACAAGCGTGCATGACAACTATGCCGCTCGCACACTCGGATATGCGTTGATCGAAGAAGCGCCTGCATTCTTGGGGATTGAGCGTCGGCCCCTCTGCCGCTCTCTTCGCCATCACCGAGTCCATGACGATGGTAGGGTACACTACACGACAGCAATCGAGGATGAGAGTATGTTTTTCCGCGCCCTTCCGAAGAAGATTGGAATCGATCTCAGTTACGTCATTGATTTGCACATAAGTCGAGCCAGGATTACCAATGTGCCGCCCATGACCACAAAACACCGTAAATGAATAGTCGGCCATACTTTGCAAGATGATGTTTACATCCACTATTGCTTTCGATGGATTTTCTAGAACAGCTATTTCGTCGTCTCGCCATGCACCGCCCAGAGGAGATTTTAGAAACTCCTTGTACCGTTTCATGTCACGCTCAACTCCGGGCAGATAACCATCCGTGCCTTTTTTCCCAGGGCTGGCAATAATCAACGCTTTCCTATTCACAGTTATTTCCTCGTGGTTTTCGACGATTCGGCGCGGCGAGTGCTCGCCTTTTCGGAAAGTGCGGTGACAGCAGTCGAATCGACTTCGGATATTATAGATGTCGCAAGTCGCTCGCCTGCTCCAGCCGCAAAAGCTGCCAACAACATAACTCCGTGCAACGATGCGCCATGCGATAGCGGAGCCAAGACAATGCCGAAGCGGACAGCGAGCGCAACAAGCAACCCAGATAGAGCACCAGCCCAGATTCTCGACGCACCTTCGAGTATATGAAGCTTCATTCCAGCAGAACAGGCGAAACGAAGTTTTCCGCTTCGCCATATGACAGAAAGCAAAGCGCCCATTGATCCAGCAACCGCACCTAACACTAACCACATTGCTGTTAGCCCCAGCAAGGCCATTACCCAGGTTCTAGCTATCCATATTGCCAAGCCTAGAACAATGAAAGGGACGGTCATACATGCGCTTGCGCTCAAATACCAACGTCGTGACGTCTCTTCGCTGCGATCGAGAAAATAAAGTGCCGCATCTTCCAGCATTTTTCTCGCATTTTCGTAGTCGTCATCGAGACTAAAAGCAATCGCCTCTCCGATTAATCGTTTAAAGCTGACCCGCATCTCCGGCGACAAACAATCACTCGGACTTTCCTCTAGTCTGGATGCCTGAGCCATGATGGAGCCGTGCTCCTTCTCGTCAGCACGTGACGCAGCGTCATAGGCCGGAGTCGTTTCATAGTCGAGGCGACCAGCTTTATCGATGACGACGATGAACTCTTTCGTTGAAAGTATGAGGTGAGATCGCTCGACGTGCGCCCATTGGTCCTCATAGTCCCCTCTCATTGAACTCTTATCTTGCGCTTGCTCGTCCACAATGCGTCCTTTTTTGGAGTAACCCCGTACTACCCTTCTTATTTCTCGCATGAAGCACAAGTTTGCCACAGGACTCGGTCCCTAGTTGCCGCTAGACGTACCACTTTGGGTTGTGCTACCTTACCCACACCTGTAGCGCAAGTATTTTACCCACACCTTTTTGCTCAAACTTTAGGCAGATTCGTGCGTAAGTAGCTGATTTTGAATAGAAGTTGTGGTTGATGGTTTAGTCTCCCATCGCCCGCTCCACTTTCTGCTGCACTGCAGCCTGCGCATGAGCCGCCTCGTCGAAGGCGGCTTTTTTGTAACATGTGTCGGTTCATCCGCCACACTGCCGCGCAACGGGGCCCTCGCCCGAACCGAGCCTTTCTCTGTCACCGATGATGCACGACGATCCGAACGAAGCCGGCCAGCCGCCGCACGATGCCGCCCTTCCCGACGAAGCCGCCGATGGCGCCGACGAAGTCAATCCGCTGCACCGCCGCCGCATCCGCAGCTTCGTGACGCGCGCCGGCCGCGTGTCGACCGGCCAGCGCCGCGCGCTCGACGATCTGGGCCCGCGCTTCGTGGTGCCGTATGCACCGGAAATCCCGGACTGGGACGCCGTATTCGGCCGCAGCGCGCCGCGCATCCTGGAGATCGGCTTCGGGATGGGCGCATCGACCGCCGAAATCGCCGCACACCGGCCGGGCGACGACTTCCTCGGCGTAGAGGTGCACGAGCCTGGTGTCGGCGCGCTGCTGAAACTGATCGGCGAGCAGGACCTGCCGAACATCCGCATCATCCAGCACGACGCCGTGGAAGTGCTCGAGCACATGCTCGCGCCGGAAAGCCTCGACGGCGTGCACATCTTCTTCCCCGATCCGTGGCACAAGGCACGCCACCACAAGCGCAGGCTGATCCAGCCGCCGCTCGTCGCGCATCTCGCGTCGCGCCTGAAGCCCGGCGCGTACCTGCACTGCGCAACCGACTGGCAGAACTATGCGGAACAGATGCTCGAAGTGCTCGGCGCCGATCCGTCGCTCGAAAACACGGCCGCTGACTACGCGCCGCGCCCAGACTATCGCCCCGTGACGAAGTTCGAACGGCGCGGGCTGCGGCTCGGCCACGGCGTGTGGGATCTGGTGTTCCGCAAGCGCGCCGGCTGAATCCCCGCCACAGCGGCGCATCGCACGCGTCGCGTCGCGCCATGAAAAAACGGCCCGACCGGCATCTGCCGATCGGGCCGTTTTGCATGGAAGCGCCCGCGTCACACCGGCGTCACGCCCAGTTCAGCCACCCGCTATAGCCGACGAGCAGCACGAACAGGCCGAACGCGATCCGGTACCACGCGAACACCGTGAAATCGTGCGTCGCGACGTAGCGCAGCAGCCAGCGCACGCAGACGAACGCACTGACGAACGCCGCGACGAGCCCGAGCGCGAACAGGCCGAGCGAGTCGACCGTGAACGCCTGCCAGTCCTTGACGGTTTCATAGAGCGTCGCGCCGAAGATGATCGGAATCGCGAGGAAGAACGAGAATTCGGTCGCAACGCGCCGGTCGAGGCCGAACAACATCCCGCCGATGATCGTCGAGCCCGAGCGCGACATGCCGGGCACCAGCGCGAAGCATTGCGCGATGCCGACCTTCAGCGCATCGAGCGGCGTGAGCGCATCGACCGACTGCACGCGCGGCGGCTCGCTGCGCTCGCGCTGCCGCGCCTCGGCCCACAGGATGATCGCGCCGCCGACGACGAGCGCGAACGCAACCGGCACCGGCGAGAACAACACGGCCTTGATCTTCTTCTCCAGCAGCAGGCCGAGCGCGATCGCGGGAATCGTCGCGATCACGACGTTCAGCGTAAAACGCCGCGCGTCGGGCCGTCCCGGCAGGCCGGACACGATCGATACGATCCGTTGCCGGTATTCCCAGCAGACGGCGAGGATCGCGCCGAACTGAATGACGACGTCGAAGGTTTTCGCGTGCGCGTCGTTGAAGTTCAGAAAGCTGCCGGCAACGATCAGGTGACCGGTACTCGACACAGGGAGGAATTCCGTCAGCCCCTCGACAACGCCGAGGATTAATGCCTTGCAGATCAGGATCCAGTCCATCCGTGGCCCAACTCCGAAATGTTCGAAAGAAAGGGCCACACTACCGCCGCGGCCCACCCGGCCGCGCGCGGTGCATCGTCACTTTTCGACGATAGCCACGCGTATGCCGTTTGTAAGAATCGTAATTGTACCGGGTTCGTAGTTCACACCGGCAAATTGCAGTTGTTCGGGCTTGAACGTGTAGATCGGATAATTGGTCAGGACCTGCGTCGCGAGCAGGCCGGCGGCCGCACCGACCTGTTGCGCATACATCTGCGCGTCGCCGTCGAGCACGAGGCTGTCGACGGCCGGCGCCTTCAGCACGACCGAGCGGCTCGGCGCGTCGTACGCGAGCTGGCCCGACACGGTGAACTTGCCGCTCACGGGCTCGCGCAGGAACGGGCTCGCGAAATGTGCGTCGAGCTGCACGGCGACGCGGTTCTGGTCGGGCAGCAGGTTGACGGCCGGATTCGCGAGCGACACGTCGACGACCTGCGCGACCGTCTTCTGGTACGGAAACTTGCGCGCGACGGCTTTCTGCACGTCGCCGCGCGAGAACGTGTAGTGATCGGGGATGAACGGGAACGTCGACGCGCAGGCGGCGAGCGATACCGACACGCCGATGGCGCCGGCGCAGACGGAGAGGAAACGGCGCCGGCCGGGCGCGCAAGGTGCGGTCATGCTGGAAATCTCCTGTGTCGGGCGGAGCGGCAGGCTGGCTATCGGCTCCAGCCCATGGCGGGGCAATGGACCAAAGTTAGTGCTGCGGCGCGGGCTGGCGGTTCCATGCGTGTGCTGACGGCTTCGAATGCGGCGAACGCCCGGCGCGGCGGCGGCGCGTCACCGCGCCGGGCGGGCGCCCCCGGACGGCTGCGTCGCGACTTCGAGGCGCGTGAGCCAAGCAAGCGCGTCGTCGCGCGCCGCGCCGCACATCTCGGCGGACGGCTGCAGCCCGGAACAGCAGGCGGGCCGCTCGGGCCGGCCGAAGATCCGGCAGCGCAGGTCGTCGCCGAGCTGCACGCAACGCACGCCGGCCGGCTTGCCGTCCGGCATGCCCGGAATCGGGCTGGAAATCGACGGGGCGATGCAGCACGCGCCGCAGCCCTCGCGACACGCATGCGGCGGCGGGACATCGGCGGGCGCCGGGCGAACAGGCATTTCGACGGACACTCGGCTCTCTCGTACGATCAACAAAAAACGGTGCGGCAACCGGACGCGGGGTGCGGCAGCCCACCGCGCATTGTGCCACCGCCGACTGCGACGTTATTACACAATGCAGCCCGAACGCGCGTTTATATACTCGAAAGCATCCAGAAAGCGCGAGACCACCATGAGTTCCGGTTCTGCCGACACGATGTTCCGTCCCGATCTGCTTGCGAAATACGGCGCGAACGGGCCGCGCTATACGTCGTACCCCACGGCGCTGCAGTTTCGTGACGATTTCGACCCGGCCGACTACGTGCGTGCCGCGAGCGACCCCGGTGCGTCGTCGAGCGAGCTGTCGCTGTACGTCCACATCCCGTTCTGCAACACGGCCTGTTTCTACTGCGGCTGCAACAAGATCGCGACGAACAACCGCCGCCGCGCGCGCCCGTACCTCGACCAGCTGAAACGGGAAATGGCGCTGCAGGCCGCGCTGTTCGACCCCGCCCGCCCGGTCACGCAGCTCCACTGGGGCGGCGGCACGCCGACCTTCCTGTCCGACGCCGAAACGGCCGAGCTGATGGCCGCCACCCGCGAACACTTCACGCTCGCGCCGGATGCCGACGCCGAGTTCTCCATCGAGATCGACCCGCGCACGGTCACGCCCGCGACGCTCGTCCACCTGCGCACGATCGGCTTCAACCGGCTGAGCCTCGGCGTGCAGGACTTCGATCCGGTCGTGCAGCAGGCGATCAACCGGATCCAGCCGCTCGCGATGACGGCCGACCTGCTGAGCGCCGCGCGCGCGACGGGCTTCCATTCGGTCAGCGTCGACCTGATCTACGGGCTGCCGCACCAGACGGTCGCCGTGTTCGCGCGCACGCTCGAGACGATCATCGAGCTCGCGCCGGACCGGCTGTCGGTGTTCGGCTACGCGCACATGCCGAACCTGTTCAAGATGCAGCGGCAGATCGACGACGCGACGCTGCCGCCGCCCGCCACGCGCATCGCGCTGCTCGGCCTCGCGATCGACATGCTGACGTCGGCCGGCTACGTGTACATCGGGATGGACCACTTCGCGCGGCCGTCCGACGAGCTGGTGCGCGCGCAGCGCAACGGCACGCTGCAGCGCAATTTCCAGGGCTACAGCACGCGGGCCGATACCGATCTCGTCGGCTTCGGCGTGTCGTCGATCGGCAAGGTCGGCGACGTCTACGCGCAGAATGCGAAGGACCTGCCGGCGTATGGCGCCGCGCTCGACGCAGGCCGGCTGCCGATCGCGCGCGGCGTGCGGCTCACGCCCGAGGATCGGCTGCGCCGCGACGTGATCACGCAGCTCATGTGCAACCTCGAACTGCCGTTCTCGCATATCGAGGCCGCGCACGGCATCCGCTTCGCCGATCACTTCGCACGCGAGCTCGACGCGCTGCGCCCGTTCGAGCGCGACGCGCTGCTGACGATCGCCGCCGACCGCCTGACGATCCATCCGGCCGGCCGGATGGTCGTGCGCAATATCGCGATGGCGTTCGACGCGTATCTCGGCCAGACACCGCAGCAGCGCTATTCGCGCACCGTCTGACACCGCGCGGCCGCAGGCGGGTGGCCGGTTTGATACAGTTAGGGGCTCGACGCCCCTGCAAGAACCCGCCCCATGCGCACCACCAAAGCAACCAACGCAGTCGAACGCCTGAAAACCCGCTCCGGCAACCCGCAGTTCGCAGCCGTCGCGGTGGCCGGCGGCCTGTTCTACCTCGTCGACCGCTCCGGCGGCACCGCCGAGAAGCGCTGCGCGCCGCTGCCGCTCGACGAATTCGTCAAGTTCGTCGACGAATTCGGCCCCAAAAAACCGCGCAAGGCGAGCAAGCTGGATCTCGCATTCGAAGCGCAGATCAAAAAGAGCAAGGGGTAAAGGTCTGTTGCACGCGGCCGGCAGGCGTTGCCGACGCCCCGTTTGGTACAATCACGAAGTTTCTCCATCCCCGCTGACGGCCGACCTGGCTGCGTGACCACACCATGAATATCGAAAACGCGCGTTTCAATATGATCGAACAACAGATCCGGCCGTGGGACGTGCTGGATCTCGACGTCCTGGGTCTGCTGTCGATCGTCAAGCGTGAAAAATACGTTTTGCCCGAACATCGCGATCTCGCGTTCGCCGACATCGAGCTGCCGCTGCCCGGCGGCCACGCGAAGATGCTGTTCCCGCGCGTCGAAGCGCGCGTGCTGCAGGAGCTGGCGGTCAAGAAGCACGAGAACGTGCTCGTGATCGGCGCGGGCTCCGGCTACCTGAGCGCGCTGTTCGCGCACCGCGCGCGACACGTGACGGCGATCGAGATCGATCCGGCCATCGCGAAGTTCGCGGAAGAGAACCTGCGCAACGACGGTGTGACGAACGCGGAAGTCCTGCTCGGCGACGGTTCGCTCGGCTGGGCGGACAAGGCACCGTACGACGTGATCTGTGTCGCCGGCGGCCTGCCGCTCGTGCCGCAGCAATTGCTTGAGCAGCTGAAGGTCGGGGGCCGCCTGTCGGCATTCGTCGGCGGCCGCCCGGTGATGAAGGCGCAGATCATCACGCGCATCGACGACAAGCAGTACCGTGTCGCCGACGTGTTCGAAACCTACGTCGACCACCTCGTGAACGCGATCGAACCGTCGCGCTTCAAGTTCTGAGCGGCGGCCCCATGCAGATCCTGACGCCCGCGATGCTCGCGGAATGGCTTCGCGATTCGGCACGTCCCGCGCCGATCGTGCTCGACGTGCGCGAGCCGTGGGAAATCTCGACCGCGCAGATCGCCGGCAGCATGTCGATCCCGATGCAGCAGATCCCCGCGCGCAGCGAAGAGCTCGACGACGAAGCGGAAATCGTCTGCGTGTGCCATCACGGGATGCGCAGCGCGCAAGTCGCGATGTTCCTCGAATCGCGCGGTTTCACGAAGCTGTACAACCTGCAAGGCGGGATCGACGCGTGGTCGCGCGACGTCGATCCGTCGGTGCCGCGCTACTGAGCACCTGACCTTCCGGTGGCGCATCGCGCGCCGCCACGTCGACCGGCACGTTGCTGCCGGTCGCACCGATCCGCCGAACGGGCGCGCATGGCGCGCCCGTTTCTGTTTTCGCCCTGCCCCACTCCCCGCCCCCGTAGCACGCGATGAAGATGTCGCGCGGTCTCGCTGCCCGCGACAGGCGCCACATCGCGCATGCCGGCCATCCGGCGATGCCCGCGCTCGAACACGAACGCACGCCGTGCACCATTTGCGCCCCCACGCGCGCACCGCAACAGGTCGCGCATGCTGCACGACGCGTCATGCGCACCGCGCCGACGCCCCGCGCCCTCCCGCACAGGCACGCCCGGCGTGCATCAGCGCGACTGGCACATGCCTTGCGTAACCCCGATGCAGGCGCCGTCGCGGCGCACGCCAATCCAACACGTCAAGGGGAACCCGATGAAACGTCGCAGTCTGCTGAAGTTCGGTTCGATGGCTGGTGCACTCGCGCTGGCGGGCAAGAGCCCGTTCGCGCATGCAGCCGATGCGGGCACGGGCCCGATCAAGGTCGGCATCCTGCATTCGCTGTCGGGCACGATGGCGATCTCCGAAACGTCGCTGAAGGACACGGCGCTGATGACGATCGCCGACATCAACAAGAACGGCGGCGTGATGGGCCGCAAGCTCGAGCCGGTGGTCGTCGATCCCGCGTCGAACTGGCCGCTGTTCGCGGAGAAGGCGCGCCAGCTGCTCACGCAGGACAAGGTCGCGTGCGTGTTCGGCTGCTGGACGTCGGTGTCGCGCAAGTCGGTGTTGCCGGTGTTCGAGGAGCTGAACGGCCTGCTCTACTACCCGGTGCAGTACGAAGGCGAGGAAATGTCGCGCAACGTGTTCTACACGGGCGCCGCGCCGAACCAGCAGGCGATCCCGGCCGTCGAGTACCTGATGAGCGCGGAAGGCGGCAGCGCGAAGCGCTTCTTCCTGCTCGGCACCGATTACGTGTATCCGCGCACGACCAACAAGATCCTGCGCGCGTTCCTGAAATCGAAGGGCGTGAAGGACGCCGACATTCAGGAGGTCTACACGCCGTTCGGCCACAGCGATTACCAGACCATCGTCGCGAGCATCAAGAACTTCGCGCAAGGCGGCAAGACGACCGTGGTCTCGACGATCAACGGCGATTCGAACGTGCCGTTCTACAAGGAGCTCGGCAACCAGGGGATCAAGGCGACCGACGTGCCGGTGGTCGCGTTCTCGGTCGGCGAGGAAGAACTGCGCGGGATCGATACGAAACCGCTCGTCGGCCATCTCGCCGCGTGGAACTACTTCATGTCGGTGAAAAACCCGACCAACACGAAGTTCAAGGACCAGTTCGCCGCGTGGGTGAAGGCGAACAACCTGCCGGGCGGCGCGAAGCGCGTGACCAACGATCCGATGGAGGCGACCTATGTGGGCATCCACATGTGGAAGCAGGCCGTCGAGAAGGCGAAGAGCACCGACGTCGACAAGGTGCGCGTCGCGATGATCGGCCAGACGGTTGCCGCGCCATCGGGCTTCACGCTTGCGATGGACGGCAACCATCACCTGCACAAGCCGGTGATGATCGGCGAGATCCGCGGCGACGGGCAGTTCAACGTCGTATGGAAAACGAAGACCGTGGTCCGCGCGCAGCCGTGGAGCCCGTACATCGCGGGCAACCAGGGCAAGCCGGACATCGTCAGCTCGATTCCGGCATTCCTGCGCCGGCAGCGCGCCGCGCTGGCCTGATGTGATGCGAAGCGAAGCGCTGCACTTCGGTGCCGCGTTTCGCTTGCACATCCGTGCGCGAACATCGGCACTTACGGTAACGAACCGTACTCGCGCACGCACTGCCACATGAATTCGCTTTTCTACGCCCGACAGGATCTTCCGATGCCTACACGCTTTCGCCGCGCCGCCGTCGCGATCGTCGCCTGTGCCGCGCTGGCGGGCGTGCTGCCACGCGCCGCATTCGCGCTGACGGCCGCCGATACCGCAGCGCTCGCCGGCGACGACTTCGACGCGAAAACGGCCGCAGTCGATCGGCTCGCGGCCGATGCCGATCCGCGCGCCGTCGCGCTGCTCAATGCGCTGTCGACCGGCGACGCGCTCGCGACCGGCGACGGCCACCTGCTGATCCAGACCGGCGACACCGCGCACGATGCGCTCACGCAGGCGGCGACGCCTGCCGGCGACGCGCAGCCGGTGATGCTGAACAACCTGCTGCGCACGAAGATCGCCGGCGCGCTGTCGGGTCTCGCGCTCGCGTCGCCCGATGTCGCCGCGCGTCGCGACGCGATCGACGCGCTGCTGAAGTCACCCGACCCGGCGCTCAAGCCGATGATCGACCGCGCACGCGCGAAGGAAACCGATCCCGCGCTGAAGCGCCGTCTCGACGCACTGTGGGCGATCGCAGCGCTGCACGACGCCGATCCGGCAAAGCGCCTCGAAGCCGTGCAGGTGGTGGCCGCGCGCCACGATCTCGACATGATCGAGCAGTTGCGCCCGCTCGTCGCGAAGAACGCCGACGGCAGCTACGCGGAGCCTGACGCGCAGGTGCGCGACGCCGCGCAGCAAGGGCTCGATGCATTGCACGCGCTGCAGCGCCGCGGCGAGATCGTGGGCACCGTGTTCGCCGGTTTGTCGCTCGGCAGCGTGCTGCTGCTCGCGGCGCTCGGCCTCGCGATCACGTACGGGCTGATCGGCGTGATCAACATGGCGCACGGCGAGTTCCTGATGATCGGTGCGTACGCAACCTATGTCGTGCAGACGCTGATCCAGCGTTATGCGCCGGCCGCGTTCGACTGGTATCCGCTCGTCGCGGTGCCCGTGTCGTTCGCGGCGGCCGCACTGGTCGGCATCGTGCTCGAACGGCTCGTGCTGCGGCACCTGTACGGCCGCCCGCTCGAGACGCTGCTCGCGACCTTCGGCGTGAGCCTGATCCTGATCCAGGCGACCCGCATGCTGTTCGGCGCGCAGAACGTGCAGGTCGTGAACCCGTCGTGGATGAGCGGCGGCGTCACCGTGATGCAGAACCTGATCTTGCCGTACAACCGGCTCGCGATCCTCGCGTTCGCACTCGCGGTCGTATTCGTCGCGTGGGCCGTGCTGACGAAGACGCGGCTCGGCCTGTTCGTGCGCGCGGTCACGCAGAACCGTCGGATGGCCGCGTGCGTCGGCGTGAAGACGGCCCGCGTCGACGCGTATGCGTTCGCGTTCGGTGCGGGCATCGCGGGCCTCGGCGGCTGCGCGCTGTCGCAGATCGGCAACGTGGGGCCCGACCTCGGGCAGAACTACATCATCGATTCGTTCATGGCGGTCGTGCTCGGCGGCGTCGGTCAGATCGCCGGCACCGTGCTCGGCGGCTTCGGGCTCGGCCTCGTCAGCAAGGCGATCGAGCCGTTCTGGGGTGCGGTGCTCGCGAAGATCGCGGTACTCGTGATGATCGTGCTGTTCATCCAGAAACGTCCGCAGGGCATGTTCGCCCCGAAGGGACGCAGCGCGGAGGCCTGACATGACTTCAACTTCAATCACCGATTCGTTGTCGCCCCCGGTTGCCGACGCGCCGCAGCCAGCCGCGGCCGCCTCGCGTGCGGAGAAACGCTTCGCGCTCGGCCTGCCGCCCCGCCCCGCGCTGCTGTCGCGCCGCGCGTGGCTCGCGCTCGTCGCGCTGTGCGTCGCGATCGGCATCGGCGTGCCGCTCGCCGCGCTGGTCGCGCCCGAGTCGAGCGCGTTCCATCTGTCCGCGTATGCGATGACGCTCGCCGGCAAGCTGATGTGCTACGCGATCGCCGCGCTCGCGCTCGATCTCGTGTGGGGCTACTGCGGCATCCTGAGCCTCGGCCACGGGCTGTTCTTTGCCCTCGGCGGCTATGCGATCGGCATGTACCTGATGCGCGAGATCGGCCGCGACGGCAAGTACGGCAGCGACCTGCCCGACTTCATGGTGTTCCTCGACTGGCATCGGCTGCCGTGGTACTGGAGCGGCACGCAGCATCTCGCGTGGGCGCTGCTGCTCGTCGTGCTCGTGCCGGCCGTGCTCGCCTGGGTGTTCGGCTTCTTCACGTTCCGCTCGCGCGTGAAGGGCGTGTACCTGTCGATCATTACGCAGGCGCTGACGTTCGCCGCGATGCTGCTGTTCTTTCGCAACGAGACGGGCTTCGGCGGCAACAACGGCTTCACCGACTTCAAGCGCATCGCCGGGTTTCCGATCACGTCGCCCGGCACGCGCACGGTGCTGTTGCTGCTGACCTTCACAACGCTCGTGCTCGCGTTCCTCGTCGCGCGCGCGATCGTCACCAGCAAGCTCGGGCGCGTGGTCACCGCCGTGCGCGACGGCGAGACGCGGCTGATGTTCCTCGGCTACAGCCCGCTCGCATACAAGCTGTTCGTGTGGACGCTGTCGGCCGTGCTGTGCGGGATCGCGGGCGCGCTGTACGTGCCGCAGGTCGGCATCATCAATCCCGGCGAGATGTCGCCCGGCAACTCGATCGAAATGGCGATCTGGGTCGCGGTCGGCGGGCGCGGCACGCTGATCGGGCCGATCGTCGGCGCGTTCGCGGTGAACGGCGCGAAGAGCTTCTTCACCGCGTACTTCGCCGAATACTGGTTGTTCTTTCTCGGCCTGATCTTCGTGCTGGTGCCGCTCCTGCTGCCGCGCGGCATCATGGGCCTCGTCGACACGCTGCTCGCAAAGGGGAAACGCGGATGAACGGCACGGCGCTCTACCAGTTCACGCCACCGCCCGAGGACGAGTTGCTGGCCGTCAGCGGCACCGCATCGATGGGCCGCGTGGTGCCGCCCGGCATCGACACGTCGCACGGCACGATCCTCTACCTCGAGGACATCGAAGTGAGCTTCGACGGCTTTCGCGCGCTGAACAAGCTGTCGCTCGAGATCGACGCGGGCGAGCTGCGCTGCGTGATCGGCCCGAACGGCGCGGGCAAGACGACGATGATGGACGTGATCACCGGCAAGACGCGTCCCGACGCGGGCAAGGTGTTTCTCGGCCAGACCATCGACCTCGCGCGGATGAACGAGCCGGAAATCGCGCGTGCGGGGATCGGCCGCAAGTTCCAGAAGCCGACCGTGTTCGAACAGCATCCGGTGTGGGAAAACCTCGAGCTGGCGATGCAGACCGACAAGGGCTGGCTCGCGTCGCTGCGCGCGCGGCTCGACCGCGATGCGCAAGCGAAGATCGAGGAGACGCTCGCGCTGATCGGCCTCGAAAGCGACGCGTATCGTGCGGCCGGCGAGCTGTCGCACGGACAGAAGCAGCGGCTCGAGATCGGCATGCTGCTGATGCAGCGCCCGGCTCTCCTGCTGCTCGACGAACCGGCGGCCGGGATGACCGATCACGAGACGATGGAACTCGCCGCGCTGCTCAACAGGCTGCGCGGCACCTGCTCGATGATGGTCGTCGAGCACGACATGGACTTCGTCGCGGCGCTCGCGGGCGACACGGGCCACGTGACAGTGATGGCCGAAGGCGCGGTGCTCGCGCAAGGCACGCTCGACCAGGTCAAGCGCGACGACGCGGTGATCGAGTCTTATCTCGGACGATGATGCGATGCTGAAAATCGATGCACTGAACCAGTACTACGGCGGCAGCCATATCCTGCGCAACGTGACGCTGGGCGCCGACGACGGCAAGCTCACCGTGCTGCTCGGCCGCAACGGCGTCGGCAAGAGCACGCTGCTGCGCTGCCTGATGGGCGTCGTCGCCGCGAAAAGCGGCAGCGTGACGTGGCGCGGCACGGCGCTCGGCACGCTGCCGCCGTATGCGCGCGTCGCGGCCGGGCTCGCATACGTGCCGCAGGGCCGCGACATCTTTCCGCGGCTCACCGTCGAGGAGAACCTGCTCGTCGGCGCGGCAAGCCGCCGCGCGCCGTCGAAGGTGCCCGACCGCATCTACGACCTGTTCCCGGTGCTGAAGGACATGCGCGCACGGCGCGGTGGCGACTTGTCGGGCGGCCAGCAGCAGCAGCTCGCGATCGGCCGCGCGCTGATGAGCGAGCCGCAACTGCTGATCCTCGACGAGCCGACCGAAGGCATCCAGCCGTCGATCATCCAGGACATCGGCCGCACGCTGCGCCAGCTCGTCGACGAATCGAAGATGACCGTGCTGCTCGTCGAGCAGTATTACGACTTCGCGCGCTCGATCGCGGATCGCTACTGGGTGATGAGCCGCGGCGAGATCGTCGCGGGCGGCGATGCGCGGGACATGGAGACGAACGGCGTGCGCGAGTTGATCGCGGTGTAGACGGTGTAGAAGACGGCGCGTGGGCCGTGTCGCTTCCGGGTATCGCGCCGGGACATCGCCGCACCACACATGTCGGGCGCACGCCGGCGAAACGATACGGCCCGCGAGCGGCGTTGGGTCATGCCGCTACGCGCGCGCCGCAGCGTATATTGTTGCGGTAGCATCATCGTTCACCGCGCCCGCCCCTGCTTTCCATCGATGTCCGCCCTCGACTCCCACGCTTCGCTGTCCCGTCCCGCCGTCGCCAAATCGTGGCGCGGCCGCCTCGAACTCGGTTTCGAACGGCACGGCGCGCGCACGACGCTCGTGCATCGGCTGCACGACGGCCCGCTGCGCGTGCAGCGGCCGCTGTATCCGGAAGGCGATGCGATCTGCCACGCGGTGATCGTCCATCCGCCGGGCGGCGTCGCGGGCGGCGACCGGCTCGACATCGACATCGCGCTCGGCGACGGCACGCATGCGGTGCTGACGACGCCCGGCGCGACCAAGTGGTACAAGTCGAACGGCCTCGACGCGACCCAGCGCATCGGCATCACGTTGGGCGCGCACGCACAGCTCGACTGGCTGCCGCAGAACAACCTGTTCTTCGACGCGGCGCATGCCTCACTCGACTTCACGGTCACCCTCGGCGCGGGCGCGAGCGCGATCGGCTGGGACGCGACGCAACTCGGCCGGCAGGCGGCCGGCGAAACGTGGTCGGCGGGCCGCATCGCGTCCACGTCGGCACTCGTCGACGCAGACGGCCAGCCGTTGTGGACCGAGCGCGCGCTGCTCGACGCGCGCGATCCGCTGCGCGGCGCGCTGCAGGGTCTCGCCGGCTTCCCCGCCTACGGCACGCTGTGGGCGGCCGGCGCCGCGTGCGACGCCGCGCTTGCCGAAGCACTCGCCGCGCGGATGCCGTTCGACGACACACTGCGCGCAGGCGCGACCTGCGTGACGCCCGGCGTCGTGCTGGTGCGCGCGCTGTCGACATCGATGGAAGCGCTGCAGCGCCTCTTCACCGACTGCTGGCTGCACCTGCGGCCGATCGTGCACGGCGTCGACGCACGGCCGCTGCGAATCTGGCAAACCTGAGCGCGCCGGACCCGCCATGCACCGCTTCGGCGCAGCACGGCGTCGGCGCCGCATGCGCTTCGTGCATGGCGCACCATGAACGCGCATGGCCATGCGCGCCAACGACATGGCACATACCTTGCTGCTTACATAACGGATACACGACGCACGAAAAACGGCGCGATGCTACGATGAGCCGCGCATTCGCCGGAACCCCGCGCACCGATAAAAATTACGTTTTCCTGAACGACTGCCTTCATGAAACTGACTCCCCGAGAAAAGGACAAGCTGTTGATCTTCACGGCAGCCCTTTTGGCCGAGCGCCGCCGTGCGCGCGGACTGAAGCTCAACTATCCGGAAGCGGTCGCGTTCATCACCGCCGCGCTGATGGAAGCCGCGCGCGACGGCAAGACCGTCGCCGAGGTGATGCACTACGGCACGACGCTGCTCACGCGCGACGACGTGATGGACGGCGTGCCGGAGATGATCCCCGACATCCAGGTCGAGGCAACCTTCCCCGACGGCACGAAGCTCGTCACCGTCCACCATCCGATTCCGTGACCGAGGCCCCCGCATGACCCCCGGCGAAATCCTCACTGACGACGGCGAACACGAGCTGAACGCGGGCCGCGCGACGCGCTCGCTCGTCGTCGCGAACACCGGCGACCGCCCAGTGCAGGTCGGCTCGCACTACCACTTCTTCGAAGTCAACGACGCGCTGTCGTTCGACCGTGCGGCCGCGCGAGGCTTCCGGCTCAACATCGCGGCCGGCACGGCCGTGCGCTTCGAGCCGGGCCAGACGCGCACCGTAGAGCTCGTCGCGCTGGCCGGCGAGCGCATCGTCTACGGTTTTCAGGGCAAGGTGATGGGGCCGCTGTAAGCCACGCCCCGCTCTTCAGGAACAGCAACATGACACTACGCTTGAGCCGCCGCGCGTACGCGGAAATGTTCGGGCCGACGACGGGCGACCGCGTCCGGCTCGCCGATACCGAACTGCTGATCGAGATCGAACGCGACTACACGATCTACGGCGAGGAAGTGAAGTTCGGCGGCGGGAAGGTGATCCGCGACGGGATGGGCCAGTCGCAGCGCGTGGCCGCCGACGTGCCCGACACGGTCATCACGAACGCGGTGATCCTCGATCACTGGGGCATCGTGAAGGCCGACATCGCGATCAAGCACGGCCGCATCGCCGCGATCGGCAAGGCCGGCAATCCCGACATCCAGCCCGGCGTGACGATCGCGATCGGCGCAGCGACGGAAGTGATCGCCGGCGAAGGGCTGATCGTCACCGCGGGCGGCATCGACACGCACATCCACTTCATCAGCCCGCAGCAGATCGACGAGGCGCTCGCGTCCGGCGTCACGACGATGCTCGGCGGCGGCACGGGGCCGGCCACCGGCACCAATGCGACGACCTGCACGCCGGGCCCTTGGCACATGGAGCGGATGCTGCAGGCGGCCGACGGCTGGCCGATCAACCTCGGCTTTCTCGGCAAGGGCAACGCGAGCCTGCCGCAGCCGCTCGTCGAGCAGATCGCCGCCGGCGCGATCGGCCTGAAGCTGCACGAGGACTGGGGCACGACGCCCGCCGCGATCGACAACTGCCTGTCGGTCGCCGACGACACCGACACGCAGGTCGCGATCCACACCGACACGCTGAACGAAGCCGGCTTCGTCGAATCGACGGTCGCCGCGTTCAAGGGCCGCACGATCCACACGTACCACACCGAAGGCGCGGGCGGCGGTCATGCGCCCGACATCCTGAAGGTGTGCGGCGAGGCGAACGTGCTGCCGTCGTCGA
The DNA here is from genome assembly GCF_003857765.1 of Burkholderia sp. Bp9016. Taxonomy (NCBI): domain Bacteria; kingdom Pseudomonadati; phylum Pseudomonadota; class Betaproteobacteria; order Burkholderiales; family Burkholderiaceae; genus Burkholderia; species Burkholderia sp. Bp9016. The sequence continues at coordinate 167,404 of NZ_QTPY01000011.1, forward strand.
CCAACCCGACGCGTCCGTACACGATCAACACGCTCGAGGAGCACCTCGACATGCTGATGGTGTGCCACCATCTCGATCCGTCGATCGCCGAGGATCTCGCGTTCGCCGAATCGCGAATCCGCCGCGAGACGATCGCGGCCGAGGACATCCTGCACGATCTCGGCGCGCTGTCGATGCTGTCGTCCGACTCGCAGGCAATGGGCCGCGTCGGCGAGGTGATCATCCGCACGTGGCAGACCGCGCACAAGATGAAGGTGCAGCGCGGCGCGCTACCCGAGGACGGCGCGCGCAACGACAACTTCCGCGCGAAGCGCTACGTCGCGAAGTACACGATCAACCCGGCGATCACGCACGGGATCGCGCACGAAGTCGGGTCGATCGAACCCGGCAAATGGGCCGACCTCGTGCTGTGGGAGCCGGCGTTCTTCGGGATCAAGCCGTCGATGATCCTGAAAGGCGGGATGATCGCGGTCGCGCAGATGGGCGACCCGAACGGGTCGATCCCGACGCCGCAGCCGGTCCACTATCGCGAGATGTTCGCCACGCGCGGCGGTGCGCTCGCGCGCACGTCGCTGACCTTCGTGTCGCAAATGGCCGCCGACGCAGGCATCGCCGAACGTTACGGACTCGCGAAGCGCGTCGTGCCGGTGCGCAACTGCCGCAACGTGACGAAGGCCGACATGATCCACAACGCGTGGCGTCCGTCGATCAGCGTCGATCCCGAAACCTACGACGTGATCGCCGACGGGCAACTGCTCACCTGCGAGCCGGCGTCGGTGCTGCCGATGGCGCAGCGCTATTTCCTGTTCTGATTTCCGGTTTTCGTTCCATGCGCACCCTCGACAAACGCATTGCCCCGAACGTGAAGCTCGCCGCGTCGCTCGTCGCGCGCGCGCCGACGCTCACGCTCGCCTATGACGCCCGCTGCAAGAGCCGCCTCGCGGCGACGCTCGACACCGGCGAGGACGTCGCGGTCCTGCTGTCGCGCGGCACGGTGCTGCGCGACGGCGACGTGCTGGTCGCCGACGACGGCGGGCTCGTGCGCATCGCCGCCGCTCCCGAAACGGTGCTGCGCGTGCACGCGGCCGATCCGCTCACGCTGATGCGCGCCGCGTATCACCTCGGCAACCGCCATACGCCGGTCGAGATCGGCGACGGTTACCTGAAGCTCGAAGCCGACCCGGTGCTCGCGGACATGCTGCGCCGGCTCGGCACGCAGGTCGAAGAGACGCGCGCGCCGTTCCAGCCGGAAGCCGGCGCATACGGCGGCGGTCACAAGCACGGGCACGATGCGACGTTCGCCGAAGACTATGCGCTCGCGCAGCAGGTATTCGGCGAGCACCACGGCCACGACCACTCGCACGATCACGATCACGATCACGATCACGATCATCAGCATGGTCCGGGCTGCACGCACGGCCACCACGGCCATGACCACCACTGAGCTCGTCGCGCTGCTGCATCTCGCGTCGCCCGCGTTGCCGATCGGCGCGTTCAGCTATTCGCAGGGACTCGAGGCCGCGCTCGACGCGAACCTGATCCGCGATGCCGACTCCGCGCGCGACTGGATCGCGAGCGGGTTGACCGACGTGCTCGCGCACGGGGAGCTGCCGTTCCTCGCACACCAGCTCGCACGCTGGCACGCGCACGACGCCGACACGCTGGTACGCGAGAACGCGTGGTTCGTCGCGAGCCGCGAATCCGCCGAGCTGCGCCGCGAGACCGAACAGATGGGCTGGTCGCTCGCGCAGCTCTGCGCGTCGCTCGAATGGGGCGATGCCGCTCGCCGCGCGACGCTCGCGTCGCTGTCGCCGATCGCGCTGCCGACCGCATTCGCCTATGCAGCCGCCGCACACGACGCCAGCGCCGACGCAACGCTCGCCGCGTACGCGTTCGGCTGGGTCGAAAACCAGACGTCGGCCGCGCTGAAAGCCGTGCCGCTCGGCCAGCTCGCGGGCCAGCGCATCATCGTCGCGCTGCGCGGCGCGATCGACGCGGCCGTGCGCCGCGCGCTCGCCACGCCGCCCGACTCGATCAACACCTTTGCGCCGCAGCTCGGCATCCTGTCCGCGCGGCACGAAACCCAGTATTCGCGCTTGTTCCGATCCTGAATCCGATACCCGCCATGAACGCATTCGCTCCCTCCTCCGCCCGCCGCACCAAGAAACTGCCGCCGCTGCGCGTCGGCATCGGCGGCCCGGTCGGCTCCGGCAAGACCACGCTGCTCGAAATGCTGTGCAAGGCGATGCGCGACCGGTACGACCTCGTCGCGATCACGAACGACATCTACACGAAGGAAGACCAGCGCCTGCTGACCGTCGCGGGTGCGCTGCCCGAGGAGCGCATCATGGGCGTCGAGACGGGCGGCTGCCCGCACACGGCGATCCGCGAGGATGCGTCGATCAATCTCGAGGCCGTCGACCGGATGCTGTCGCGCTTTCCCGATGCCGACATCGTGTTCATCGAATCGGGCGGCGACAATCTCGCGGCGACCTTCAGCCCCGAGCTGTCCGACCTGACGATCTACGTGATCGACGTCGCGGGCGGCGAGAAGATTCCGCGCAAGGGCGGCCCCGGCATCACGAAGTCCGACCTGCTCGTGATCAACAAGACCGACCTCGCGCCGCTCGTCGGCGCGAACCTCGACGTGATGGCGTCCGACACGAAGAAGATGCGCGGCGAGCGCCCTTACGTGATGACGAACCTGAAGGCGCTCGACGGCGTCGCGGACGTCGTCGCGTTCATCGAAAAGAAGGGATTGCTGACGGTCTGAGCGGCAAGGCTGCAGGGCGGCACACGCGGCCGCCTCGCCTGCTCCGGCGGCATTGCGCCGCCTGCGTCTAATCGCCGGACGCGTCCTGCGCATCCTCCGCCATGCGCGCGCCGCGCTCGGCCGGCGGCAACAGCGCCGCGAGCACGTCGACCGAACGCGCGGTCGCGCCGCGATGGCGCGACGCGAACGCCGCGCCGGCCGCGCCCATCGCGACGCGTCGCGCATGGTCGGCGAACAGCGCGTCGAGCACGTGCGCGAGATCGAGCGGATCGGCGACCTGCATCGCCGCGCCGGCCGCGACCGCATCGGCGCTCGCCTGCGTGAAGTTGAACATGTGCGGCCCGATCAACACCGGCACGCCAACCGCGCACGCTTCGATCAGGTTCTGCCCGCCGAGCGGCAGCAGGCTGCCGCCGATGAACGCGATGTCGGCGGCCGCGTAGTACGCGCCGAGCTCGCCCATCGAATCGCCGAGCAGCACCGTCACGTCGGCCGGCAGCGGTTCGGCCGCCGGGCGCCCGGCGGCGAGCGCGGCCGCATCGGCGGCCCACGCGGAGCGCCGCACGCACTTGAGCCCGCCGCGCTCGACCAGCGCCTCGACTTCGGCGAAACGCTGCGGATGACGCGGCACCAGAATCAGCAACGCGCCGGGCGTACGCATCGCGGCGAACGCCTGCAGCACCAGCGCTTCTTCGTTCTCGCGCGTGCTGGCCGCGACCCACACGGGCCGCACGCCGATCGCGTCGCGCCACGCATGGCCGCGCGCCGCCAGCTCCGGCGGCGTCGTCATGTCGAACTTCAGGTTGCCGAGCACCGTCACGTTGCGCGCGCCAAGCGACGACAGCCGCTCCGCGTCGGCCGGGCTCTGCGCGAGCACGCGCGCGAAACCGCCGAACACGTCGCGCGTCGCCGCGCCGAACTTAGCCGCGCGCCGGAACGAACGCGCGGACATCCGCGCATTGGTCAGCACGAGCGGCACGTCCGCGCGGCGGCACTCGTCGATCAGCGTCGGCCACACCTCGGTTTCCATCACGAGGCCGAGCGTCGGCCGCCACGCGCGCAGGAAACGCCGCACCGCGCCGGGCATGTCGTACGGCAGGTAGCAACGCAGCACGCGAGCGCCGAAAATCTGTTCGCCGGTGGCGCGCCCGCTCGGCGTCATGTGCGTGAGCAGGATGCGCGCGTCGGGACGCGCGCGCATCAGCGCATCGATCAGCGGTTGGGCGGCGCGCGTCTCGCCGACCGACACCGCATGTACCCACACCAGCGGCGCGCGATCGTCCGGCGAGCGGCCCGCGACGTGGCCGAAGCGCTCGCCGATATGCTCGCGATAGCCGCGCTCCTTGCGTGAACGCACGAAGAGCCGGATAACGGCGACCGGCGCGACGAGCCACCACAGCGCGCGATAGATCGCCCTCAGCATGCACGGGCTCCGGAGCGGCGAATACGGTGCGCGCTCAAACCAGCGCCCTGCCCTGCAGGCGTTCGAGAATGCCGAGCGGTGCGCATTCGCGGCGCACCATCGCGTCGACCGGCAGGAAGAAGGTTTGCTCGAGCATGAACTGGCCGGACATCACAGCGTGCGAAGTCTGATCCGAGAAACATATCCACACGCTGCCAGGCGGAAACGGCATCGTCTGCTGCGGGCAGGTTTTCTGGTAGTCGAGATCGGCCTTCATCCCGTCGTGCAGGTTCAGCATCAGGTGGTCGTATGCGCTGCGCGGGGACTTCGTCACGTGCAGCAGGTTGAGCAGCCACGCGGAACCCGGCAACTGCGGCCGGATCTTCGGCAGGAAGCGCTTCGCGACGTCCTCGAACGGCTCGCCGACGCGCCACACGCGCGGCTGGCCGGCCGGGTTCACGTTGGTGAACACGCGCAGGATCCGCTCGCCGTAGTTCGGCCGCGACGGGAACGCGTCGACGTGCAGCCGGCTGTCGTCCTTGCGCCACGACGTCTGGCGCGTCTCGACCTGCATCAGCCGCAGGCTCGTCGGCGCGACGCGCAGCTTGCCGCGGTATTCGGGAAAGAGGCCGTCGACGAGCGTGCCCGCCTGATGCTGGAAGCGCGCGACCAGCGCGCGCACGGCCGACTGCGTGACGCTGTCGCCGAGCACGCCAGCGAGCGCGCCGCCGTTCGGCGCGAGGCTGATGTTCTTGCGTTTCGGATCGGCGAGCGCCGGATCGAGCAGCGCTTCCTCGCCACCTTCGATCGCGAAGCGCAGGTGCGGGAAATACAGCACCTTGCCTTCCTCGACCGCGGCCAGCAACCGCTCGCGCGGCGCTGACAGGTTGTGTCCGCTCCAGTCGGCGGACGGGACTTCGATGATCTGGGATTCGCTCATGGTCGATTCGCGTGCGTGACAGACAAGGCAGGCATGACGGGCATTACAGCAGACCGAAGCCCGCGAGCGCCGCCTTCACCTGCGCGATCGACGGCGGCTGCCCCGCCGTGCCGAGATTGACGACGTTCGGCGACCAGTAGCCGCCGGTACGCCAGGCCGTCGAGAAATTGTACAGTTCGACCGTCGGACGCTTCAGCGCGGCCGCGATATGAACCAGACCTGTATCAACCCCCACCGTCGCGGCGGCACCGTCGATCAGACCGACCACGGCCGGCAGCGACAGCTTCGGCGGCACGATCGCCGCCGCGCCGAATTCCTTCGCGAGCCGCTCGCTGGTCGCGCGTTCCGCGTCGTTGCCCCACGGGAGCACGAGCGACGCGCCGCGCCGCACGAGCGCCTGGCCGAGCTCGATCCATGCGGCGTCCGGCCATTGCTTGTCGGCGCGCGACGTTGCGTGCACGAACACCACGTACGGCACCGGCAGGTTCAGCCCGAGCGCCGCGACCGCGAGCGCTGCCGCACGCGTGTCGAGACCGAAGTCGACCGGGTCGGCCGGCGTCGGCGCCGGGTCGCCCAGCGCGGCCGCGACGAGCTGGCGCGAACGCTCGACCACGTGCGTGCGCGGCGCGATCGGCACGCGCTTGCGATAGAAGAAGCGCACGGGCCACTCGTAGCCCGCGCCGTCGGTGCGGTTGCCGAGGCCGACGAGCGGGCCATGCGCCCAGCTCGCGACCCAGGCCGTCTTGATGAGACCCTGGCAATCGATCACGAGGTCGTATTGCTCGGCCGCGAGGCGCTTGCGGAACGCGCGGATCTCGCGCCACGTCGCGCCCGACAACGGCTTCTTGCGCCAGCGGCGCAGCGAGAACGGCAGCACTTCACGCACGCCGTCGACGAGCCGCACGAGGTCGACGAAGCTCTCCTCGACGAGCCAGTCGATGTGCGCGTCGGGGTGGCGTCGCCGGATATCGGCGATCACCGGCATGTTGTGCACGACGTCGCCCAGCGACGACACACGCACGATCAGGATCTTTTGCACGCTGAAAAAACGCCGGCGGACAGCCGGCGACAGGCATAAAGACGCGATTTTATCGCGCCCGGTGAACCACACAGGCAAAAAGCGGCGCACGCAGGACGCGTGCGCCGCTTTTTCGGAAATGGCGCGACGAATCGCCCGGCCGTCGGCCCGGGCGTCGCGCCGGTCGCGGCCCGCTGGCCGCGCGAACTCAGAACGGCAGCTCGACGTCCGGCTTCGCGGCCGTCAGCACCCGGCGGAAGTCCGCCTGGATGCGCTCGAGCCCTTCGCGCGTCTCCGCTTCGAATCGCATCACCACCACCGGCGTCGTGTTCGACGAACGCGCGAGGCCGAAGCCGTCCGGATACTCGACACGCAGCCCGTCGATCGTCACGACTTCGTCGGCGCCGTCGAACTTCGCTTCCTTCTGCAGCTTCTCGATCAGGCGGAAGTTCTCGCCTTCGTCGAGCCACAACTGCAGTTCGGGCGTGCTCATCGCATCCGGCAGCCCGTTGAGCAGCGCGCTCGGATCGGCCGTCTTCGTGAGAATCTCCAGCAGCCGCGCGCCCGTGTAGAGGCCGTCGTCGAAGCCGTACCAGCGATCCTTGAAGAACACGTGGCCGCTCATCTCGCCCGCGAGCGGCGCACCCGTCTCGCGCAGCTTCGCCTTCACCAGCGAGTGGCCCGTCTTCCACATCAGCGGCTCGCCGCCCTTCGCCTTCACCCATTGCGCGAGGTGACGCGTGCACTTCACGTCGTAGATGATCTGCGCGCCCGGGTTGCGCGACAGCACTTCCTCCGCGAACAGCATCAGTTGACGATCCGGATAGATGATCTGGCCGTCCTTCGTGACGACGCCCAGCCGGTCGCCGTCGCCGTCGAACGCGAAGCCGAGCTCGGCGTCGGTGTCCTTCAGCGCCTGGATCACGTCCTGCAGGTTTTCCGGGTGGGCGGGATCGGGGTGGTGATTCGGGAACGTGCCATCGATGTCGGTAAAGCGCTCGACCAGCGTGCAGCCCAGCGCCTTGAACAGGCGCGTGGCGAGCGGGCCCGCGACGCCGTTGCCGGCGTCGACGACGAGCTTGATCGGGCGCGCGAGCTTCACGTCGCCGACGATGCGCTCGATGTACTGGTCGGCAACGTCGAACGCTTCGTACGAGCCGCTGCCCGCCTCGAAGCGCTCGTCGACGATGCGCCGGTACAGCGCCTGGATCTGCTCGCCGTAGATCGCCGCGCCGCGCAGCACCATCTTGAAGCCGTTGTAGTCCGGCGGGTTGTGGCTGCCCGTGACGACGATGCACGAATCGACGCGGCGCTCGCCGCCCTTCAGCGCGAGCGGCACGCTCGCCGCGAAATAGCCGACCGGCGTGGGCACCATGCCGACGTCGACGACGTCGACGCCCGCCGCACGCAGGCCGTCGGCGAGCGCGCCGACGAGCTCGGGCCCCGACAGGCGGCCGTCGCGCGCGACGACGACCGCGTCGCCGCCCTGGGCACGCACTTCGCTGCCGAAGGCCCGGCCGATCCCGCGCGCCGTGTCGGCGTCGAGCGTCTTGCCGACCACACCGCGAATGTCATATGCCTTGAAGATGGATTGGGAGATCATCGATTCTCTCTCGGTTGCATGCATGAAAAGTAATCTGGCCGCCTCTTGCGTGTGCCCGGCATGATACATGCGGGCTCCGCGCAACGAGGAACGGGACGGCGGGAGCGGCCCCGATCCAACTTATAATCGCGGGTTTTGATGACGCGCATTGCGCCCATTTTAATGCCTAGCCGTTCCGCCGCCGCCAATCCGCCGCCCCCGGGCGCCTTCCCGGCCGCTTCGCGCGCATATGGCTGTCCCGCATGCTGAAACGATTCGGCAACCCGGACGTCGCGAAGGCCGTCGCGAATCTCGTCTGGCTGGGGCTCGAACGGCTCACGCAGATCGGCGTCGCGATCGCGATCAGCGGTCTTCTGGCCCGTTATTTCGGGCCGGACGTGTTCGGCAAATGGCAGTATGCGAATACGCTTCTCCTCGTACTGGCGCCGCTCACCTGGGTGTGCGGCGCCGAAATCCTGGTTCCGACCATCGTCCAGCGTCCGCCGGCCCAGCTCGGCGCGGTGCTCGGCAGCGCGTTCGCGCTGCGGATCGGCGTGTCCGCCGTCGCGCTGGCCGCGACCTGGATCGCGATCGGCGCGGGCGCGTTCGATCCGCTCGTCGGCGCGATGCTTGCCGGCCTCGCAGTCACGATGGTGTTTCGCGAGCCGTTCGTCGGCGTGATCAACGCGTGGCTGCAGAGCATGACCTACAGCAAGCCGCAGCTCGTGACCAGCATGGTCACGGCGCTGGCGAAGGCGCTGCTCGTGTGGCTGCTAGTCCGCGCGGCCGCCGGCCCTGCCCGCTTCGCGTGGCTGTGGGCGCTGGAGGCCGCCGCGATCGGCTTCGCGCTGCTGCTCTACTACCGCCATCGTAACGGGGGCACGCTCGGCTGGACGTTCGACAAACCGCTGTTCAGGCACTTTGCGACTGCCGGCACCGTGTTCTGGCTCGGCCTGATCTGCATGTACCTGTTCCTGAAGCTCGACCGCCTGATGCTCGAGCGTCACGTGTCGTTCGCCGACCTCGGCCGCTACGCGGCGGCCCAGCAGCTCAACGAGAACTGGATCACGCTCGCGCTGATGCTCGCGCAGACCATCGCGCCGGCGTTCGTGTACCGCGTGCAGGACGTCGCGCGGCTGCGCCGCAACATCGTCCGGCTGATCGCGATGACCGCCGCGCTGATGACGGCCGGCGCGCTGGTGCTGGATGCGGCCGCCCCGCTCATCGTCGGCAAGGTGTTCGGCCACGGCTACGAGGCGTCGGTCGACATCTTCCGCTGGGCCGTCTGGCTGTCCGTGCCGGCCGGCATCGAGGCGATAGGCAATCTTATCGTTCTCAAATATCAAGCAAAATTCGTGTTGCTGGCGAAATGGGTGCTCGCGCTCGCGATCGCCGCGCTCGTCAACGTGTTCGCCATCCCCCGGCTCGGCCTGTACGGCGCGCTCGTCGGGCTCGCGGCCGGCTATGTCGCGGCTGCCGCCGTCAATTTTTATTACATTCGTTTCAAGCTGCGCCCATGACGTCTCCCGATTGCCCGCTCCCGCTCGACGACGTGGCCGTGCTGATGCCGGCCTACAACGGGCACGACGACGTTGCCCGCACCCTCGCGTCGTTTCGCGAGGACGCGCCGGTTCACGTGCTGATCGTCGACGACGGCAGCACGCCGCCGATCGTCGCGCCGGCGCTGCCCGGCCTCGAGATCGAGGTACTGCGCATGCCGCAGAACGGCGGCATCGAGCGCGCGCTCCAGGCCGGCATCGACGCGCTCGCCGCGCGCGGTTTCCGCTATGCGGCCCGTATCGACGCGGGCGACCTCGCCGCGCCGCAGCGCCTCGCAAAGCAGCGTGCGTATCTCGAGTCCCACCCGCGCGTGGCTTGCGTCGGCATGTGGACCCAGGTCGTGTCGCGCGCCGGCGAGCCGCGCTTCATGCTGACGCCGCCCGCCGATCCGCGCGCGCTGCGCCGCACGCGCTTCCTGCGCTCGCCGCTCGTGCATCCGTCGGTCATGCTGCGCGTCGATGCCGTGCGCGAAGTCGGCAACTATCGCGCGAAGTACCGCGCGGCCGAGGATCTCGATCTTTTTTTACGGTTAATGCAACGCTACGATTGCGCGAACCTGCCGGAGCTCGGCCTTTACTACGAGCTCAACGAGGGCGGGATCAGCGCGACCAAGCGCCGCCGCCAGCTGATGTCGACCCTGTCGCTGCTGCTGCGCCACTTCAACGCGCTGAATCCGTACGACTGGGCCGGCCTCGCCAAGAACCTGCTGCATTTCGTGACGCCGTACCGGACGCTGCAGCGGATCAAGCAGGCGCTGTTCGCCGCGCGGCCGTCCGCCTAGCCGATAGCCGGCATTTTCGACGCTTTATTTTTTCTTTTTTTTCATGTCCGCTACCTCCCCGCTGCGCATCGCGCTCGTGTGCAACACGGCCTGGGCGATCTACACCTACCGCCAAGGGCTGATCCGGATGCTCGTCGCGCGCGGCGCCGAGGTCATCGTGATCGCACCGCACGACCGCACCGTGCCGCTGCTCGAGCAGATGGGCTGCCGCTACGTCGCGCTCGCGGTCGCTTCGAAAGGCACGAGCCCGCGCGAGGACCTCGGCACGCTGGCCGCGCTGGTGCGCCATTACCGTGCGCTCGCGCCCGATCTCGTGTTCCATTACACGATCAAGCCCAACATCTACGGGTCGATCGCCGCATGGCTCGCGCGCGTGCCGTCGATCGCGGTCACCACGGGCCTCGGCTACGTGTTCATCCAGAAAAGCCGCGCGGCAAGCGTCGCCAAGCGCCTGTACCGGTTCGCGTTCCGCTTCCCGCGTGAAGTCTGGTTCCTGAACCGCGACGATCTCGCCACCTTCACCGACGAGAAGCTGCTCGCCCACCCCGAGCGCGCGCGCCTGCTGCACGGCGAAGGCGTCGATCTCGAACAGTTCGCGCCAGTGCCGCTGCCGGCCGGCGACGCGCCGGTATTCGTGCTGATCGGCCGGCTGCTGTGGGACAAGGGCGTGCGCGAATACGTCGAAGCCGCGCGCGTCGTGCGCCAGCGCTATCCGAACGCGCGCTTCCAGTTGCTCGGGCCGCTGGGCGTGGACAACCCGAGCGCGATCGGCCGTGCGGATGTCGACGCATGGGTCGGCGAAGGCGTCGTCGACTATCTCGGCGAGGTGCACGACGTGCGCCCGCACATCGCGGCGGCCGACTGCGTCGTGCTGCCGTCGTACCGCGAGGGCGTGCCGCGCACGCTGATGGAGGCGTCCGCGATGGGCCGCCCGATCGTCGCGACCGACGTGCCGGGCTGCCGCGACGTCGTCGCCGACGGCGAAACGGGCTTCCTGTGCCGCGCGCGCGACAGCGCGAGCCTCGCGGAACAATTGATTCGCATGGTCGAGCTCGGCACGGCCGGGCGCGAAGCCATGGGTGCACGCGGCCGACAAAAAGTCGCGGCAGAATTCGACGAGCAGCACGTCGTCGAACGTTACCGCCAGACCATCCATTCGTTGACGGGCATCACACTTTGAAGGAGCGCATCAGCAATGACCGCTAAAGGCACCATCCTCGTCACCGGCGGTGCGGGCTACATCGGCTCGCACACGGCCGTCGAGCTGCTCGACAACGGCTACGACGTCGTGATCGTCGACAATCTCGTCAACAGCAAGGCCGAGTCCGTGCGGCGCATCGAGCAGATCACGGGCAGAACGCCCGCGTTCCACCAGGTCGACGTGTGCGACGAAGCCGCGCTCGCGAAGGTGTTCGACGCGCATCCGATCACCGGCACGATCCATTTCGCGGCGCTCAAGGCGGTCGGCGAGTCGGTCGCGAAGCCGATCGAGTACTACCAGAACAACCTCGGCGGCCTGCTCGCCGTGCTCAAGGTCATGCGCGAGCGCAACGTCCGGCAGTTCGTGTTCAGCTCGTCGGCGACCGTGTACGGCGTGCCGGAGCGCTCGCCGATCGACGAGTCGTTCCCGCTCTCCGCGACCAACCCGTACGGCCAGTCGAAGCTGATCGCCGAACAGATCCTGCGCGATCTCGAGGTATCGGATCCGTCGTGGCGGATCGCGACGCTGCGCTACTTCAACCCGGTCGGCGCGCATGCGAGCGGGCTGATCGGCGAGGACCCGGCCGGCATCCCGAACAACCTGATGCCGTACGTCGCGCAGGTCGCCGTCGGCAAGCTCGAGAAGCTGCGCGTGTTCGGCTCCGACTATCCGACGCCGGACGGCACCGGCGTGCGCGACTATATTCACGTCGTCGATCTCGCGAAGGGGCATATCGCCGCGCTCGACGCGCTCGCGAAGCGCGACGCGAGCTTCGTCGTGAACCTCGGCACGGGCCAGGGCTACAGCGTGCTGGAAGTCGTGCGCGCGTTCGAGAAGGCATCGGGCCGCCCGGTGCCGTACGAACTCGTCGCGCGCCGCCCGGGCGACGTCGCCGAGTGCTACGCGAACCCGCAGGCCGCGGCCGACCTCATCGGCTGGCGCGCAAGGCTCGGAATCGAGGAAATGTGTGCCGATCACTGGAGATGGCAGGAGGGGAACCCCCGCGGTTTTGTATAATCCGCTGTCCATTTTTCGAGCGATCCCATGCTCAGCTTCGCGTCCGGCTTTATCGTCTCCCTGCTCGTCACGTTGTTCATCGTGCGTTATGCGCATTTGCACGAGAAATTCTCGATCGACAGCGATCTGGCCGGCGTGCAGAAATTCCACGTGCGGCCAGTGCCGCGCGTCGGCGGCATCGGGATCCTCACCGGGGTCGTCGCGTCGGCGCTGCTGCTGACGCAGCGCTACCCGACGATCGCCGGCAGCATCCTCGGCATCGTCGCGTGCGGGATGCCGGCGTTCCTGTCGGGCCTCGTCGAGGACCTCACCAAGAAGGTATCGCCGCGCGCGCGGCTGCTCTGCACGATGGCCGCGGCCGCGCTCGCGTTCTGGCTGCTGAACATCGCGGTCACGCGCATCAGTGTGCCGCCGCTCGACTTCCTGCTCCGCTACGTGGCCATTTCGGCGTTCGTGACCGTGCTCGCGGTCGCGGCGCTGGCGAACGCGATCAACATCATCGACGGCTTCAACGGGCTCGCGTCGATGGTCAGTTTCATGATGTTCGCGTCGCTCGCGTACGTCGCGTTCGAGGTCGGCGACCCGGTCGTGATGTCCGCGTCGATCATCATGATGGGCGCGGTGCTCGGGTTCTTCCTGTGGAATTTCCCGGCCGGGCTGATCTTTCTCGGCGACGGCGGCGCCTATTTCATCGGCTTCATGCTCGCCGAACTCGCGATCATGCTCGTGATGCGCAACCGCGAAGTGTCCGCGTGGTACCCGGTGCTGCTGTTCATGTACCCGATCTTCGAGACCTGCTTCTCGATCTACCGGAAGAAATTCATTCGCGGGATGTCGCCCGGCATTCCGGACGGCGTGCACCTGCACATGCTGGTGTACAAGCGGCTGATGCGCTGGGCCGTCGGCACGAAGCACGCGCACGATCTCACGCGCCGCAACTCGCTGACGTCGCCGTACCTGTGGCTGCTGTGCCTGATCGCGGTGATTCCCGCGACGCTGTTCTGGCGGCACACGGTGCACCTGTTCGTGTTCGTCGTGCTGTTCGCGCTCACCTACGTGTGGCTGTACATCAGCATCGTGCGGTTCCGGGTGCCGCGGTGGATGGTCGTGAGGAAGGAAAAGCGGGGGCATTGAGCGCGGCGGGAATACTAGCTGCCCGAGGTATTCGTGCTCCAGCGTGCCTGTTGCGTGTAGATCACGACGTTGCCGTCGTCCTGCACATAAGCAGCCGCCCCCGGATTGCCGTTGGTGCCTGAACTCCATAGCGCGACGTTCGTGGAACCGTACACGACCAGATTGCCGTCCCCCTGCATCGCCGCATAGGCGCCCGGATGCCCGAAGGTCCCGGAACTCCATTCGGCCAGGCCTTGACGGCGCAACACCAGATTGCCGTCCGCCTGCATGACCAGCACGTTGGCGCCGTTGCCTGACGTGAAGCTCTGGCCGTTGCCGATGCTGACGCCGCCCTTCCACACGGCGGAACCGGTCGACGAGTTCGCATATCCGGTCGTCGCGGTCCCCGTCGCAAATATCGGGACGTAGGTCCGGTAGATCACCATGTTGCCGTCGTCCTGCACGGCAAGAAACTGCCGCACGGAAGCGCCATTGGTCGACGACGCCCAGAGCGCCCTGCCGCTCGCACCGTAGACCACGAAGTTGCCGTCGGTCTGGAACGCGGCATAGGCCCCGGTGTTTCCCGAGGTGCCTGAACTCCACACCGCGGTGCCGCGGGCCGTGTTGTAGAGCACGAGATTGCCGTCCTCCTGCATCGCGAGTTCGTGGCTCTTCGACGGCGAGTACAGTATCTGCCCCGGCTCGAGCGTCGTCCCTTCATTGAGGTTGCCGCCGTAGATCGGCGACGTCGGCGCGCATATCGACGAATGCAGCGCGCTGACGACCGGCGTGCCCCAGCCGCTCACGAAATCCCACCCCGAAGCCGCGCTGTAAGCGCCGTTGCTGCCGCTGGCGATGTCGCGAAAGACGGCTGGCGTCGTTGCCTCTGTACCGTATATCGTCGGCGCCGCGAAGCCGAGGTTCGTCGCACAACTGCCGGACAGGATGCGCGCCCAGGTCGCGCTGAACAGCGGCGCGGACAGGCTGGTGCCCCCCAGCGTCTCGAGCTGCCCGCCGACGATGACCAGTTCGCCGCTGTCGGGATCGGCGTCGAACGCCAGGTCCGGTAGGCCGCGAAAGGCTTTCCCGGCGAGCGCCGCCACGTTCGACTGCCACGACGGAAGGGGCTCGATGCCGCTGATGCCGCCGCCGCCCGAGTTCCAGGCCGTTTCTCCGGCGTAGCTGCCATCGCCGTTCGTATAGAGCGTGGTGCCGCCGACGGTCACGACGTAGGGAGAACTGGCCGGGTATTGCACCGACGTGCCAGTGCAGCCGTACGCCGTGCTGCCCGAATCCCCCGCACTGACCGAAAAGGTCTGCCCTTGCGCAACGGCGAGTTCGAACAGTGTGTCGATCGATGCCGTCGGCGCCCAGTTCTCGCATCCGCCGATCGACATGTTGACGACCCGCGCGGTGTTGTCCGTCACCGCGCGATTGATCGCGAGCGCCATGTCGCTCCACGAGAACGACGGCGCAACGTAGAAATCGAGTTGCTTGAGGCCGCCGGACATCCCGACGACGGTCTGGCTGTCGAGCGACCATTCGGTGTTTCCGCTCGTGTCGGTGCCTGGTGTCCCGGCATTGATCACGACAACCGGGACGGCGGGCAACTGGTTGTTAGTCTCGAATGTCGTCAGGTCGTTGACCGGCTGCGTCACGTCGCCTTCGGAGATGATGCCCACGGTGATGTTGCCGGCCGTCGGTGCGTTACCCATCGAATAGATGCCGGGAAACGCCGTCGGGCTATGGCCGATCGTGACTGCGTCGGTCAGCGGCGACGTGCCGGCGGTTCGCGCACCGGCGGCAGCGGAAGCGCGCACGAAGTGCGGATGCAGGCGCGTCGCGGTATCGAGCCCCAGGACGGCTTGAACGACTCCGCTGATCGCATCGGGCACCGTCTCCGGCGTGGTGTTGATGTGCGCACGGCTGCCGTCCGCCATCGCGACCGGCACGAGGGTCGTCCGGAACACGCCGGACACCACACCGGACGGCGCATCGGCTTCGACGATCATGTTGTTGCCGGCCACCGCGATGTTCGTGAAACCCTTGTTGCCCAAATAGGCCCTCACGGTGGCGACCTGCGCGGCGCGCGGCGCGTAGTGGGCGGCAATCTGCGCGGAGCTCAGCACGGCGCCGAAGCTCGCGCTGCCGCGCGTTCGTGCCTGCCGCAGGAAGCGATTCAGTCCGGATGCGTCGTTCAGCCGGAGCACCAGCGCAACGTGGATCGACGCCGTCGCGCTCAACGGCGTCACGCTCACCACGTTGCCCGCGGCTCGCAGCGCCGACAGTTTGCCGGCCTGCACGGCCGCCGCCGCCGGATCCGCGTCGTCGCCGCAACCGGTCAGCGCGAGCAGCATGCATGCCGCGCCGATTCCCCTGACAATATGCTCCGCTTTCATCGGATCGGTATCGACTGTGGGCTTCTTGTTTAACTTTTCACATCGCTCTTTACTGCGGCATCCGATCGCTGTCCGGCATTCAGGCTGGCGCTGAATGGCACGGCGCCGGCGGGACGATGCGGCGAGCGAGCGTGGCAGCTTTCAGCGACATTGCGTCGACGTGGGGGCTGACCGAATCGTCTGATTACCTTGATCAAACATATGCAGGAATCGGCCGGCAGTCAAATGACCGAGCGAGACCGAAATCGGCCATGAGCGAGGGTTGCATCCGCTGCGCGACGGCCTCGAGCGAAGCGCCGTGTCAACCGCCGGCGCTGAATGAAAAAAAGCGCCTCGCGGCGCTTTTCTGTCGGGCAACGTACCCGGTATTCGCATCGGGCGGGACGATCGTCACTCGTTCGAGGCCACCCGCACGTCCGGCACGCTCTGCAGCACCGGCGCCACCGTCGACTGATATTCCGGCACCCAGCGCCGCAGATCGCGCCGCACCTCGTCGTCGCTCAGCACGCGGTTCTGCATCAGCCACGGCAGCAGTTCGTCGAGCAGGCCGTTCGGCACTTCGCGCGCGCGGGCGATGCGCAGCTTCGGGTGCGGCGTGCGCGTCGTCGCCTCGTCGTCCGCGAGCAGTTCCTCGTAGAGTTTTTCGCCGGGGCGCAGCCCCGTGAACTCGATGCGGATCTGCCCTTCCGAGAAACCGTACAGGCGGATCAGGTCGCGCGCGAGATCGACGATCTTGACCGGCTCGCCCATGTCGAGAATGAAGATCTCGCCGCCGCGCCCCATGCTCGATGCCTGCAGCACGAGCTGCGACGCCTCAGGAATCGTCATGAAGAATCGCGTGATCTCGGGGTGCGTGACCGTCACCGGGCCACCCTTCGAGATCTGCTGCTGGAACTTCGGAATCACGCTGCCCGCGCTGCCTAGCACGTTGCCGAACCGCACCGTCTCGAACTGGGTGCGACCGCTCGTCTGCTGCAACGCCTGACAGGCCATTTCGGCCAGCCGCTTGCTCGCCCCCATCACGTTGGTCGGATTGACGGCCTTGTCGGTCGAGATCAGCACGAAATGGCGCACGTCGTGGCGGATCGCCGCGCGCGCGACGCGGTACGTGCCGAGCACGTTGTTGCGCAGCGCCTGCCACGCGTTGTGCTCCTCCATCAGCGGCACGTGCTTGTACGCGGCCGCATGGAACACGATGTGCGGGGCATAGCGCGACATCACCTGATCGAGCAGCAGCGAATCCTTCGCATCGCCGATGATCGGCAGCACCGGCTGGTCGGGGAAGCGCTCGCGCAGTTCCTCCGTGAGCCGGTACATCGCGTATTCGGAGAGATCGAACGCGACCAGTTGCGCCGGCTTGAAGCGGAGGATCTGCCGGCACAGTTCGGAACCGATCGAGCCGCCCGCCCCCGTGACCATCACCACGCGCCCGCGCAGCAGCGCCTCGACGTGCGGCGTGTCGATCGTCACCGCGTCGCGGCCGAGCAAATCCTCGAGGTCGATGTTCCGCACCTGCGACAGGAAGCCCTGCCCCGGCATCAGCGCGGTCAGCGACGGCAGCACCATCGCCTTGATCCCGGCGCGCACGCACAGCGTCGCGACGCGGCGCTGCGTTTCGACGGATGCCGACGGAATCGCGATGATCGCGTACTCGACCTTCATCGCGTCGGTCCAGTGCTGCAGGTCGTTGAACGAGCCGAGCACCTTGTAGCCGTAGATTTCGCGCCCCTGCTTGGTGACGTCGTCGTCAAGCAGGCCGACAAGGCGCCACTCGCCCGAGCGCGACAGTTCGCGCGCGAGGCTCGCGCCGGCCGTGCCCGCGCCGAGCACCAGTATCGGCTTGCCCTGCCCGACGAGTCCGCCGTACAGGTAGAACTCCTTGGTCGCGCGATACAGCGCACGCGCGCCGCCCATCACGAGAAACAGCATCAGCGGGGACACGAGCAGCACCGAGCGCGGAATGATCGGCGACGGCTGGAACATCACGGCGCCGATCATCACGATCACGCCGCCACCGATCACAGCCTTCGAGATCCGCATCAGATCGGGCAGGCTCGCGAACACCCACAGGCCGCGATAGAGGCCGAACACGTGGAACATCAGCGCGTAGACCGGCAGCACCCAGAAGAGCGCGGTCGAGCCTCCGCTCAGGAAGTCAGGCGGGATACTGCCGTTGAAACGGACGAGATAGGCGAACAACCAGGCGGCCACAACCGCCATCAGGTCGAACAGGAAAGCACTCAGCGACAGCCATGATGCTTTGGATCGCAACATCGGCGGGAAACCTCACGAGTTGTTTTTGGCGGCCGACTGAAACCGGCGCCAACGCATGTCGATCACCAATCCGAGACATGCCAGGACGCCGTACCAAGCGACGAACGACAGCCACTGCTGCAGTTCAGGGCGGCCCTTTGCCCACACGGCGACGATTATGCCTGCGAGCATGATGAGGTACCAACAAAGAGCGGTACGACGGTGGCCAATCCCCGATCGCACCATCCTTTGATAATAATGCTCCCGGTGCGCTTGCCAGAACTTTTCTCCGCGTAACAGACGTCTCGAAAGTGTTACAGATGCGTCTGCGATAAAGGGCGAGAACACCAGCGCCGGAAACCAGATGGGCCACACATCCGTGCGCCAGCCCCAGTAGCCGAGCGCGCCGGCGAGAAAGCCGAGCGGAATCGAACCGGCGTCGCCGAGAAACAGCCGCGCCGGATGGAAATTCAGCAGAAGAAAGCCGAGCGCCGCGCCGGCAGCCGCCGCGCCGGCCACGACCAGGTCGGGCGACGGATTTGCGCCGCCCAGCGCCGCGACCGCATAGCCGCCGAAGCCGAACAGCGCCATCCCGCCCGCGAGACCGTCCGCGCCGTCCATGAAGTTGTACAGGTTCGTCAGCCAGACCATCACGAAGCCCACGCCGACCAGCAGCCACCACGGCGCAGCGGCAGGATAGACGGCGACCAGCGCAACGACCGCCGCGAGGTGCGCGGAGAACCGCACGCGCGCCGGCAGCCCGCGCCGGTCGTCGATCAGGGACAGCGCGGCGAGCCCGGCTGCCGCGGCCGCGATCAGCCCCAGCCGCGGTGCGAGCGCCAGCAGCGCGACGACGCACACGGGCACGATGCCCCAGCCGCCGACGCGCGGTGTCGGCAGCGTATGGAGCGAACGATCGTTTGGAATGTCGGTGGCCAGCCGCCATGCGAGACCGGTCGCAAGCAGCACGCGCAGGATGGCCGTCGATGCGACGGCCGCGGCCAGGGCCAGCGCGAGCGCGGCCGGCCACGTGGAGATCGGGAAAGACATGTCGGTTAGTTCTGGGTATCGCGCGAACGATACCATGCGGCGGTCGCCTCGAGACCCTGCCGGGTCGTATGGGGAGGTTGCCAGCCGAGCACGCGCCGGATGCGGCTCGTATCGAGCTGCAGGCCGCCGGTCAGGCGGTCGATCGCGGCGCTGCGGCCGGTCAGGCGGCCGGCGAGCCGCAACACGGCGAGCGGGACCGGAAAGAGCCTTGCCGGCCGGCCGAGCGCGTCGCCGACCATGCGCAGAAGGCCGGCGACCGACGGCGCGTCGTCGTCGGCGACGTGGAAACACGCGTGCGCCGCGCGCGGATCGATCACGCAGCGCAGCAACGCGTCCACGAGATTGTCGACGCCGACGACACTGCGGCGCGCGGTGATTGCTCCGAGCGGCAGCGGCACGCCGCGCGATACGGCGTCCATCATTCTCAGGAAGTTCGCGCGGACCTCGGGACCGTACACCAGCGGCGGCCGGACGATCACCGTCTCGAGGCCGGTGTCGTCGCCGAATTGCCGAAGCCGCACTTCGGCATCGCGCTTGGAACGGCCGTACGGATCTTCGGGGCGGGCGGGACTGTCTTCGCGCAGCGGCTGGCCGCCGTCGGTTTCGGCGATGGCCTTGATGCTGCTGACGAACACGATGCGACGCACGCCATGCCGGTGCGCGGCGGCGGCCACGCGCAGCGTGCCATCGACGTTCATCGCGCGAAACGCGGCGTCGGGATCCGCGGCGGCGTCGTTCATCACGTGCACGCGCGCGGCGAGATGCACGACGCAGTCGGCGTCACGGGCCGAGGCCGGCCACTGCGTTTCGATATCGGCGAATTCGGGGCCGGTGTACACCCACTCGTCGACGCCGGCCGGCGCGGTGCCGGCGCGGCGCACGAGGCCGGTCACCCGATGACCGTTCTCGACCAGGGTACGGCAGAGGACGCGGCCCACGAAGCCACTCGCCCCCGTTACCACGACATGCATCGGCGATGTTTCCAGGCAAAGCGGTTGAGGAAGACGCATGGGCGCGGCGCGCGACCCGGTCGGCGGACACCCATGCTCATTCGATACATGAATGATGTTCGAATGCCTAATAGACCCGCAGTATACCGTTTAGGTCCCGGGTTTCGATCGCACGGTTCGGACACGCTTCGGCAACCTCGCCCGAGGAGCAAAACAGGCGATGCGCGCTCCTCGCGCGGCCCTCCGGGTGCTATCCCGAATTCATCGCAACACACATTCGACACGCACGCAAGAGGTTGAAATATCACGCTTTTTCCTGCATGATAGCGCCCGCCTGGAACGCCGAAAACCGGTGCGCGAACCGCTTGTGCGCCAAGACGAGTCATAGAACAAGTGAGACCAATGGGATCCATGTTGGACGCAAACGAGAAGCACCCATCAACTCAAAATTCCATTGCTAAAAACCCCTGCCTGCCCGATCTGCTGATTTTCGGTGTCCTTGCGTTCGCGCTGCTGCTGATCAACTGGCCGTTGATCAACGTCAATCACATCGAGATTTCGGACTTCGCTGCCAACAGCCTGCTGATCCAGAAAGCGAAACATCTCGATCTGTTCGTCGGAAACTACTCGCGGGTCGGGTTCAACCACCCCGGCCCCGCGATCCTGTACGTGCAGGCATTCGGCGAGCTGTTCCTGTACGACTGGCTGCATGTCGTCGCATCGCCGTTTTCCGGCCAGATGGTTGCGTCGATCCTGTACAACGCAGCGTGGATCGCGGTCGTGTTCCGGATGCTCCGGACCATCGTCGGATCCGTACGCGGCGCCGGTCTCGTGACGGCCACATTCCTCTGCATCGTCGCGTATCAGAACTTCCAGTTCTTCGCCGGCATGTGGTTTCCGGAGCTCTATTTCTTCCCGTTCGCGGCCGCGCTCGTCGCCGCATCCCGGTTCGCGTCCGGGAAAGCCGACATGCTCATGCCGCTGGCACTGAGTGCGGGCTTTCTGATCAACGGGCACGTGTCGTTCCTGTCGACGCTCGGGATCATCTTCGTGCTGCTCGTGCTCTACAACGCGCTCGTGCATCGCAAGCTGCCCGCCGATCAGGTGATGTTCGGTCTGGAATACTGGCGAACGAACGCCGGGCGGATCGCCCGGGCCGTGGGCGTTCTGCTGCTGTTCTTCGTTCCGCTGGCAATCGAGACGCTGCGCCATCCGCCAGGCCCGATAGCCGACTACATCTCGTTCGGCAAACAGCACCGCTCCAATACGCTCAGCGAATCGCTTCAGTATGCTGCCCAATTCTGGGGTGGCAACGCGATCTTCATTGCGGCGATATTCGTGATCGGCGCGTTGTTCGTTCATGGCCTGTCCAGCAAACACTGGACGATGCCCGTCGAGATACTCGGCCTGCTGGCCACGCTGCTCGCCGCCACGGCGGCCATGTTCGTCTACTCGAAGTTCGGGGTCGACATGCTCGACCAGAAATACATCGGGTACTTCTACTATGCGGTTCCCGCGCTGGCCGCCAGCTTGATCGTCGTGTGGATCATGCATGTGTCGTCGCCCAGGTCGTTCGCGATGCTGGCGACAATTGCAATCCCCGTTCTGCTGATCGTCACCGCCCGGAAAATCGACAACACGCCGGCTTATGCCGATGCCTATACGCGCCCCGACGTCGTCGACCTGTACAACAAGCTGGAAAAGATCAAACCGGACGGGCGCATCGTCCTGAACCTCAACAACCGCCCCAGCCTGGACAAGGTATGGATGACGGTCGTCGGCCTGGAGGCCTATGCCAAGCGCCGCGGGAACAATCTGTTCTGCGTCCGGCAGAACTGGCATATCCTGTTTACGAAGGACGCGCGGTGCACCCCGGACGAGATCGCGAATCACACGCAATACGAGGTTTCCGGCGCGACGGCCGACAATCGCACACCGGCGGATATCGAAGCCGCGGGCCTGCTGATCAGAAAATACCCTGACGACTTTTCGGATGTCGGTTACCTGTCGGTCGCAAAGAACCCGGGCATCTTCGGCATCATTCTCGGCGACGGCTGGTCGTTCGTGGAGCCGGAATCCGTCTGGATGCAAGCAAACGAAGCCCACCTGCTACTGAAGGTACACAACGGATACTCGGGCACCCTGCAACTGGATCTCGGCGCATTCCTGCCGCGCCCGAATTCCGCCCAGCATCTGACGATCCATGTGAACAACGCCCCGCCTTACCACGCCACGTTCGATGCCGGCACGCCGCGGCAGACGATTCGCATCCCGATTGAACGGGTGGATCAGGGCCGGCTCGATATCCGCTTCGTCGATCCCGACATCGTGTCGCCCAGATCCCTGGGCGTATCCAACGATCCGCGCACTCTCGGCGTGTCGTTATACGGACTCGGCCTCGCCCGTTGAGGCGAACTCGAAGGTACTTGCAACCGTCTGCTCATGCTGTTTGATTCGACCCGCCACTGCAGCACCTAACTATGATCGGCAGACCGCTCGTTGTTGACCTCGATGGCACCCTGCTTCGTTCGGACGTCCTGATCGAATCCGGGTTCTGTTACCTGAAGTCTTCGCCGCTTCGCTGTCACGCGCCGCTCGCGTGGCTGCTCCGCGGCGGAAAGCCCGTGCTCAAGTCGCGGCTGGCCGCCGAGACCGATCTCGACGTCAGCGTGCTGCCGTTCGATCCGCAGATCGTCGAGTGGCTCAAGGACGAACGCGCGAACGGACGCACGATCGTGCTGGCCACCGCCAGCCACGAGAAGTACGCGCACGCGATCGCCGAGCATCTCGCGCTGTTCGACGAAGTCCTGGCGACCAACGACCAGGTCAACCTGTCCGCGCATCGGAAACGGGACCGGCTCGTCGCCCGCTTCGGCGAACATGGCTTCGACTATGCCGGCAACTCGCGCGACGATCTTCCGGTCTGGCAGGCCGCCGAGCGTGCGTACGTCGTCAACGCACCGGCCGCCGTCAAACGCGCGGCGGAAAAAGCCGGCAACGTCGAGCGTGTGTTCGAATCCCGTCCGCCGGCGCTGAAGACGTGGGCCCGGTCGCTGCGCATGCATCAGTGGCTGAAAAACCTGCTGATCTTCCTGCCGCTGCTTGCCGGACACATGCTGGGCTCGCCCCACCTGATCGTCAATGCGGCGCTGGCATTCGTCGCCTTCGGCCTCTGCGCGTCGAGCGTCTATCTGCTCAACGACCTGCTCGATCTCGAGGACGACCGCCACCATCCGACCAAATGCCGGCGCCCGCTCGCATCCGGCGCGCTGCCGCTCGCGTGGGGGCTGGCCGCGTTTCCCGCGCTGCTGGTCGGCGCGTTCGCGCTCGCATACGTCGCACTGCCGTGGCGCTTCTCGGCGGTGCTGCTCGGCTACTACGCACTGACGCTGGCCTACTCGGCGGTGCTCAAGCGCCTGGTGATGGTCGACGTCGTCGTGCTCGCACTGCTCTATACGGTGCGTATCGTTGCGGGCACAACGGCCATCGCGACGCATCTGACGTTCTGGCTGCTGGCCTTCTCGATGTTCATCTTCCTCAGCCTCGCGCTCGTCAAGCGCTACGCGGAACTACTGTCGATGAAAAAGCGCGGGCTGACCCAGTCGCGCGGCCGCGGATACGTCGCGAGCGATCTCGAACTGGTCTCGTCGCTGGGCAGCGCATCGGGCTATCTGTCCGTGCTCGTGCTGGCGATGTACATCCAGGACCCGAAGACCGCACATCTCTACCGTCACCCGCAGCTGATCTGGCTCGCGTGTCCGTTGCTGCTCTACTGGATCAGCCGGACCTGGATCCTCGCGCACCGCGGCCACATGCACGACGACCCGATCATCTTCGCGGTCCGCGACCGGGTGAGCCTGGTCGTGATCGGCCTGTGCGGCCTGGTTTTCTGGGCGGCGATCTGAACCATGCGCACGGTGCTTTCATGGGGACGCTACCCCGCCCACCCGCAAACCCCGCACGACGTTGCGTGGCGCAACGACCTGCCCGGCACCTGGGCAGGGGTCGTCGGTGCGCATGAAACCACGCTCGCCTACGGCAACGGCAGAAGCTACGGCGACAGTTGCCTGGCCGCGTCCGGCCACGTGCTGCGAACCCGCTCGCTGGACCGGCTGATCGGCGCGAACTGGGAAGCGGGCGTGCTGCGCGCGGAGCCCGGCATCACGCTCGAGCAGATTCTGGACGTCGCGATACCGCGCGGCTGGATGCTGCCCGTCACGCCCGGGACCAAATACGCGACGCTCGGCGGAGCCATCGCGAACGACGTGCACGGCAAGAACCATCACGTGCGCGGCACGTTCGGCCGTCATGTACGCCGCTTCATGCTGGCCCGCAGCGACGGCACCATGCTCGAATGCGCGGCGGACACGAACGCGGCACTCCATGCCGCGACAATCGGCGGCCTGGGCCTGACCGGATTGATCCAGTGGGCCGAGATCCAGCTGATGCCCATCCGGTCGAGCCGAATCGACGTGACCAGCATCCGCTTCGGCGATCTCGACGAATTCTTCGCGCTGTCGGAAGCCTACGATCCCGTGCATGAATACAGCGTCGCCTGGGTGGATTGCCTCGGTCGAGGCGAGCAGCTCGGGCGCGGCATCTTCATGGTCGGCGACCATGCGAGCGAAGGGCCGCTGGAAGTCGACCGGCGCGGAAAACGCACGGTGCCGTTCACCTTTCCGGCGCCGGTTTTCAACAAGGTGACCCTGCGCGCGTTCAACGGCCTGTATTATCACCGCCAGCAGACCCGCGAAGCCCGCTCCACCGTCAGCTACGACCAGTACTTCTATCCATTGGACGGCCTGCTCGAGTGGAACCGGATCTACGGGCGCCAAGGCTTCCAGCAGTATCAATGCGTCGTGCCGCGCGCGGTGGCCCGCGATGCGACGCGCGACATGCTGCGCGCGATCGCCGACAGCGGAACCGGATCGTTTCTGGCCGTGTTGAAGCGTTGCGGAGACGTCCGGTCGCCCGGGCTGCTGTCGTTCCCGATGGAAGGCACGTCGCTCGCGCTCGACTTTCCGCAGCGCGACGAACAGAACCGCCGGCTCTTTGCCGTCCTCGACACCATCGTCCGCGACGCCGCGGGAAGAATCTATCCGGCGAAGGACGCCCATATGACGGGTCAGGACTTCCGAACGGCCTATCCGGACTGGGAACAGGTCGAAACCCTGCGCGATCCCGCGCTGCTTTCCCGTTTCTGGGATCGCGTCACCCGTACATGACCATGCAGAAAAAGATACTGATAGTAGGTGCGACCTCAGGCATTGCGATGGCCTGTGCACGCGTCTGGGCCGCTCAGGGCGCCCGGCTGTTCCTGGTCGCGCGCAACGCTGAGCGCCTGCAACAAGTGGCCGACGACCTGCTCGCTCGTGGCGCGACGCTCGCGGCCACGCACACGCTGGACATCAACGCGCTGGGACAGCACGCCGCGATGCTCGACGACTGCCGGCGCGCGTTCGACGGCGCGCCCGACATCGTGCTGGTCGCACCGGGCACGCTGCCCGACCAGGCGCTGTGCCAGGCCGACCCTGCCGTTGCCGTGCGCGAATTCAACACCAACGCGACGTCGGTGATCGCGTTGCTGACCACGATCGCGAACACGCTCGAGGCGGCACGAAGCGGCGCGATCGCGGTGATCGGCTCGGTCGCCGGCGACCGCGGCCGCCCGTCCAACTATCTGTACGGCAGCGCGAAAGCCGCGCTCGCCGCGTTCTGCGAAGGCCTGCGCGCACGGCTCTACAAGGCCGGCGTCCACCTCGTCACGATCAAGCCCGGTTTCGTGGCCACCGCGATGACGGCGGGGCTGCCGCTGCCCGGCCCGCTCGTCGCGTCGCCGGACAAAGTCGCGAAGGACATCACCCGCGCCATCGAGAAGAAGAAGAACGTGCTGTATACGCCGTGCTTCTGGTCGCTGATCATGCTGATCATCCGCTCGGTGCCGCAGTTCGTCTTCAAGCGCCTGTCCCTGTAACGACCGCGACGCGCCCGCCCCTCTCATGCAGACACCCGACATCATGAATCAAACCCGTATCGTCCTCCCTGGCGGCGCCGGCCTGGTCGGTCAGAACCTCGTCGCCCGCCTGAAGCAGCAGGGCTACTCGAACATCGTCGTCCTCGACAAGCACGAAGCGAACCTGAACGTGTTGCGCCAGGTGCATCCGGACGTCACCGCCGTGTTCGCCGATCTCGCCGAGCCGGGCGACTGGGACAAGCATTTCGAACACGCAGACACGGTCGTCATGCTGCAGGCCCAGATCGGCGCGCCGACCCGCGAGCCGTTCGTGCGCAACAACATCACGTCGACGAAGCACGTGCTCGAGGTGATCAAGCGCTATGCCATTCCCCATACGGTGCACATCAGCTCGTCAGTGGTCAATTCCGTGGGGGACGACTGGTACACGGAAACCAAGCGCGAGCAGGAAGAGATCGTCGCCGCATCGGGCATCAACTGCGTGATCCTGCGCCCGACGCTGATGTTCGGTTGGTTCGACCGCAAGCACCTCGGCTGGCTGTCGCGCTTCATGCACCGCGTGCCGGTGTTCCCGATCCCGGGCAGCGGCCGCTACATGCGCCAGCCGCTCTACGTCGGCGATTTCTGCAACGTGATCATCAGCTGCATCCGCTCCGGCAAGGCCGGACAGGCCTTCAACATCACGGGACTCGAGCGCGTCGACTACATCGACCTCATCCGCCAGATCAAGCGCGCGACCCACGCACGCTGCGCGATCGTGAAGATCCCGTACGGCCTGTTCTACGTGCTGCTGAAGATCTACGCGCTGTT
This sequence comes from Burkholderia sp. Bp9016, assembly GCF_003857765.1. Taxonomy (NCBI): domain Bacteria; kingdom Pseudomonadati; phylum Pseudomonadota; class Betaproteobacteria; order Burkholderiales; family Burkholderiaceae; genus Burkholderia; species Burkholderia sp. Bp9016. The sequence goes on from NZ_QTPY01000011.1 coordinate 194,227, forward strand.
CGACAGCAATCCGCCGTTCACCGCGGACCAGCTGAAGGCGCTCACCGCCGGCGACGAGTTCGAGGTGATCGACTGGGAAGGCATCTTCGGCATCCAGGCCACACCGCTCGACAAGGCCATGACCGAAACCTTCAACGACCCGACCTACAGCCACATCGCACTAGAGTTCTAAAGCCATGAGCGCAGACCGTATTGCCGTCCTCGGTGCCGGCCCCATGGGGCTCGGCGTTGCCTACCAGCTCGTCAAGGACGGGCGCAAGCCTGTGATCTTCGAGGCAGACGACCGCGTCGGCGGCATGGCCGCATGCTTCGACTTCGGCGGGCTCTCGATCGAGCGCTACTACCACTTCCACGCGATTTCCGATCACGCGTTCCTGAAGGTGCTGCAGGAGCTCGGCCTCGAAGACAAGATGCACTGGCGCGAGACGAAGATGGGGTACTTCTACCAGGATCGCGTGCAGCCGTGGGGCAATCCGATCGCACTGCTGAAGTTCAAGGGACTCGGCCTGACCGCGAAGATCCGCTACGGGCTGCACGCGTTTCTCTGCACGCGCCGGGACGACTGGAAGCCGCTCGACAAGCTCGAGGCGACCGGCTGGATTCGCCGCTGGGTGGGTGAGGAAGCGTGGGAAGTGCTGTGGCGCCGCCTGTTCGACTACAAGTTCTACGATCACGCGCGCAGCCTCTCCGCCGCGTGGATCTGGAGCCGCGTGCGCCGGATCGGCCGGTCGCGCTACAACCTCTTCAAGGAAAAGCTCGGCTACCTCGACGGCGGCTCGGATACGCTGCTCGAAGGCATGCGCCGCTACATCGAAGCGAACGGCGGCGAGTTCCGGCTCGGCACGCCGGTCAGCAAGGTGCTGATCGAGAACGGCAAGGTCGCCGGCGTCGAGGCGGGTGGCGAGTCGCTCGCGTTCGACAAGGTCATCAGCACCATTCCGCTGCCGTACGTGCCGCGCGTGATGCCCGATCTCCCGACCGACATCCTGGAAAAATTCGCGAGCGTGAAGAACGTCGCGGTGGTGTGCGTGATCGCCAAGCTGCGCAAGCCGGTCACCGAGAACTTCTGGCTCAACACCAACGATCCGGAGATGGACATTCCGGGGATCGTCGAATACACGAACCTGCGTCCGCTCGATGCGCACGTCGTGTACGTTCCGTTCTACGTGCCGGGCGAACACCCGGTCTACCAGCAGCCGGATACGGCCTTCATCGACAAGGTGAAGCGCTACCTGATGAAGATCAATCCCGCGATCACGCCCGACGATTTCATCGACGTGCGCGCGAGCCGCTACCGCTTCGCGCAACCGGTGTGCGAGCCGGGCTTCGCCGATCGCCTGCCGCCGATCCAGCTGCCCGTGCAGGGCCTGCTGGTCGCCGACACGTCGTATTACTACCCCGAAGACCGCGGCATCTCCGAGAGTATCGGGCTCGCACGCGAAATGGCCAGAATGGTATGACCGACATTGCCCGAACCGCGAAGCGCGGCCTCGTTTCCCGGGAATTCCTGCTGTTCCTGCTGACGGGCGGCTTCGCCGCGGCCGTCAACTGGGGCAGCCGGATTCTCTACAACCTGTGGATGCCCTACTCGGCCGCGATCGTCGTCGCCTATGTGACCGGCATGATCACGGCGTTCATCCTGGCCAAGCTGTTCGTCTTCAAGAAAAGTACGCAGTCCACCGGGCGCTCGGCGTTTTTCTTCACGCTGGTGAACCTGGTCGCTGTGTTTCAGACGTGGCTCGTCAGCGTCGGTCTTGCGTACTACGTCTTTCCGCGACTCGGCCTGCACTGGCATGACCGGGACATCGCACACCTGGTCGGCGTGATCGTCCCGGTTTTCTCCAGCTACATCGGGCACAAGAAGTTCAGCTTCCGGCATCACGAAAGCTGAGCCGTCGAAACGGCCTATCCACTGTCGACGATATCGTCAAACAGCGTAGCCTGGGCATCGTCTTGATTGTGCACAACTCGTTCCCGAGCAGGTTGAGTGGCAAAACGATCTACGCGCCTGTCGGGATACGTTCGAACTCAACTGCGTCTCGAATCAGTAAAACGGCCAATTGAGCATGTCGTACTTCATGGTGAACCATCCAAAAGCATGGTGCAGCACATAGACCACATCCATCGGGAACGCGGATGCTCGTGGCACTGCGCCCCATACCCAAGCCCAAGGCACCACCAGCCATGCAACGAATAAAACTGCTGCAGTTCGATCGTCAATGGAACCAAGGAAGCTCGAATTAAGTAACCAGTAGACGCTCAGCAGAAAGAAACTCGATACAGCGAAAACGCGCGTCTGATCCCCTGAAATTGGAAGTAGCAGCAAGAGCGCCCCCAGCCCCAGAAGCATTGGGACAGCTTTTCTACCGGCATCGAACTGCTTGAATGCGATCAACCAGGCAGTACCAAGAGCCGAAAATACCGTGACGAACGGATGGTAAAGAAACTGATGCAGCGTCATTGACAAGTTCTTTTCCAGCCAAAAGGTGCGACCAGAATTCACTTCGATACCCCAGTGCCGCACAATACCCATCAATATCAATTTTCCGATAACGATGCCAGCAATCAGGCTTAGGAGCCATTGCCATGTGTACGCTTTCTCATCGCGATATATCTTCCCCACGACCATCGCGCCAAAGACCGCCATGCTACCAACGATGGATTGCTCAAAATGCTGCATCCCAAGTGCCGCCCCGATCAACACGACAATGACTCGGCCATTCGGCAGTGCAAGTGCGCATGTCATCAGCAACAGTGTGAGCGAATCGTAGGATACCCAATAATAAGCCGTCGTCGACACCGGAAGCGCCGCAAAAATCAATAGTGCAATACGCGCGGAGCGACCATCAAGCCTGGAAAACAACGTCCAAATGAAAATCAGTGTAAAAGCACACGAAAACGCCAAATGAAGTATGAAAAAACTTTCTGTCGACGTGGCGTGAAGCAACCATGCGATGAATGGCCCCAACCAGTTCCAGAACAGGTACTGCGCCCCCGGATCGGAGAACGGATTATGGAAGGGATCTTGAGCCAGCAACTGAGAAGCACCAAGATTGGGAATCGCCCAAACTCCAGTCTTCATCAAGGAAACGGCCAAAACGACGGCAATAAGCCGCGATGGACGACTCTCAAAAACGAATCGCTCTGCAATGTTCAGAATTTTCATGCGGTCTCATCAATTATTCTGTGGGCGCGTAGTACATCCCGTTAATATCATGCTTTTAAATGCCTAATCCTTTCCACGCATTCGCCCCGTCAACTCATCTACTCGTCCCGAGAGCGGCGCAACCATCCGCTCCCACCCGTGCTCGCGCTCGACGAACATCCTCGCTCGCTCAGCCATCCCGACCGCTGCATCCTCGTCGCTAACAAGCATTTCGATACAGTCGACGAATTCCTGCGGCGTATCGGCGATCAGCAGGTCCTCCCCGCTTTTCGCACCCAGCCCTTCGTGCCCCAGCGACGTCGTGACGACCGGCAGCCCGAGCGCCATGTATTCGAGGATCTTGTTCTGCACGCCGGCGCCGATCCGCATCGGGCACACGCCGATCGCGCCGTCGGCCGCGGCCTGCGCGACCGATTCGACGCGGCCGGTCACCTCGACGCCGTCGTACGCGCGGAATTGCTCGGCCAGCGCGGGGGCAATGGAGCCGACGATCCGGAAGCGATAGTCGGCACGCCGGCGCAGCAACGGCAGCACCGCTTCGGCGAAGTAGTGGCACATGTCCTGGTTCTGCACCGTGCGCATGTCGCCGATGAACACCAGCAAGCGGCTCGCCATGCTGCGCGCCGCATACGGCAGGCCGGAAAGATCCACGCCGTTCGAACACACCATCACCCGCTTGCCGGACTCGCCGGGAAACAGGTAATCTCGATCGGTCTTCGACACCAGTACCGACAGGTCGAAGTCGTCGACGATCGTGCGCTCGTAGTCGAGCAGGCGCTTCGCCTCGATGCCGAACACGCGCGACTTCAGCCCCCGCGCTTTCCTGAGTTGCTTGACGCGGCTGTAGTTGAGCGAGATTGCGTCGGTCATTTCGAGCACGCGCGGCTTGTCCGACTTGCGCACGTACTCCGCGCAGCGCACCAGGTGCACGAACGCGCCGTCATGCGACGGCAGCAGCCGGGACACGGCCGCCGCAAACGCGCGGCTGCGGTAATACGCCACCTGCAGCGGCGTGCGCGTGGGCAGCGCGAGCAGCGTATTGACGTACGAACGCGCCCTGGACAGAAAGACCCGTTCGACGCGGTCGAACACGCCGTCGGCCGGCACTTCGGCATGCATGTCTTCCTGACTGTCGCACAGGCTCAGCAACGTCAGCGAGTAATGGCGCGACAGCATCCTGCAGAGGTGATAGATCCGCAGCTTGTCGCCGCCGATCACCGGATACGGAAACCGGGGCGTCAGCACCAGCAGCTTCTTCTTGTTTTCGCTCATGACAGGCGCGCCCAGAAATCCTCGATCTTCGGACGGACAGCGGATTCCGAAAAGGTGCGCGCGCGATCCATCCCGTCGCCGAACGCCACCTCGAAGCGCGTGTCGTCGCACCATACCTGGCGGATCTGCTCCGCCATGTCTTCCACCGAATACGGATCGAACTGCAGGCCGCACGCACCGACGATCTCGGGGATCGACGTCGTGTTGCTGCACGCGACGGGCGTGCCGGACGCCATCGCTTCCAGCGGCGGAATTCCGAATCCTTCGAACAGCGAAGCAAACACGAAGGCACGCGCTCGCCGGTACTGCTCGCGCAGTTCGTCGCGCGACACGTAGCCGAGCAGTTCGACGTGGCGCGCGAGCCCGAGTGCATTCGCCCGCTCGCGAAAATGCGCGTGATGCTCGACGTTGATGCCGGCGATCCGGAGCCGCGCATCGTCGTCCAGCGCCGGCCGCGCGATCGCGAAAGCCTGCAGCAACCGGTCGACGTTCTTGCTCGGCACCTCGCCCGCCACCGTAAACAGGTACGGCGCGCGCTCCGCGCGACTCAACGGCGGTGCGAACCAGTCGTCCGAAATCGCGCACGGAATGACCTGCACGTCCGCCTCACGCAGTCCGAACGTCTCCACCAGCTCACGCTGCGTGAATCGCGAAACGGTCAGCACGACGTCCGCCCGGCGCGCGAGCCGTGGCACCACGTGCCGGCGATAGACGCGTCCGGCGGTCTGGTACAGCGATCTTGCCGGCGGCAGCACGCTCCACGGCTTCATGTAGATCAGGTCGTGAACGACCGCGATCAGCCGCGTGTTGCCGATCGATCGCAGCGGCCCGGTGTTGTACGGGCACAGCAGGTAGTCGAGCTTCTGTTCCCGGCAAAGGCGCGGCAGCTCGACCTGCTCCCACCACGGGAAGAAACCGCGGCCGCCGCTCACGCACCGCCATTCGTCGGCGTTCACGCCGTCCGGCGCAAGGCCCAGGACCGATGCGCCGACCGGCGCCACCAGTTGCCGGGCGAACCGCCCCATGCCGCGGTAGTTGCCCACCATCCAGGTGATATCCACCCCCAACTTCACGCGGTACTCCTCGCAGCAAATTCATTCATGAACGACGCGTCCCGCGCAGGACGGTGTCGTAGACGGCCAGGGTCTGCGCCGCGCAGGCCGGCCAGTTCAGTTCGCGCGCACGCGCAAGCCCGGCTTCGCGCAACGCGGCGGCCCGGCCCGGCTGCTCGACGATCACGCGCATCCCGTCGGCGATGTCGCCGGTGCTGGCGGGGTCGACCAGGATCGCCGCGTCGCCCGCGACTTCGGGAACGGACGTCGTATTCGATGCGATCACCGGCAGCCCCGACGCGAACGCCTCGACGACCGGCAGCCCGAAACCCTCGCACAGCGACGCGAACACGAGCGCGCTGGCCGACTGCATCAGCGCGCGCACGTCGTGGTCGGGCAGATACTGGAGCCAGCGCACGCTGCCGCTTTCGTCCGCGCCCAGGCGCGCGACGAGCTGATCGCAGCCCCACCCGGCGCGGCCGACGATCACCAGCGGGATGTCGCGGCGCAGTGCGGCCGGCAGGCTCGCGTGGGCATCGACCACCCGCTCGAGGTTCTTGCGCGGCTGCAAGGTGCCGACGCACAGGAAGAACTGGTCGGGCAGGCCGAGCCGCTTCAGCACTGCTGCCCGCTCGGCTGCGTCGATCCGCTCGAAGAAGCGCGGATGCACGCCCAGCGGAACGACCGAGATCCGGTCGGGCGCGATGCCGAAATGCTCGACGATTTCGCGCTTCGAATAATCGGAGATCGTGATCACATGATCGGCCCAATGTCCGGAACGCCGCAACAGCCAGCGGCGCAGCGCAGCCAGGCGGACCGTCGTCCACTCAGGATGCGACAGCGGGATCGCATCCATCAGCGTCGCGATCACCGGCGTGCCCGACAGCTTCGGAATCAAGTGATCCGTCGCGTGGAAAACGTCGACGCGCTCGGCGCGCAACGCCTGCGTGTCGACCCAGGACCACGGCGTGACGGCGCCCAGCACCGTCGCGACCGCGTGCCCGCCCAGATTCACGGGCGGCCGGGCGCCCGGAAATGCATCGCTGCCGACGACCGCGCCGAAGCCAGCGGGAACCAGGTCGACCCCGCCGTGGGCCAGCAGCGCCCGCCCCAGTTCACGCGTATACGACCCGATGCCGTCGACACCGCCATGCGCGCTGCTGCGCGCGAGGGCGGTCGTGCCGAAACCGACTTTCACCCCCGCCCTCCGCCAAACATCCAGCGCAGGGTGCTTTCCAGCGGAATGTCCTCGAGCGGCCCGACGGCGGCCTGCAAGCGCGCACCGTCACCCTGCAAGCGGCGTACCTCGTTCGCCCGCACGAATGCCGGGTTGACGCGCACCTCGATCGAATAGCCGGCGATCTGTTCCATCATCGCGATCACCGCCTTCAGCGATACGGCCCGGCCCGAGCATACGTTGAACACGCCGCCGGCCGGCGCCAGTTGAAGCAGGCGCCGATAGGCGTCCACCACGCGCCGAACGTCGGAAAAATCGCGCTCGACGTCGATATTGCCGAGCTCGATCACGCGCTCGCCGCGCTGGAAATGGCCGACGATCTTCGGCAGCAGGAATTGCGGCGACTGGCCGACGCCCGTGTAGTTGAACGGACGTGCAACGACGATCGGCAGCTTGTCGCGCCAAAGACGCGCCATGTATTCCATCGCCAGCTTGCTGACCGCGTAGTCGTTCGCCGGATTCGGTTCGACCGATTCGTCGATGACCTCGACCGCCGCGTTACCGTAGATGTTGGCGCTGCTCGCCAGCAGGACCGCCTTCGGACGGTTCTCCAGGTTCGCGAGCGCCTCCAGCAGGTTGCGCGTGCCGACCACGTTGGTGCGATAGATCGCATCGGCGTCGCCATGCGCGACGAATGCGATCGCGGCCAGATGCGCCACCACGTCAGGCTGCACGTCCGCGACGACCTGCGCGAGCGCGGCGCGGTCGCACAAGTCGACGCGGTACATGTCGGCGCCCGTCGCTTCGGCGCCGTGCGCGGTGCCGAACACGCGATAGCCGGCCGCACGCAGCGACTGCGCGAGGTAATCTCCGGTAAAGCCGCCGAGCCCCGTCACCAGGGCGCGCGGGGCGTCAGAACGAGAAGCCGCGTTCATTTCGACGCAAATCCGCTTCGACCATCATCGCGCACAGCTCCTCGAGCGTCGTCTTCGGCTCCCAGCCGAGCTTCTGCTTCGCCTTCTCCGGATTGCCGATCAGCAGATCGACCTCGGCCGGGCGATGGAACTTCGGATTGACGCGAACCAGCGTCTTGCCGGTCGCGACATCGACGCCGGTTTCATTCACGTCGCTGCCCTTGAACTCGAGGTCGACGCCGCTCGCCTTGAACGCCATGCGCACGAAATCGCGCACGGTTTCGGTCCGGTTCGTGGCCAGCACGTAGGTGTCCGGCTCGTCGGCCTGCAGCATGCGCCACATCCCTTCGACGTATTCCTTCGCGAAGCCCCAGTCGCGCTTCGCGTCCATGTTGCCCAGTTCGAGCACGTCGAGCTGGCCGAGCTTGATCTTCGCGACGGAGTCGGTGATCTTGCGCGTGACGAATTCGCGACCGCGCAGCGGCGACTCGTGGTTGAACAGGATCCCGCTGCAGCCGAAGATATCGTAGCTCTCGCGATAGTTCACCGTGATCCAGTGCGCATACAGCTTGGCCACGCCATACGGGCTGCGCGGATAGAACGGCGTCGACTCGATCTGCGGAATCGCCTGCACCTTGCCGAACATCTCCGACGTGCTCGCCTGGTAGAAGCGGATCTTCGGGTTGACGATGCGGATCGCCTCGAGCAGGTTCAGCGGGCCGATCCCGGTGATTTCCGCGGTGGTGACCGGCTGGTCGAATGACACGCCGACGAAGCTCTGCGCGGCCAGGTTGTAGACTTCCGTCGCGCCCGTGGTCTGCAGCAGACGAATGCTCGCGGACAGGTCGGTCAGGTCGTACTCGATCAGATGCAGGTTCGGGTGCTTGGCGATCCCGAGTTCCTCGATGCGCCAGAAGTTGACCGAGCTCGTGCGGCGATAGGTGCCGTAAACGGTGTAGCCTTTCTCGAGCAGAATCTGCGCAAGGTAGGCACCGTCCTGACCGGTGATGCCAGTAATAATGGAAGTCTTCATCATCCCCTCAAACTCGTTCCAACATAACGATCCAACACATGCAATTCGTGTCGCTGGTTCTCTGACTTGTCAGCAAAACCGGGCATTCGACGCGCCCTGCTCTACACTTTCCCGGCAAGCATCACGGCACTCTGCGACCACGACAGGAACGGCATCCCGGTCGAGGCCGGAACCGTACCCGCCTCGCGGCGCATCAGCCACTCGCGCACGGCGTTTGCCAGATCCGCCGATTTGCCGGCCTGGAAATACCATGCATGTTCGCCGGCCACTTCACGAAAAACCGGAATGTCGCGCGCGATGATCGGCACGCCGTGCAGGGCTGCCTCGATCAATGGAAGCCCGAAACCCTCGCCGGTGGACGCGGCGATCAGGCAACCGCTCGCTGCATACACCTTCTCGAGAAACTCGTCGCTGATGCTCTCCAGCCAGAACAGCCGGCGATCCCGTTCAGCATGGGCACGCAAGCGGCTCGCCAGCGCATCCATCATCCACCCCTGCTTGCCGACGATCACCAGATTCGCGTCGACGCCGCTCGACCACAGCTGCTCGAACGCCTCCAGTACCTGCGCATGCCCCTTACGAGGCTCCAGGGTGCCGACCATCAGGAAACTCGGCCGCGCCGCCAACGCCTCCAGCACGCTTGCCGCATTTTTCGGCATGCCGGTGGTCGGGACGGAGTTCGCGATATCCGCGCCCAGATGGAACCAGTTCAGCGCGAACGAACGCTGGCGCACGATCTTGCGCCCGGTCATCCATTCCTCGAACTCGTCCGCCACCGCCTTCGAAATGCACACTGCGCCATCGCTTTCGGCGACAACGTCCAGCCAGCGCACGAAGTGGTCGACGACGTGCTGCTCGAAATGGTTGTCCCGCAGCGGCAGGAGATCGTAGACCACGAACTTGACCCGCACGCCCTGGTCGCGCATCTTCTGATAGAAGCTCGCGTAGTGCGGCACGACCGCCGGTGCGAGATCGAGCCCGAGAAAGACGTCGCCGACGCCATATTCCATCGCTTCGTCGCGCTGCTGACTGTCATCCTGCCCAAGGAAACGGGCCATGTATTTTCGCGCGTAACGATACGGCTGGTCCGCAGTCGCATACACGGGCTCCAGACGATATCCGTCGGGCGGATTCGACAACCACTCTCGAAGAATACTGCGGACTACCCGCTGAATGCCGCTCTTTGCATCGCGCTGCACCAGTTCGGAGATATCCACCAGCAGTTGCCGAGTGTCGTCCGCGCCTTCGAGCAGCCGGGCCTTGAGCGCCGTCGAACTTTCCTCGAGCGTCGACCACGAGATGTTTTCCGGCCTGGGGTGCTGCCCCGCCCTGTACAGTACGAGCCATTGCGTCAGTGCCGCACTCAACTGCTCGGCCGAATCGCCGCTGAAATAGTACGCACCCTCTCCCGCCACCTCGCGGAACACCGGAATGTCGCGCGCAATGACAGGGATTCCATAGTAAGCCGCTTCGATCAACGACAGGCCAAAACCCTCGTTGACGCTCGCCGCAACGAGTCCGCTCGCCGCCTTGTACAGACTGACCAGGTAATTGTCGTCGATACCCGCGAGCCAGAACAGGCGCCGGCCGAATTCGGGATGCGCATGCACCTTCTTCGCGAACGCCTCCATCTTCCAGCCCAGACGACCGACGAAGGTCAGACAGACATCCTCACCGGCCGCCCACTGCAGCTCGACCGCTGCCAGCAACTGCTCCTGTTGCTTGCGCGGCTCGATCGTCGATACGCACAACAAACTGGGGCACCGCTTCATCGCGGCGAGCACGGCAGACGCGTCGGCCGGCAACGCACCGGCTTCAGCTTCCTGAAATTCGACGCCGCTGTGCACGCACGACGTTCGGAACGTCGACGAGGTCGGCGTCTTGCTCTCGCGAATCCATGCGTTCAGCGCATCCGCGGTCGCCTGGGACACGCAGATGGCGCCGTCCGTCGCGGCGATTGTCGCGAGCAGCTTCTCGTGCATGACCTTCAAGTTCGGATCGAAGAAGTGCTCCGGAAACTCGATCGGCAACAGATCGTGAACCAGAAACTTGACGAGCACGCCTTGCCTTCGGAGCGTCTGATAGAACTCGGCCTGCGCGATCTGCACGGAATGCTGCATGTCGAGCCCGAAGAAAACGTCGCCGCGCTGCCATTGCACCGGGCTGTCCGCGACGGTCTCGTCCGATGCCGCGCCGAGGAATTTCTGGGTGAAGCGCCGCGCGTACTGATACCCGTCGCCCGACGTCGCATACACCGGCTCGATCCGGTAGCCCTCGGGCGGATCGTTGAGCAGACAACGCAGATGATTCCGCACGACCCGCTGCACGCCCGTGCCGGCATCGTTGTGGCAGAACTCCGATACATCGACGAGGATCTGGCGGACGCGGCCAGACTTCTGATTCTGGGCCAGACAGTCGGCCAGCGGCACCAGCAGGTCCGAATCGTTTGCTCCGGCGGCTTTCGCGGCGATCAACTTGAGCAGACGCTCCTGCTCGCTGGATCGTTCGATCCAGGATTTCGCGGCGGGCCGATCGAGCTTTTCCCATGCGTCGATCGCGCGGCGGGCAACCGCCTCCCACGAGAATTTCGTCGCTTGCGTGAGACCGTGTTCGCGCAATTGCTCGCGGAAGTTCGCGTCGGTCAGCACCTGCGCGATCTTGCGGGAAATCGCGGACGTATCCAGCGGATCGAACATCGCGTCCTGCCAGCCCATCACTTCCGGCAGGCTACCGGCATCCGCACAGATGACCGGCACGCCGCAGGCCATCGCTTCGAGCGCGGGCAACCCGAAGCCTTCATGCCACGAAGGAAACACGAACGCTTCGCAAATCGCGTACAGCGCATGCAGGTCATCGTCGCTCACGTAGCCCGTGAACTTCAGTTCGACATCGGTGACGCCGAACTGTTGTGCATGTCGACGCAACTCGGCGATCACGCCTTCGGGAATCTTGCCGACGAGTACCAGTTGAACGCGAGCGCGAATGTCCTTCGCCAGTAGCGAATAGGCCTCGATCAAGCGCGGCAGGTTCTTGCGTTCGTCCGCGCCGCCCGTGTACAACAGGAACGCATCGTTGATTCCGAATTGCCGACGCAGGCGATTCGCCTCCGCGGCATCGATCGAGAGCGGCTTGAACGAATCCTCGATAGCGGAAGAAACCGCGATGATCCGCTCGGCCGGATAGTCCAGATATTCGATACCTTCCTGGCGCGAGAATTCGGAATTCGACAGCAGAAGCGCGGCCTTTTTCAGGTAATCGATTTTCCGGTAATAGTGGCGCGCCGTGACCGGATGCGGATCGAGGTAACGCTTCGCATGAACGAGCGGAATGAGGTCGTGCAAAGTCACGGTGACCGGGGTGGCCCGATCGAACTGCCCGATGCTCGACACACCGTACCCCGTGACCCCCTCGAACAGGCTGCCGACGTGAACGACGTCAGGCTCCAGGCTCGACAGGAACGCTTCCCAGCTCAACTCGGCGATCTCGCGACGTGCGATGTTGTCGTCGCTGATTTCCTCGACAGGCCCCACGGCCTGCCAGACACGGATGTTCTCCTGCGGCAGCAGCCCCTCGAATTCCGCCCGAATCGCATCGATGGAATCGGACATCATGCCGCTCAGCGCCAGAACGACCTCGTGCTCGCCGCGCACGCGCGCGACGCCCTTCGCAAAACCCAGTACGTAGCGGCCGATTCCGCGGAATCGGCTTTCTGTCTGCGCACCCTGCATGTCGATAACAATGCGCATCAGTTCTTCTCCTGCTTCAGCCGGTCGAATTCAGCGACCAGGCTGGCGTGAATGCGATTCGCATGCGCGTCCAGATTGTCGATACGAATATGCGTCGACGCGGTGCCGACGGGCTGGCTGGCCGCCGCGGCCGCCACGTACGGCACGAGACGCGCCTTCAGGCCCGGCACGCGATTGAGCACGGCCACCGTGAGCCGGCGTAGCGCGGGCTGCCGGTACGCGTAGCGCACCACCCGCTTCACCTGCTGCTTCACGGTCCGCTTGAGCGGCCCGAGCCCCTTGCCGCGCAGGCCGAGGCTCACCCACCGCAGCGGCGCGGTGACGCGCCACGACGTGCTCCGATAGACGGCCTGCAGATGCGCATGGGTCTGCCGGGCCACGGCCTGCTCGTGCTGCGCACGCGCCTCGGCCTCGTGCAGCTTGCTCTCGGCCAGTGCGAGCTGCGCCTCGAGCTGCCGGCACCGATCCTCGACATGCAGCAGTTGCGTATCGACGACCCGCGAGCTGGCCAGCCGGGCCAGTTCCTCGGCATGCTGCGCGCGCGCTTCGACCTCGCGCAGCACTTGCTCCGCCAGCACGCGCTGTTCTTCGGCGAACCGGCTGCGATCCTCGGCGAGCTGCAACCGCCCTTCCGCGAGCCGCAGTTGACCTTCTATGGATTGAAGCCGCGCGCCCATTTGCTGCACGCGACCGCCGATCTGCGAAACGTCCGACGTCAGCCGGGTTTCGTAGCGCTGGATCAGCGTATCGATCGTCAGCCCGTATTCCGCGCCGAACGCTTCGTCGAATGCGCCCTCGGTCGATTCCACGTCCTTCTGCGCGACGATCGCATAGTCGGGGCTCGCGCCGCGCACGATGTCGAGGAACTGAACCGGCGTCGCGGCATCGCGCAGTTCCGGCGATTCCTGCAGACGGACCACCTTCACGCGATCGAAGCCCGCATGCTCGGCGACGAACGACAGCAACAGCGGCGGAATCGGCTTCTGGTGTGACGGATCCATGTAGAAATTGGTCGTCGCCACCGAGATGTTTTCCGGATTCGGCGTCTCGAGAATCAGCAGGCCGCCCGGCTTCAGCACGCGCAGCGCTTCGCGGACGATCACGCCCAACTGCTCGAAGCTCACGTGTTCGACGACGTGAAACGCCGAGATCAGCGCGTGGCTATCCGATTCGAGCGACGCGAGATACGCGATCGCATCGCCCTGCTGGACCGGCAGCCCGCGCTCGCGGCAGGCTTCCAGCATGTCCGCGTCGAGATCGACCCCCATCGGTTCGAACCCGGCCTCGGCCATCAGCTCCAGCCACTCGCCGCGGCCGCACCCCAGGTCGAAGGTCTTCCCGCCCGGATAACGCGCCGCGAGCGGCTCAAAGAAGGGCGAGTAGTTCGTCAGCCGGCTTTTGATCAGCTTGCGCGATCCCCGATACCGATCTTCAAACGCACGATAAAAACTATCCACTATGGCAAGCTCCGCACCGTCGTCGGCAACCAGGCTACGCCGACGAAGTCTTGCATTTTGATGTTGACGACGTTGAACACCAGCGCGCGGTCGCGCCACTGGTAGTTGTTGGCAAGATGGGCGTCGCCCGTGTGCAGCGCGACCGCGACCGAATAACTGCCGACGCCGAGATTGGCCGTGAATTCAAAGCGCAACTCGATCGCCTGTCCCGCGTCGAGACCGACCAGCACCTGCTTCAGGTGATACGTGTTCGTGCCGAACACCGTCTGCCCGAGCCGGTCCTTGATCATGTAGCCGACCACCAGCTCGGGGATCGCCTCCACGCACCGGACCTTGACGCGCAACGCGACCGACTGCCCTACACCCGCAACCTCGATGGGTTGACCGGATTCGTCCAGCAGCTCGACCGCGTCGATCACGGCCTCGCCGGTGCCGGACACGGTCTGCACCGCGCCGCTCTCGAGCTTCTCCTGCCGGACCTCGTGATCCTTGCGGTCGGCCAGCATCGCGTTGTAGTAGTCCATGACCACTTCCGGCGGCCCTTCCATCTCCAGCCGCCCCGCATTCAGCAGGATCGCGTGATCGCAGATCGCCTGGATCGCCGCCTTGTCGTGCGCGACGATCAGCAGCGTCGTGCCGAGCTTGCGGAACTCGCGGATCCGGTCGAAGCTCTTGTGCTGGAAATACGCGTCGCCGACCGACAGCGCCTCGTCGACGATCAGCACGTCGGGCCGCCGCGCGGTCGCGACGCTGAATGCCAGACGCACCTGCATGCCGCTCGAATACACGCGCACCGGCTGGTCGATGTATTCGCCGATTTCGGCGAACGCCTCGATTTCCGGCATCAGCGCGAGCAGTTCGTCGACGGAATAGCCGAGCAGTTGCCCGGCCATCATCACGTTCTGGCGCCCGGTGAAGTCCGGATGGAACCCCATCCCGAGTTCCAGCAGAGCGGCGACGCGGCCGGTCATGGTCACGCTGCCGACGCTCGGCTGCGTGGTCCCGACGATCATCTTCAGCAGCGTGCTCTTGCCCGCGCCGTTGATGCCGATGATGCCCAGCGCCTCGCCGGCCTTCACCGAGAAACTCACGTCACGCAGCACCCAGTGCAGCGTGTGATGCTGCTTGCGGCGCGGGTCCATCCATTCGACGAGACGCGACCAGCGCGTCGGATACTGCTTGTAGGCCTTGCCCAGATTGGTAACGGTAATGGTGCCCATCAGAGTTCATCCACCATTTCGCCCGCATGCTTGCGGAACAGGCTGAAGCCGAGCAGGCACAGGCCGACGCCCAGCGCCGTCACGAACCAGAGCTGCGACCAGTCGGGCCACCTGGCCTGCATCATCACGACCTGGAACGCCTCGACCAGCGATGCCATCGGGTTGAACTGCATGCCGGCCTGGATCCGCTTGGGCAGGATGTCGACCGAATAGACGATCGGCGTCAGCCAGAACCAGAAATTCAGCACGATGTTGAAGAACTGCCCGACGTCGCGGAAGAACACGTTCAGCACGCCGAGCGTGATCCCCAGGCCGATCGCGAACAGCGTCAGCACAATCAGCAGCGGAACGACGGCCACGAACACCACGCCGGGGAAGTTGCCGGTGACCAGCAGGAACAGCACGAACAGCCCGAACACGATCGCGAAGTTGATCAGCGAGTTCGCCACCACGATCACCGGCAGACACAGCCGGGGAAAGTTCAGCTTCTTGATCAGGTTGGCGTTCTCGATGAACGCGTTCTGCGCGCGACTGACGATCTCGACGAACATCCCCCACGGCAGCACCCCCGCGCACAGGTGAATGCTGTACGCGAAACTGCTGTCGACGCCCGGCAGCCGGGCGTGCATCACCCGCGAAAAGATCACCGTATAGACGACGATCATCGCGAGCGGGTTGATGACGGTCCACGCGGCGCCCAGCAGGGAATTACGGTACTTGGACTGGAATTCCCGCTTGACGCTCCCCAGGATGAAGCCGCGATACGACCACAGGGCTCTCAGCATGCCCAGCATCAAGCCCTCCCGTACACATCTTGGAAACGAACGATGTCGTCCTCCCCGAGGTATTCGCCGCTCTGCACCTCGATCATCACGAGATCCAGCACGCCCGGATTCTCGAGACGGTGCTTGTGGCCGGCCGGGATATAGGTGGACTCGTTGGTGCGCACGAAGATTTCGCGGTCGCCGTTGACGACCTTGGCCATCCCCGACACGACGATCCAGTGCTCGCTGCGGTGATGGTGCATCTGCAGGCTCAGGCTCGCGCCCGGCTTGACCTCGATGCGCTTGATCTTGAAGCGCGGCCCCTCCTCCAGCACCGTGTAGGTACCCCACGGCCGGCTCACGGTGCGATGCAACTTGTACGCATCGTGATTGCGCTTCTTCAGCCGGGCGACGACCTGCTTCACGTCCTGCGCGCGATCGGGATGCGCGACCAGCAATGCGTCCGGCGTATCGATGATCATCAGATCAGCCACGCCGACCGCCGCGACCACGCGATCCGGACTTTGCACGTAGGTATTGCGGCTATCGACGAAGATCGCATCGCCGACGACGCGGTTGCTGTCCTGATCCGGCGCGACCAGGTCGCGCACCGCGCCCCAGGAGCCGATGTCGCTCCAGCCGAAGCTGGACGGCACCACCGCCACGTTCGACGAGCGCTCCATCACCGCGTAGTCGATCGAAATGTCGGGCATCTTCTGGAACGATTCGGCCGGAATCTCGAGCATCTGCGCGGTTGCCTTGTCGGCCTGCAGCGACGCCCAACATGCTTCGGCAGCCGCCGCGACGTCCGGCGCGTGACGGGCCATCTCGTCGAGAATGGCGCCCGCAGAGAAGCAGAACATGCCGGAATTCCACAGATAATTGCCCGTCGCCAGGTATTCGGCAGCCTTCGCCGCATCGGGCTTCTCGACGAAACGCCGCACGACCCGGCCATTGCCGATCTGCTCGCCGGCCTCGATGTAGCCGAAGCCGGTATCCGGGCACGTCGGCACGATGCCGAACGTCACCAGCTTGCCCTGCTTCGCCAGTTCGACCGCGCTTGCGACAGCCGCGGAGAATCCTTGCTGATCCTGCACCAGATGATCGGCCGCGAGCACCAGCATCAGCGCATCGCGCCCGTACTTTTCCGCCACGTGGTGTGCCGCCATCGCGACGGCGGGCGCCGTGTTCCGGCCGGACGGCTCGAGCATGAATACGCCGGATTGCTGATCATCGAGCGCCGCGCAGACGAACTCGTCCTTGCTCATGAAGTAGTAGTCGCGATTCGTGACCGTCAGCAGCTCCGCGCATGCCGACTCGGCATCTTGGCCGACCGCCGCGGCTGCCCGTCGGTACGTCTTCAGCAACAGGCTCTCGCCATCGGCAAGCTTCATGAACGGCTTGGGATGCCCTTCGCGGGAGACGGGCCAAAGCCGCGTACCAGCACCACCGGACAGGATGACGGGGATTAACATCACATTCACTCCAGATTTAGTATCCGCTGGCGAAGCCAATGCCTTCGCCACTTACATCAAACCACCACCGGCGTGCCTGCCGGCCGGTCGCGACCGGCCGGACCAAGCGGGGATTATAGCCGGCGAACTGCCGCCTTCGGAACCGGTCGGGCGCCGGGAACCGCCGCCACGCAAGGCCCGGGCGCCCCTGCCGGGCGATCGGGCTGCCCGGCTTGCGCCGGCAGGGACAAACGCGTCGCACCCGCCGAGCGGGCCTTACCGGACGACCACCTCGACATCGCCGAACACGCCCGATCGACCGTCGTCGAGCCACGCGACGCCCTCCTGAACCAGGGTCAACCGCAGCACGTAGCGCCCGGCGGCAGCCGGCGCCACGACCGACACCAGCAGGTCCTGCGCGTCGCCCGGCATCATGGAGGCCTTCAGCCTCGTTCGTTCGCCGTCGAACACCACGACCTGCGAGCGCGTGCGGTCGAGCCAGTGATACGACGCGTGCACCGGAGTCGGCGCCCGGCTGGCCAGCTGAAAGTTCGACCGGTTGGACAGGCGAACGCGCACCGAAAACGACGCGCCCGCGGCAACCGTCGACGGCGCGTCGAGCACCGTCACCGCGATTTCGGCCTTTGCCTGCGCCGAAAGCGGCGCGTGCCAGGAATTCTTGCGCAATGTGTCGGATTGCTCGAAACGCTCGATCAGCAACGCGCGAACCATATCGCCAAGGCGCTCTTCGAACAGTGCGCAACCCCACGCATAGAGTTCCTGGTCGAGGGCAGTCAGCTCGTTGATCGCGTCGACTTCCTCGAACGACAACTCGTGCATGACCGGCCGATCCGACGACGTGTTGAGCCGCGGCGTCGCGAACCTCGGACAGAAGTTCATCGAATAGGCGAGCAGGTTCATCGAGTCGCGCATGCGCTCGGTGATGCCGAAGAACGCGAACGATTCGAGCCGCTTTTTCGCGCGGTCGAGCAACGCCCGGTCGTGCCGGCGCGATGCGTATTCCTTGACCGCCTCGCGACCGTAGCCGATCGGATCGCGCATCAGCTTCTCGTAGTCGAAGTCGGCCGCGAGAAAGAGGGTCTGCGTATTGACGATGTCCCAGTTCGTGTCAGGATCCCGAACGAAATCCAGCAACGACCACTTCTCGTCGTTCATCCGCCGATGACGATACGTATCGTCGTGGCGCTGCGCATGCAGATACCACGACACCGTTCGCTGCACCGGATCCCGCAGCATCGTGAGGTGGGTCAGGTTTCGTCCGACGAACGACTCGATGCCGTGCCAGTGATGTCCGCGAAACAGCCGGTACCTGTCGACGGATTCCCGCGGCAGCGCGAACAGCTCCTCGAGGACCTGCGCCGGGCACACGTCTTCCCTGTCGTACTGATCCTCGAGGAAAGAAATGAGCGACGATCCTCCCGTTTTGGGAATATGAAGGAAATAAACCGGATCCGTATGCATTGTCACCAATCGAAAATGAGAGTCGCGGCAAAACCGCCCAACCCGCGCCCCTCGTACACCCCCAACCCTTGAATCACTCGGCCAGACACAGTTGCAGCGCATCGCGCCAGTCCGGCATCCGCAGACCGAACGTTGCGGTCAGCTTGTCCAGCGCCAGCCTCGAATTGGCCGGTCGCTTCGCCGGCGCCGGGTAGTCGCTCGACGCAATCGGCACAACCGTCGGCACGCGTCCGGCCATCGCGGTCGCGAAGATCGCGTCGGCAAAGCCGCACCACGAAGTCGCGCCGGCCGACGTGAGGTGATATACGCCCGTGCGATGCGCCCACCAGTGCGCGTCGGCTGTCGCCGCGCCCTGCGCGACGATGTGTGCCGTGGCGGCGGCAATGGTGTTCGCCCAGGTCGGTGCACCGACCTGATCGGCGACGATGCTCAACGCCGGGCGCTCGGCGCCGAGCTTGAGCATCGTCTGCAGGAAATTCCTGCCGCGCCGGCCGTACACCCAGCTCGTGCGCAGAATCAGATGCGCGCAGCCGGTGGCCGCGATCGCCTGCTCGCCTTCCAGTTTCGTCGCGCCGTACACGTTCACGGGATTCGTCGCGTCTCTTTCCGTGTACGGGCTCGCCTGCGTGCCGTCGAACACGTAATCGGTCGAGTAATGAATCAGCGTACCGCCGATGCGCGCCAGTTCTTCCGCGAACACGCGCGGCACGTCGGCATTCAGCCTCCGCGCGGCGTCGATGTCGGTCTCGGCCTTGTCCACCGCGGTATACGCCGCCGGGTTCACGATCAGCGACGGCTTCAGCTCGCGCACGACGGCCCGCACGCGATCGAGATCGGACAGGTCGAGCATCGACCTGTCGCACGGCACCACGCGGCCGAGCCCCTGCAGCGTACGCAGCAACTCGAATCCGACCTGGCCGCTTACCCCCGTCACGAGGATCGTCGGCTGACGATGGCCGCCGTCACGCATAGACTTCGGCCTCGTTCAGCCGCTTGCCTGCCGCGTCCTTCGCCGCCAGCACCGGCTCGCCGTCGAACGGCCATTGAATGCCGATCTCCGGATCGTTCCACAGCAGGCTGCGCTCGTGTTCCGGGAACCAGTAGTCGGTCGTCTTGTACAGGAATTGCGCGGACTCGGACAGCACCACGAAGCCGTGCGCGAAGCCCGGCGGCACCCACAGCTGACGGTGGTTGTCGGCCGACAGCGTCACGCCGACCCACTTGCCGAAATTCGGCGAACTGCGCCGGATGTCGACCGCGACGTCGAACACTTCGCCTTCGACCACGCGCACGAGCTTGCCCTGCGCGTGTTCGATCTGGTAGTGCAGCCCGCGCAGCACGCCCTTCGCCGAACGCGAATGGTTGTCCTGCACGAATTCGACGCCGGTCTCGACGAGTTCCGCGAATTCGCGGCCGTTGAAGCTCTCGTAGAAATAGCCGCGCGCATCGCCGAACACCTTCGGCTCGATGACCCTGACTTCAGGAAGCGCCGTTGCCGTTACCTGGATAACCATGCGACCTGATTCGTGAGAAGGTTCCGGAGATACTGCCCGTAAGCGTTCTTCGACAGCGGCTGCGCGAGCTTCAGCACCTGCTCTTCGTCGATCCAGCGCTTGCGGTACGCAATCTCCTCGGGACACGCGACCATGAGCCCCTGCCGCTTCTGCAGCGTCGCGATGAAGCTTGCCGCCTCGATCAGCGAATCGTGCGTGCCCGTGTCGAGCCATGCATAGCC
>NZ_QTPY01000012.1:0-208091 GCF_003857765.1 Burkholderia sp. Bp9016
TCGGCGTGATCGTCGTGAACCAGGCGATGATCGCGCGCGAGCGGCGTCGGGTGGCCGACATGAAGGCGGCGTTCGCGGCGGCCTGACCCTCCTCTTTCCTATCCATCGACAACAAGACCGGCGCGCCGCACGATGCGGCGCGCCACCGAAACCGCACATTGACAGGCACACGACAAGGAGAATCCGCAATGAAGAAGAAACTGATCTGCCTGCTGGTGGCCGGCGCGTTGCCGGGCATCGCGCTGGCCGGCTCGACATCCGCCGAGATCAAGGCGCTGCAGGCACAGGTTGCGGCGCTGCAGAAGCAGATGAAGGCGATGCAGGCGCAGCTCGCCGCGAAGCCGGGCGGCGCCGCGCTCGCGCAGGCCGGCACGAGTGCCGCGGCGAAGCCGGCCGTCACGGCCGCCGATCCGTCCTCGCCGGACTACGGCAAGGCGCAGGCCACGCTGACCAACGACGAAGTCAGCGACATGAAGCAGCAAATCGCGAACCAGCAGCTGAAGGTCGACTCGCTGACGGACGCGGCCAACACCGGGCCGCTCGCGGGCCTGTCGGTGACGGGCTATATCGACCCGACCTACATCTACAACCGCGCGGCCGGCACGTCGTCGTTCCTGTTCGCGAACCACGAGAACGCGTACAACTATTTCAACAGCACGTTCGGCGACCTCTACCTCGACATCAAGAAGACCTTCGGCGTCGGCCCGATGGCGCCGTCGGCCGAGATCACGCTGATGCCGAACCGCGGCAACGGCATCACGCTGCTGCAGAACTCGCGCGGCTCGATCACCGACAACCTGCTGAACACCGCGGTCGTCAACGTGCCGATCACCGCCGAGACGACGCTCGTCGCCGGCCTGATTCCGAGCTTCGGCGGCTACGAGGTGCAGCAGTCGAACCAGATGCTCACGCTCACGCACAACCTGCTGTACGACTTCTCGGATCCGGGCAGCTACGTCGGTGCGGGCGCGAACTACACGAAGGGCAACTGGGCGTGGAAGTTCTTCGTCGGCAACGAGCAGTACCGCACGTACGGCTCGGTCACGCAGACGGGCACAAACGCGCTCGGCGATCCGATCACGACCAGCAACAAGGTGCCGACCTTCACCGCGCGCGCCGACTACACGTGGTCCAGCGCGCTCGACCTCGGCGCGTCGTTCAACATCGGCCGGCAGACGCTGTCGAGCGCGATCGACGACCAGGGCAACGTGCACTACGGCCCGGGCGGCGCGGCGCCGAACGCATACGGCACGTTCTTTTTCGCGGAAGCCGACGCCACCTATACGCTCGCCGACATTCAGTACAACGCAGAGCTCGACTACGGCCAGCAGCAGCATGCGGCATACAACGGCGGGCTTGCGCAGTGGTACGGCCTGTCGCTGCTCGCGCATCGCAAGTTCAACGCACCGGTGGTCGGCCGCATGGGCGTGACGCTGCGCTACGATGCGCTGGTCAACAGCAAGAACGGCGGCGGCGGTGGCGGCATCGCACTGAACGGCAACGGGATGGATCCGTACAACGGCTTCGGCGTCGACGCGGACTGTCTCGCGACGTCGAAAGCGAACGGCGGCCTGGGCTTCGACTGCAAGGGTGCGATCCGTCAGGACGTCGCGCTCGACCTGCTGTTCTATCCGACCCAGCAGATCACGGTGAAGGTCGAATACCGGCACGATTGGGCGAACAACAAGGTGTTCCTGCGCAACGACGGTTCGTACAGCAAGTCCAACGACCTGCTCGCGACGCAGTTCATCTATTCGTTCTGATGCTGGCCGCGCGGGACGCAGTGCCGCACGCACGGCGTCCCGCGCCGTTTCATCCGGCCGGTTGGCGGTGCATCGCGCACCGGCGCCGGCCGTCTTCGAGGGAGTCGTTTTGATGACGCAGTCTTTCACCCGCCGCGCAGATGCGCTCGTGCGCGACTCGTACTACGAAGCAACGGCCACGCGCCCGCCGGTCGACGACCCGGCAGCCGGCGCTCCGGCGCTCGACGATACGATCGACGTCGACGTGTGCGTGATCGGCGCGGGCTTCGCGGGCCTGTCGACGGCGCTCGAGTGCCGCTCGCGCGGGCTGTCCGTCGCCGTGATCGACGCGCACCGTCCCGGCTGGGGCGCATCGGGCCGCAACGGCGGCCAGGCGATCACGGGATTCGCGAAGGACGAGGTGATCGAACGGCAGCTCGGCGCGAACGGCGCGCGCGCCGCGTGGGCGCTGTCGCTCGACGGCGTCGCGCTGATCGCCGAGCGCATCGCGCGCTACGGCATCGACTGCGACTTCACGCGCGGCTACCTGACGGTGGCGACCAAGCCGCGCCGCATCGACGATCTACGCACCTGGATGGACGCGGCGACGTCGCGCTGGGGCCATCCGTCGCTGTCGTGGCTCGACACCGCCGAGATCCGCGCGCGCATCGCGTCGACGCGCTATCTGGCGGGTGTCTACGATCCGCTGTCGGGTCACCTGCATCCGCTCAGGTATTGCCTCGGCCTCGCCGACGCCGCGCGCCGCGAAGGCATCGCGCTCTACGCTCACACGCCCGCGCTCGACATCGTGCGCGGCACGCGCCCCGTCGTGCGCACGCCGTCCGGCGAAGTGCGCTGCCGCTTCGTCGTATCGTGCTGCAACGCGGGTCCGGGCGGCGTGCTGCCTGCCACGACCGCCGCGCGCATCGCGCCGATCGCGTCGTACATCATCGCGACCGAACCGCTCGGCCGCGCACGCGCCGACGCGCTGATCGCACAGCGCGAAGCGGTGTGCGACAACAACTTCTTTCTCGACTACTTCCGGCTGTCGGCCGATCACCGGATGCTGTTCGGCGGCCGCGCAAATTCCGCCGGCGCGTCGCCCGACACGCTCGCCGAAACGATCCGGCAGCGCATGGTCGGCGTGTTTCCACAACTCGCCGACGTACGTGTCGACCACGCATGGGGCGGCTTCGTCGACGTCACGCGCAATCGCGCGCCGGACTTCGGCGCGCTCGACGCCAACTTCTTCTACGTCCAGGGCTTCAGCGGACACGGCGTCGCGCTGACCGGCATCGCCGGCCGCGCGGTCGCCGCCGCGATCGCGGGCGACACCCACGCATTCGACCTGTTCGCCCGGCTGCGCCACCGGCGCTTTCCAGGCGGCGACGCGTGGCGACAGCCCGCGCTTGAACTCGGGATGCTGTATCACCGCGTGCGCGAGCTGTTCTAGGGTCTGTCTACATATGGAACGCACATGCGATTTCGGGCATTCCCGTGACATGAATTTTTTTAATTCGGGGTTGCCACGAGAATGGCCGCTCGCGAGGCGCACGACGCCGCGAATACTGACGTATTCGCAAGGAGTGCAACGCGGCGAGCGACCGTTCCCTTGGCAACGCATGCGCGTTCAATATGTAGACAGACCCTAGCCCTCTTTCTCCGCTCTCCTCACCATGCAGACATTCGCCAACCAGCCGCACGTCGCGTCGTACTACGCGGCGACCGTCAACGATACGACCCGCCATGCACCGCTCGCCGGCGCGACCGATGCCGACGTGTGCGTGATCGGCGCGGGCCTCACGGGCCTGTCGGCCGCGCTCAACCTCGCCGAGCGCGGCCATTCGGTTACCGTGCTCGAAGCGTCGCGGGTCGGATGGGCCGCGAGCGGGCGCAACGGCGGCCAGCTGATAGGCGGCTTCGCATGCGATATCGACACTTTCGGTCACTTCATGCCGGAAGGCGACGTGAAGCGGATCTGGGACATGGGGCTCGAAACGCTGTCGCTGGTGAAGTCGCGCATCGCGCGGCACGACATCGACTGCGCGCTCGTGCCCGGCTACCTGACCGCCGCGAACACCGAGCGCGACGCCGATTCGCTCAAGCGCTGGCGAGACGAGGCCGCGAAGCGCTTCGGCTACGACCGGTTCCATTTCGTCGAAGCCGACGCGCTCGGCGACTACGTGCAGTCGGCGCGCTATCGCGGCGGCCTGTACGACCCCGACAGCGGCCACCTGCATCCGCTGAACTACACCCTCGGCCTCGCCCGCGCGGCGGCCGACGCCGGCGTGCGCATCCACGAGGAAAGCTGCGTGACGCGCGTGCGCGACGTCGCGGGCGGCCACGTCGTCGAGACCGATCGAGGACACGTGCGCGCACGCTTCGTCGTGCTCGCGTGCAACACCTACGTCGGCACCCTCGCACCCGCGTTGTCGAAGAAGATCATGCCGGTCGGCACCTACGTGATCGCGACCGAGCCGCTCGGCGAAGCGCGCGCCGCCGCGCTGATGCCGGCGCGCGCGGCGGTCTGCGACAGCCGCTTCGTGCTCGATTATTTCAGGCCTGCGCCCGACACGCGGCTCGTGTGGGGCGGCAAGGTCAGCTATTCGACGCTGCCGCCGCGCAATCTCGCCGAAGCGATGCGGCAGGACATGCTGAAGACCTTCCCGCAGCTCGCGGACGTGAAGGTCGATTACGCATGGGGCGGCTTCGTCGACATCACGATGAACCGCGCGCCGCACTTCGGGCGCGTCGCACCGACGATGTATTTCGCGCAGGGATTCTCGGGGCACGGCGTCAACACGACCGCACTCGCGGGCAAGCTGATCGCAGAGGCGATCGACGGGCAGGCAAGCCGCTTCGACCTGTTCGGCAGGATCCGGCATCGCGATTTTCCGGGCGGCGCGGCGCTGCGCACGCCGGCGCTGGTGCTCGCGATGAGCTGGTACCGGCTGCTCGACGCGTTCGGCGTGCATTGAGCGTGACGAGTCGATTCAAAAATAAGAAATGGCCGCGCGAATGCGCGACCATTCGGCCAGATCTCACGATTTCAGCGTCACACCGGCGCGACAGGCCATGACGGCCCCCTGCACGGCGCGCACGACATACGTCAGTCCGTTCCGTACTTCGGCGAATGCGGACCGTACAGCAACCCGTTGGGCGGCCCAGCCGACAGCAACCGGCTACTGGTGAATGCGGCGACATTGTGGCTCTGATCCATCAGCGTGTTCGCGATCTGCTTGACCGCTGCCGTCACGAGCATGCCGATCAGGCCACCGCCGCTGTTGCCGCCTTCGTCGCTGCTCGCGCTCGCCTGGCCCTGCCACAGCATGTCGCCGCTACGCAGATCGACAAGCTTCGCCGATACGGACACGACCGTTGCGCTTGCAAGAATTCGGTACACGGTGCCGTACTGCGACACCTTCGAGTACAACGCGGCATCCGCACCGAAAATCTCGCGCAGCTTGGCAGGCGACGTCTGCTGGATCTCGGCCGCGTTGGTCAGGCCGTTCTGCTTGAACGTCTCGTCCATCACGGCAACCGGCACCACGTAGTAGCCGGATTCGGCCAGCGGAAGCGTCATCTGCGACAACACCCCGTAGGTCGCAGTGACGTCGGACGTCTCGTTGACCGGCGGCAGCACCAGGATCGAGCGCGGCTGAGCCTTCTTGAACGCCGTGTAGTCGGGTCGTTTCACCGGCTGCGCGCACGCGCTCAGCAGCGCGACGATCGACAGCACGGACATCAGCTTGAATGAGAGTGTATTGAACATGGCAGGCGCGTCACGGTTTGGCGGTGGTCTGGGCGGGGTCCTTCTGACCAGCGATCGCCTGCGCAGCCGGCTTCTGATCCGCGGTCTTCGGTGCGCTGGTCTTTTTCTTCAGCAGGAAATCCATGTAAGTTGCGGATTCCGGAAACAGCTGCTTCTCGGCTTGCAGTTCCTGTTCGGCCTGCTGCTCGTTTCCGACGCTCGCGTACAGCATCCCCAGATGCGCATGGAAGCCCGGCGGCGGCGTATGGCCCTTCGCACGGATTTCCTGCAGCGCCTTTTCGAGTGCGTCGATCTGTTCCTGCGGCGAGCTCTGCCCCTTGAAGTATGCGTACACCTGCGGCTGATAGCCGGTCCACTGGTAAAGCGGTGGCGTGGAGCTCGCGCAGCCGGCGAGCAGCAAAGCGGCGGCCGTCGCCGGCAGCCAGTTACCCCGTTTCATGGTCTATTCTCTTTTAATGTCGTGGTAAATCGTTCCAGCGCGGCGCCGGCCCGGCGCGCGCTGTAGCATGTCTCTCGACGGTTACTGCGGTGCCTTCAGCGTACCGGCATCGACCTGGTCGACGAGATGGTTCACGGCCTCCTGGATCGCGAGGTCCAGCACCTTGCCGTTGAGCGTCGAGTCGTAGCCAGCAGTGCCGCCGAATCCGATCACCTCGCGATTCGACAGGCTGAACTCGCCCGCACCCTGGCTCGAAGCGACAACCTCCGACGTCGTCGTATCGACGATGTTCAGGCTGACCTTCGCGTACGCAACCTGCGTCTTGCCGCGACCAAGAATGCCGAACAGTTGGTGATCGCCGACGTCCTTGCGACCGAACTCGGTCACGTCGCCTGTCACGACGTAGTTCGCGCCCTTCACGGCCTGCGCCTTCTTCATGAAGCCGGCTTCCTGCTTGATCTCGTCGAGGTTTTCGCGATCGAGCACGTTGAAGCGGCGGCTTTGCTGCAGACGCGTGACGAGAATCGTCTTCGCCTGCCCGCCGAGACGGTCGATGCCATCCGAGAAGATGCCGCGCATGTAGCTCGAACGATTGTCGAACTTGCCAACCGCAATCGCGACGGGCTTGCCCGCGTATGGCTTCTGCGCACTGCTCACGGCCGGCACGTCGAGCGTGCGCGACGACTCGGTCGCGCAACCGGACAGCGCTGCGACGAGCGCTGCCGCCACGAGCACGGTGCGTCGTGTCTGAATGTTCACTACTGGTCTCCTTGCGTGAAAAATGCCCGAAACGGGCGTGCCGGCTCACCGACGAACCGGCGGTCGATGCAGCGATCGAAACGGCTGGGCGCGAATGCGCGCATGTGCGCGCTCATCGCCGGGATGGCGATAGCGGTATTCGGAGGGAAAGTGCGCGCAACAGACGTGTTGCGGCAAGACGCTTAGGCGCGGCACGGCAAGCGACAGCCCCGCGTGCGTCGGTTACCCCATTATTGTGATTACTGCGCTGTTGATCGCGCATGATCGGCCCCGTATATGATTTTGGCCGATCATACCAAGCCTGATTATCGACACGGGATTTCTTGAGAAGAATTGACGATTTTTGCGAATATCCGCACATCGGTGATACGCCACGCGCAAACCGATCATATGCAAGAAAACGCGCCGGCCATACGCGCCGGCGCGCCGTGCCGCGCTAGTCCGCCACCTTCTGCCGCATCGTCACGAACTCCTCGGCCGCGGTCGGGTGAATGCCGATCGTGTCGTCGAACTGCGCCTTCGTCGCGCCTGCACGAATCGCGATCGCGATGCCCTGGATGATCTCGCCCGCATCGCGGCCGACCATGTGCGCACCGATCACGCGCTGGCTGTCGCGCGCGACGACGAGCTTCATCAGCGTACGCTCGTCGCGGCCCGACAGCGTGTGGCGCAGCGCCTTGAACGAGGTGCGGTAGATGTCGAGCTCGCCGTGCACGCGACGCGCATCGGCCTCGGTCAGACCGACCGTCGCGACCTCGGGCTGGCTGAACACGGCCGACGGTACATCGTCGTGATCGGCCGCGACCCGCGAGCCGCCAAACAGCGTCCGCGCGAGCAGCGCGCCGTCGCGCGTCGCCACCGGCGTGAGTTGCGGCCGCGACGTCACGTCGCCGATCGCATGGATCGACGCGACCGACGTCGCCGAATACGCATCGACCGCGATCGCGCCGCGCGCATCGAGCAGCACGCCCGCGCGTCCGAGCCCGAGCCCGTCGACGTTCGGCACCCGGCCGGTCGCATAGAGCACCGCGTCGTACGGCCCGTGCCGCGCATCGCCGACGTGCACGGAAAGTGTGCCGTCGTCCGCGCGTGCGATCGATTCGACCACCGCGCGCGCATGGATCGCGACGCCCTGCTTCGTCATCTCGTCGGTCAGAAATTGACGCACGTCGTCGTCGAAGCCGCGCAGGATCTTTTCACCGCGATAGAAGAGATCGACATGGCTGCCGAAGCCGTTGAAGATGCCCGCGAACTCGACCGCGATATAGCCGCCGCCGACCACCGCGATGCGTGCGGGCAGCTTCGCCAGCGACAGCGCCTCGCGCGACGTGATCACGTGCTCGATGCCGGGCCGCGGCGGCAGCGACGGGCGCGAGCCGGTCGCGATCGCGATATGGCGCGCGCGGATCGTGCGATCGCCGACGGCGACCGTATGCCCGTCGACGAGCGTCGCGCGCCCCGCGTGCATGTCGACCCCGGATTGCCGCAGCAGGTTGATGTAGATGTCGCTGAGCCGGTTGATCTCGCGATCCTTCGCGGCGATCAGCGCGGGCCAGTCGAGCGTGCCGGCGCCGAAGGTCCAGCCGAAGCCCTTCGCGTCCTCGAGCTCGTGCGGATAATGCGATGCGTAGACGAGCAGCTTCTTCGGAATGCAGCCGCGCAGCACACAGGTGCCCCCGATCTGCTCCTCTTCCGCTATGCCGACGCGCGCGCCGTATGACGCCGACATCCGGGCAAGCCTCACGCCGCCGGAGCCGGCCCCGATGACGAACAGGTCGTAGTCGAAATCCATCGCAAGCCCTCATCGCAGTTCGGATGAGGGCACGATAGCAAGATTCCGGAATTCGTGCGGAACGTGGCGCGGCACGGCGCGCGTTCCATAAAAAACGGCGAGAGACGTCGCCTCTCGCCGGTCAAACCAGCTGCCGGGTGTGCCATGCGTCACCGATCGACCACATGCCCGGCCTGCCGGCCGCGCAGCACCGGTCCGCCCGGGCGCGCGAGAGGCGCACCCGCGGCGGATCCCGCCGCCATGCTCATGCCTGCGACGTATCGCTGCCGTCCGTCGCCTGCGTATCGTCCGCGGCCTGTTCAGGCTGCTCTTCCTTCTTTTCGACCAGGCCTTCGAGTGCTTCGGCACCCTTGAAGCCGGCAACCGCTGCCGCCGCCTTGGTCAGCAGGCCCGCATCCGGATCCAGCTTTTCCGCGCCTTCGACGGCCGCCACTGCGCCTGCGATTTCACCCACGGTGTTCAGGATACCCATCGTCATCCCCTTTCAAGAAAATCGTGAGCGCATCGTCCCACGAAAAAAACCGGCAGACCGTGTTTGTCATCACCGGATACACAAGTTACGCACCAGGCCGGCCGCACGCGACGCGCGCTCCGGAACGACGCCCGTGCGTGCGTTGCGGCACGCGGCGGACCATGTACGCAGCGTAGCGGAAACACTTCGCGCGCACTGTCAAAGTATGTTCCGGAATGCCGACGGATGCCTTACGGGCCGGCCTTTTCCGATGGAGCGATCGCTGAATGGTCGTCCACGCGCATGAAGCTCGCGTGACGAAAAAAAGAGGCTCCCGCAGGAGCCTCTTCGAGGTGCGCCGGGGCGACGCCCGCGCAGGAATTCCGACGTTCGTCAGAAGATATTGCGCAGGCCGATCGCGATGCCGGTCTGGTTGCTGCGACCCGGCAGTTCGACGTTCGCCGCGCCGTTCGTCTTGTTGAAGTCGACGGTGCCGTAGACTTCCGTGCGCTTGCTCAGCGCGTATTCGGCGATGCCGACGATCGCGTAGCGGTTGCCGCTCGCGAGCGTGCCGTTCGCGGTCATCGCGTTGCGCATGTGGTCGTAGTAGAACGCGCCCGTCAGCGTCAGCGGCGTGCTGACCTGCCAGCTCACGCCCGCGAACGGACCGTCGTCGATCCGGCCCGTGCCCTTCGCGACCGGAATCGACTGCTGCGCGAGCAGGCTGTCGACGAAACCGGTGTCGTCCTTCGAGCGCAGGTAGCCCGCATAGACCTTCGCCTTGCTGAACGCGTACACGACGTTCGCGTGGTAGATCGTCTGCTTGCGCGCGGAGTTGTCGCTGTTCTGCTGCGCGCCGGCCGCGATGCTGAGCGGCCCCGTCACGTACGACACCGACACGCCCCACGCATTGCCCTTGCCGAGCGAGCCCGGGATCTGGCCCGAGAAGCCGCCCGCGCCGGTCGATTCGTAGTTCGTGCCAGTCGAGTACATCGCCTTCGCGGTCAGGCCCGCGAACTTGCCGGTGTACTTGATCTGGTTGTCCGCATACAGACCGCCGCCCAGCGCGACCGGCAGCCATGCGTTTTCGAGGTAGTTGCCGACCGTCAGCGGATCGTAGGTGTCCGACAGCAGGTCGAACAGCGGCGTCTTCTGGCGGCCGAGCGTCACCGTGCCGTACGGGCTCTGCAGGCCGACGTACGCCGCGCGGTTGAACAGGCGGCCGCTATCGGCGAATGCGCCGTTCTGCAGATTCACGCCGCTCTCGAGGTTGAACAGGGCCTTCAGGCCGCCGCCGAGGTCTTCCGTGCCGTAGATGCCGAAGCGGCTGTTGGTGATCGCGCCGTTGGTCATCGACAGCAGGCCGTCGTTCTTGGCGTTTGCGTTGGTCAGGTAACGGATGCTGGCGTCGGCGACGCCCCACAGCGTGACCGAGCTTTGTGCGGCTGCGTACTGGCTGGCGAAGGCCAGGGCCGCGCCCCCTGCGATGGCTGCGAGTCGAGTGGTCTGCTTCATGAGCTTTCCTTTTTGTAGGTGTCTCCATTCATGGCCGGCCGCGTGCGCAGCCGGGTGGCGATCGCGGACGCTCATGGCGCGCGCGATGTGGGCTGAATCATAAGACGAGTGCCCGCGCTGAAAGAAATTGAAATGTCCGGTAATGCGCGATTGTCGCCCTGGAACAACGGTTCCCGCGCCGCACACGCGTCTCGCGCGGATGAAGCGGCGCGCGGCGGCGGCGAAATGAGGGTCTGCGCTGTAAGGATCGGCCCGGAGCCGGTGATGAAAACGGCGGGGTTGTATCCGGGCATGGAGCGATCGGGAGATGACCGGCGCCGCGGCTGATTGCACGATATCGGGCACGGCGCGTCGCGGGGGCGAAGCGGCTGGACGAAGCGGCAAGACGGCGGAGCGCGTCACCGGCGAATCCATCGCGCGGCTCACCGGCGGCCGGCCGCGCATGGCGGCCCGGCCGCACGTCGTCAGGCTGCTTGCTGCGTCCCGCCGCCGGCGTTGCCGTCACCGCCTTTAGCGCCGCTGCCGTCTCCGCTGCTACTGCCGCCACCGTCATCGCCCGCGCGCCGCCGCGCCCGCCGCACGATTTCCGCGAACGCGCCGACGAGCAGCAACACGGCGCCCCACAACGCGACTTCCGGCACGAGCCGCGTTACGAGGCCGCCGAGCACCGCACCGGCCAGGAAGCAGAAGCTGATCGTCGCGAGCAGCGCCGAGTCGTGCAGCGCGCCCGCGTCGTAGCGCGGGATCAGTCCGACGAACAGTTTCTGCGCGGCGCGCCGGAGGTTGCCGGTCGTCATCACCGACGTGTACGACAGTTCTTCGAGATGGGTGAACGACAGCGTCTGCAACGTCGCGACGAACGAGATGCCCGGAATCAGCCACGCGCTCGATGCGCCGACGAGCCCGCTCGCGGCAAGGCCGAGAAACGCGATCTCGACGAGCAGGCTCGCGAACGCCGTGTGCCGCATCCAGCCGCGCTGCGCGGCAAGACCAAGCAGGTGCGCGACGAACACCGCGACCACGAAGCCGCCGAGCGGCGGCACATGATGGAGTGCGGCCGCCCATTCGCCGGCCGACAGGTTGATGCCGAGCAGTGCGACGTTGCCGGTCATCGTGTTCGCGAACACGTGCCCGTGGCCGACGTACGTGTACGCATCGAGATAGCCGCCGGACAGCGTCAGCAGCGCGGCGACAGTGAGGTTGCGGCTCGCGCCGTCGAGATCCATCGATCCTCCCGTGTGGCGCGCCGCCCGGCCGCGCGCGGCCGGCGGCGCGTGATTCACCGATTCCGTCATCGATCCCGGCCGGCGCCGGGCGTTGCCCGCCCCGCGCGGCCACTGCGCAGTCCCGCGCGCCGCGCCAATATAATGCCTGGCGTCGGGCGCGCATCGGCCGCACGCGTGCCGGCTGCGCCGGCATCCGGCCGGCGCAGCCGGAAGACCGGCCGAGTATACCGGCCGGCCGCAAGCAGCCTCTGCCGCGCCCTCTCAACCCGCCGTCGAATGACATGACACCCGCGAAGTTTTTCCTGCGCTTCACCGTGATCCCGTTCGTCGCGATCGTGCTGGTAGCCGTCTGGGCGTTCAACCGCGAATCGGGCGAGATCGATGCGCGCCAGTATGCGGCGCTGGTGGCGGCCTATCCGTCGTTCACGCCGAAGCTCAAGCACGAAGTGGCGCACGCATTGCGCGGCAGCGACAGGCTGGGCAAGGCCGACTACGACGCGATCATGCGCGATGCGCTCGAAGCCGGTTACATCGTGGACTGGCCGACGCCGACGAACGACATCAGCGCCGAGCGCGGCCGGCTGCTCGGCCTCGTGAACAGCGACCAGCCGGCGGCGCCGTAGTGGCCGTCGTGCCCGGCACCGGCCGCCCCGGCGCTCACTGTCCGATGCCGGTGAGCCCGACCAGCGCGCCGGCCGCGAGCAGCCACAGCGGATGGATGCGCGTGCGCCACGCGAGCATCGCACACGCAGCCGTGATGCCCCACTGGATCGCCGTGCGGTTCGACGCTTCCGAAATCAGCACCGCGCTGGCCGCGACGAGCCCGGCCGTCACCGGCATCATCCCCTGCTGCACGTAGCGGCGCCACGGCCGGTCGCGAAAGCGCTCCCACGCATGCAGCGCAAGCACGGTGACGAGCGACGACGGCCCGAACTTCGCGATCGACGCGACGAGCAGCCCGGCCCAGCCGGCCACGTGCCAGCCGACCAGCGACACGATCATCATGTTCGGCCCCGGCGCCGCCTGCGCGAGCGCGAACAGCGCGGTGAATTCGTGCGCGCTCATCCAGTGATGCACGTCGACCACCTGCCGCTGCATCTCCGGCAGGATCGTGTTGCCGCCGCCGAACGCAAGCAGCGACAGCTGGCTGAAAATCGTCGCGATGGCGATCAGCGTGTCGTTCACGAGCGGCCTCCGTCGCGTGCGGCGGCGCGCTGCGGCGCCGGCGTGTCGCGGCGTCGCGACGCGAGCCAGATGCTTGCAGGCGTCAGCACCAGCATCGCGGCCAGCAGCGGAATGCGCAGCACCGCGATCGCGACGAACGACAGCGCCGCGATGCCGGCCGCCGCGCGCGCGTGGCGCAGCGGCTTCAGGACCTTCACGGCCATCGCGACGAGCAGGCCCGCGGCCGCGGCGGCGAGCCCGCCGAACAGGTGCTGCACGCGCGGATCGCCCTGCGTCTTCGCGTACAGCACGCCGAGCGCGACGACGACGAGCGTCGGCCCCGCGATCAGCCCGAGAATGCCGGCGAACGCGCCCGCGACGCCGCGAAAGCGCATGCCGACGGCGACCGACAGGTTGATCACGTTGCCGCCCGGCAGGAACTGGCACAAGCCGAGCAGATCGGTGAATTCGTCGGCGGAAAGCCACTTGCGCTGCTCGACGAGCGTGCGCCGCGCGAACGGCAGCGCGCCGCCGAACGACATCAGGCCGAGCGACAGGAAACCGGAAAACAGCTCGGCGAGGCCGACCTGGCGAGGCGATGCGGCAGGCGGAGGAGAAACGGATTGCATGGGGATCCTCATCAAACGGTGCCCCGAGGTTACCGCCGTTCAGGATCCCGGCAAAACGATTTTATCGGCGCACCCTTGTGATCTAGAATCACAAGCATGGCACGCGATCTCCCACCCTTTTCCGCGCTTCGGGCCTTTGAAGCAGCGGCACGACACGAGAGCTTCAGCGCTGCCGGCGACGAGCTGCATGTGACTCATGGTGCCATCAGCCGGCAAATCGCCGGGTTCGAGGCATGGCTCGGCAAGCCGGTGTTCCATCGCTACGGCAAGCGCGTGAAGCTCACCGACGAGGGCCGCCGCTATCTCGACACCGTGCGCGCCGCGTTCGACAGCATCGCGCTCGCCACCGAGCAGCTGCGCAATACGGGCGCGGCGCGCGTGCTGCGCATCAATGCGCTGCCGACCTTCGCGATGAAATGGCTGCTGCCGCGCCTGTCGCGGTTCCAGCGCGACGTGCCGAACGTCGAGCTGAAGCTGTCCACGTCGAATGCGCCGCTCGACGCGCTCGACGGCTTCGACGTCGCGATCCGCCGCGGCCCCGGCCACTGGCCGAACTGCACGAGCGGTCACTTTCTCGACGAAAGCGTGATCCCGGTCTGCAGCCCCGCGCTGCTCAGGCGCGCGCCGATTACCCGCGCGGACGATCTCGCGCGGCACGTGCTGCTGCATTCGGATACGCGCCCGGAAGGCTGGCGCGACTGGTTCGCGGCGGCTGGCGCGACGATGAAGGGGCGCAAGCGGCAGTCGTTCGACCACTTCTATCTGGCGCTGCAGGCGGCCGTCGACGGGCTGGGCGTCGCGCTCGGCCCGCTGCCGCTGATCGACGACGAGCTCGCGAGCGGGCGGCTGGTGATGCCGCTCGACGGGCCGCGCATCGCGACGCGCAGCTACTGGTGGATCGCGCCGCGCGCGCCGGCCGACGATCCGCTCGTCGCGCAGTTCTGCGCGTGGCTGCAGGCGCAGTCGAATACCTGCGCATAAGCGCCGCGTACGACCGCGGGCGGCGTTGCACCGCCCGCTTTCGTTCAGACCACGGGGCCCGGTTCCTGCTCCTTGCGCAGGATCGCGTACAGGATGATCGCGCCGAACGTCGCGGTGCCGATCCCGCCGAGCCCGAAGCCGCCGATCTTCAGCGAGAAGTCGCCCGCGCCGAGCACGAGCGTGACGGCCGCGACGATGAGGTTGCGGTTGTCGGAGAAGTCGACCTTGTTGACGACCCAGATCCGCGCCCCCGTCACCGCGATCAGCCCGAACACGACGATCGACACGCCCCCGAGCACCGGGCCCGGAATCGTCTGGATCACCGCGCCGAACTTCGGCGAGAAGCCGAGCCCGATCGCGATCAGCGCGGCGATCGCGAACACCAGTGTCGAATAGATCCGCGTGACGGCCATCACGCCGATGTTCTCCGCGTAGGTCGTCACGCCCGTGCCGCCGACGCTGCCCGACACGATCGTCGCGAGCCCGTCGCCGATGAACGCGCGGCCGACGTAGCGGTCGAGGTTGGTCCCCGTCATCGCGCTGACCGCCTTGATGTGGCCGAGGTTCTCCGCGACCAGGATCACCGCGATCGGCGCAAGCATCAGCATCGCGTGCGGATCGAAGACCGGCGTGCGGAAGCTCGGCACGCCGAACCACGCGGCATGCGCGACGATCGCGAAATCGATCGGCTTGCCGAGGCCCATCCCGTTGGTCGCGACCGCATAGATCACGTACGCGATCACGAGCCCGACGAGGATCAGCAGGCGCTGCATCATCCCGCGCGCGAACACCGCGACGCCGCCCACGCACAGCACCGTGACGAGCGCCATCACCGACTCGAAGGTCGATGCCGACACGCCCTTGACCGCGATCGGCGCGAGGTTCAGCCCGATCACCGCGACCACCGCGCCGGTAACGACGGGCGGCATCAGCGTCTCGATCCAGCGCGTGCCGATCGCCTGCACCAGCGCGCCGAGCGCGACGTACACGACGCCGCACGCGATGATCCCGCCGAGCGCGACCGGGATGTTCGGATTCGGGCCGCTGCCGCCGTAGCCGGTCACCGCGATCACCAGGCCGATGAACGCGAAGCTCGAGCCGAGGTAGCTCGGCACGCGGCCGCCGACCAGCACGAAGAACAGCAGCGTGCCGATGCCCGACATGAAGATGCACAGGTTCGGGTCGAAGCCCATCAGCAACGGCGCGAGTACGGTCGAGCCGAACATCGCGACGACGTGCTGCACGCCCATCGCGACCATCTGCGGCCACGCCAGGCGCTCGTCAGTGCCGACCACGCGCGATGCCGCGCCGGTCGATTGCACCCGCCAGCGCGGGAAGTAGGAATCGGACATGGGGAAAAGGGCTCCTGTCGATCGCCGGCTGCGGACGGTGCGCCGGTCTGGAATCTGGCGCGAGTTTACGGAGCGGAAATGGGGCTGGCAAGCGCGAACCCGTCGACGCAACGGTCGTACCTGCCGGAGCATGCGTGGCGGGCGGGGCCGCGGGCTTGCGCCGGTGACCAGCGGCTGCCGATGGCTGCCGGCCGATGCGCCGCGCAACGTAAGCGTGCACTCACATCGAGCCGGTCGCCGCGGGCATCAAGAATTGATGTACTGGAACAGCGACAGGTTCTGCAGTTGCGCGTAGGCCTTTTGCGCGCCCGACAGCGCGTTCTGCATCTGCAGGAACTGGCTGATCGTCGACACCATGTTGGTGCTCGTCAGATCCGACAGGTCGTTGGTGACCTGCAGCGAATTGTTCTGGTTCACCGCCTGCATCGCCTGGATTTCCTGCTCGCGGCCGCCGACCGACGCCTGCACGGTGAGAATGTTCGTCATCGTGTTGTTCAGCTTCGTCGTGCCGGTCGTCATCGTGTTCGAGAGCGCGGCCGCCGCGGACGTATCGCTGCCGACCGGCGTCTTCAGCGCGGCGATCATCGTGTCGAGCGTGGCGAACACGTCGGTGCCGGCCTGCGGCGCGGGCGTGACGGTGAACGTGTCGCCCACTGCCGGCGTACCCGACACCGGCACCGTCAGGCCGTTGCCGAGCGCGATCGCGCCGCCTTCCGAATACGGTTGCGGCTGGGTCTCGCTCGACGGCCCGATCGTGTTGTCGGTCACCGTATAGGTCGGCGCATCCGCCGTGCCGCCGAACGTGATCGTGAACGCGTGACCGTTGGTCGCCGCCGCCGGGTTCGTGATCGACACCGCGCCGATCGTGCCGGTGCCGGTATTGCCCGTGCCCGTCGCGCCCGTGCCGGCGGCCGGCACCGGCTGGCTGCCGAGCATCGGCACCGACATGAACACGCTGGCACCGCTGTCGCTCTGCGAAATCGAGCGCGTGTCGGCGATCTGCACCTCGCGCGTGCCGCTGTCGCCGCTGTACACCGCGCCGCCGCCCGGCGCGTTCGAGAACGGCGCCGACGTCGACTGCGTGCCCGCGAACAGATAGTTGCCCGCGCCGTCCGCGGTATTCGCGAGCGTCATCAGCTGGTCGCGATAGCCTTGCAGCTGCGTCGCAAGCGCCGATCGGTCGCTGTCGGACAGCGAGCCGTCGCCGGCCTGCATGACGACCGTATGCATGCTGTTCAGCAGGTTGTTCACGCTCGTCAGCGTCTGGTCTTCCTTCTGGAGCGACGACAGCGCGACGTTCTGGTTCGTGGCGTACTGCGACAGCGTCGCCGAGCTCATCGACAGCTGCACCGCCTGCGCGGCGCCGAGCGGGTTGTCGGCCGGCGTGGACAGGCTCACGCCGCTCGAAATCTGCTGGTACAGCTGCGCGAGCTGCGCCTGCTGGTCGCTCATCTGCGCGACGTTGAGCTGGTAAAACTGGGAAGTGGAAATCCGCATCGCTTCGATCCCCGGAATCAGTTGAACAGGCCGAGCACGGTCTGGAACAGCGTCGCGGCCGTCTGGATGACCTTCGCGTTGGCCTGGTAGAGCTGCTGGTACTGCATCAGGTTCGCCGCTTCCTCGTTCTGGTTCACGCCCGACACCGACTGCTGCGCGGTCGTGATCTGGCCGACGAGCGAAGTCTGCGCGGCACTCGACGACTTCAGCTGGCTCGCCGAGTTGCCGATGCCGTTCACGTAGCCGGCGTATGCGCCGGTCAGCGTGGTCGAGCCGTTGCCGAACGATTTCGTGCTGACGATCTGCGACAGCGCAAGCGCGTTGGAACCGTCGTTCGTGCCGCCCGCGTAAGGCCCGATCTTGAACGAATCGCCGTCCGCCGGCGTGCCCGCCAGCGACACGGTCACGCCGTTCATCGCGCCCTGCGCGGTGCCCGACATCGTCAGCGTCGCGCCCACGGACGGGTCGTACGGCACCTGCGTCGTCCCGTCGGCAATCGCCACCGTCTGGGGCGGCGTGCTCCCGATCGTCACCGTGGTGCCGGCCGGGAAGCCCGACAGCGACTTGCTCGCCGCGTCGTAGGTCAGCGTGGTCGACGGCACCTGGTAGCCGGCGCTCACCCCGCCCTGCGTGATAGTGGCGCTGCCCGAGTTCGTCGTGGCGGCCGACGCCACCACCGGCGACGCGGCCGCGATCGCCGAGCCGCTCGACGTCGCGAGGGCGAAGCCGTCCAGCGCGCCGCGCGTCGGCAGCACGGTGAACTGGTCGCCGGCATTCATCTGCGTGCCGTTCGCGAACGAGAAGTCCAGGCCGCCGATCGATGCCGGCATCGACGTCGACTGGCCGACCACCGTGCCGCTCGCGCGATCGGTCAGCGTGTAGTTCGTGCCGTCGTACGACAGCGTGTAGTCGCTCGTGGTCGGTTGCGACGCATTGGCGAACGACACGCTCAGCGACGCATTGCCCGTATTGCCCTGGTTCGCGTAGACGGCCGGGTCCGGGATCGTGAACAGCTTGCCGCCCGGCATGCCCGACAGGTCGACGCCGAGCGCGTTCTGCCCGTTGACCTGCGCGGCGAAGCTGGTGGCGATCGCGCCGAGCTGCGCCTGCGCCGGGTCGAGCGTCTGGTTGCGGAACGCGAGCAGGCCGCCGAGCGTGCCGCCCGACAACGACGAATCGGGCAGCGTCTGGTTCGGGCCCTGCGGATTCGCGCCGGCGATGCCCTGCGACACGACGGTCAGCTCGCTCGGATCGGACGACGACGTCACGGTCGCGAGCTGATAGCTCTTGTCGGCGACGACGAGCGGCTGGCCGCCCGCGAGGAACACGCTGTAGCCGCTGTCGTTGCGCACCACCTGCACGCCGGCGAGGCTCGACAGGTTCGACAGCGCGAGATCGCGCTGGTCCATCAACTGGTTCGGCGGCTGCCCCTGGCTGTTCGCGGCCGTGATCTGCTGGTTCAGCTGCGCGATCTGCGCGGTGTACGTGTTGATCTGCGACACCGTGCTGGTGAGCTGCGTATTCACGCTC
Organism: Burkholderia sp. Bp9016; assembly: GCF_003857765.1. NCBI lineage: Bacteria > Pseudomonadati > Pseudomonadota > Betaproteobacteria > Burkholderiales > Burkholderiaceae > Burkholderia > Burkholderia sp. Bp9016. The sequence continues at coordinate 18,850 of NZ_QTPY01000012.1, forward strand.
TGGCGCAGCGCGTCGTACTGCTGGCCGGCCGCCGTGATCTGGTCGGCCAGCGTCTGCGCGTTGCTCATCGCGGTCTGCCGCACCGACGGGTCGGACGCATTGTTCGCGACGCCCTGCAGCCCGGTGAAGTAGTTGGTGATCGCGGTCGAGATCCCCGCCGTCGGGCTGCCGACGTAGTTGTTCAGCTGCGCGACGAGCGAGTACCAGGTCGACAGCGCGCCGCTTTGCGACTGTGCGCTGTTCAGCTGGTCGTTCAGGTACTGGCTGTACTGCCGCTGCACGGTGACGGTGTTCACGCCCTGCGGCAGGTAGCCGCTCGACGTGTACTGGCCGCTCGCCTCGGCATACACCGGGCGCTCGACCGAATAGCCCGGCGTCGCGGCATTGCTGATGTTCTGGCCGGTCGTCGTGAGGCCCCAGAGTGCGGCATTCAGGCCGCTGACGCCGAGGTTCAAGAGAGAGTTGGACATGCGCGATCCTGATGGGCCGGCCGGGCTGCGGCCGCCGGGTTGCGTGACTCCCGGTATAACGGCCGCCGAGCGGAAAAATTGAGGAAAAAATGCACGCGCGACGCGCAGGCGCGCGTCGCGTTCGGGAAGACGGGCGGCCCCTGGAAGCGCCCGGCGTGAAAGCGGCCCGCGCGGGGGGCCGGCAGTGCGCGCGTCAGGCCCGCGCGAGCGAGCGGCGCTTCATTTCGAGCTGCGTGATCAGGCGCTGCAGCGTGTTCTCCGCGCTGCCCGGCAACGACATGAAGCGAAAGCCGAGCTGGTAGCGCCGCGAGCCGTTCGGCATCTGGGTCGAACGCTGCGACACGAGGCACAGGTCGAGCGACAGCCTGCCGTGACCGGTCAATTCGAGCTCGACCTCCGGCAGCAGCGTGCCGACCTCAAGCGCCTCGACGCGCTCGTCGGCCGTGCGCAGGCCGACGCCGCCGAGCGACAGGTTGTGCACCTCGAACACGAAGCCCTCGCCGTCCGGCAGCTTGCCGCGGCACAGGAACGGATCGATCACCGGCGCATCGACACGAAAATACTCGCGGCGCTGGATGCACACGAGCAAGTCGGGGAAATCGGCGACGAACGCGGGCAGCCCCTCGTAGCGCGTCTCGCGCGGCGTGCCCGTGGTGAATTCGACACGCACGCCGTCCGGCGCCGCCGAGAACGTGCAGTGCGACGCGGCGAGAATGCCGGCGTTCTGCTCGGACAGCGCGCCCCAGTCGAACGTGAACGTGCGCGCGCCGACATCGACTTCGAGCAGGCGCGTGACAAGCTGGCCGCCCGGATACTGGACGGTCAGGAAATCGCCGCGGTTCACGAGGTTGCGCAGCTGCACGCCGATCTCCAGCGGATTGCGGCGGGCGTAATCGGGCCCGGAGTGGCCTGCATCCTGACTCGGAGCAGACGACGTTTCGATATTCATGGCTAGCCGGTTTTCTTGTCTTGGGCGCCCGGGGCAACCGGTACGCAGTAAAGTCGGGCCAGAACATGGGCCCGGTTGCTGGTCTCACACACTTAGCGGCAGTGCTCAACGAAAGTTTAGATCGAATTGCCGCTTTTTTTCGCGCAAACGTTGAAACCGCGCGCGGCGGGGAGCCGGGCGCGGTCCGAAGAACGACGAGCGGGAGGCAGGCCGGTTCCGGCACGCCGCGCCCGCTCAGCCGATCTGCTGCATGATCGAGATCAGCTTCTTCGCATAATTCGGGTCGGTCGCATAACCGGCCTTCTGCAGCCCGTGAGCAAAGCCCTCGACGCTGCGGCTCGCGCTCAGCACGCCCGCGTAGCGCGGATTGTTCTTCAGCAGGTTCGCGTAGTCGGTCATCGCATGCTCGTACGAATCATACGCGCGGAACTTCGCGACGACGCGGCGCGGCGTGCCGTTCACGTATTCGGTCGTCAGCGCCGACACCGTGCGGCCCGTCCAGCCCTTGTTCGCCTTGATGCCGAACACGTTGTAGCTGGTCGAGCCGTCGCTCGCGCGGATCTCGCGCTTGCCCCAGCCCGATTCGAGCGCGGCCTGGCCGACGATGAAGCGCGCCGGGATTCCGGTGGTCGCGCTCGCCGCCTGCGCCGGCCCGGCGAGCCGGTCGACGAATGCGTCGGCGTTCTGCACACCGCTCGCGCCCTTCAGCGGCGGCGTCAGCGCGCTGCCGGCCGAGTAGCCGCGCGAGCCGGCGAGCGCGCCGTTGTTCGCCGCGTTCGCGTAGGCCCGGGCCATCGCGCTCATCGCGGCGAGGCTGCCTTCGTTACCCGACGAGCCCAGCCCGGCCGCGCCGGCGTCGGCCGCCGAGTCGCTGCCCGCCCCCTGCCCCGCGTTGCGCAGCAGTTGCTTCATCAGCGCGTCGGCGACGCCGATCCCGCGCTTCGACATCTGCTGCGCGAGTTGCTGGTCGAGCATCGACGTGTACATCTTCGACGTGTGCGAATCGAGCAGCCCGCCGTCGGGCGTCGCATCACGCATGCTCTTGAGCATCATCTGCGTAAACATCGCGTCGAACTGCCCGGCGACCGCCTTCGCGCCGGCCTGCGGCGACTGCTTCGCCTGCGCGCGCAGCGCGTCGAAGCCCTGCACGTCGAGCGCGAAACGCTGCGTGAGGTCGTTCGCGTTCGGAAGGTTCGCTGCCATTTAGATGATCTCCAGGTCCGCGCGCAGCGCACCGGCCGCCTTCATCGCCTGCAGGATCGACATCAGGTCCGCCGGCGTCGCGCCGAGCGTGTTCAGCGCCTTCACGACGTCGGCGAGGTTCGCGCCGGCCGTCACCATCTTCAGCGCACCGTTGTCCTGCTTCAGCTGGATCTGCGACTGCTGCGCGACCACGGTCTGCCCGCTCGAGAACGGCCCCGGCTGCGACACCACCGGCTGCGTGTTGACGACCACCGACAGGTTGCCGTGCGCGACCGCGCAGCTTTGCAGCGTGACCATCTGGTTCATCACGATCGAGCCGGTGCGCGCGTTCAGGATCACCTTCGCGGCGGCCCGGTCCGGGCTCACGTCGATATTCTGCAGGCGCGCCATGAACGCGACCTGCTGCGCGGAGTCGACCGGCGCCGCGAGCTGGATCGTACGGCCGTCGAGCGCGGTCGCGGTTCCGGGGCCGAAGTTCGCGTTGACCGCGGACACGATCCGCTCCGCGGTGCCGTAATCCATGTCGTTCAGCTGCAGTTGCAACGCGCCGTGCATCTGCGCGATCGCATTCGGCACCGAACGCTCGACGATCGCGCCGCCGACGATCCGGCCGGCCGCGAGCTGATTCACCTGCACGCGGCTGCCGTTCGCGCTCGCGCCCGCGCCGCCCACCGCCATGTTGCCCTGCGCGAGCGCATACACCTGCCCGTCCGCGCCCTTCAGCGGCGTGAGCAGCAGCGTGCCGCCGCGCAGGCTCTTCGCGTTGCCGAGCGACGACACGGTCACGTCGAGCGCCTCGCCCGGCCGCGCGAACGGCGGCAGCGTGGCCGTCACCATCACGGCCGCGACGTTCTTCAACTGCATGTTGTTCAGCGACGACGCACCGCCGTTCGCCGAACCGTTGTTGATCGAGATGCCGAGGTTCGCGAGCATGTTCGCGAGCGTCTGCGTGGTAAACGGCGTCTGCATCGTCTGGTCGCCCGTGCCGTCGAGACCGACGACGAGGCCATAGCCGATCAGCGGGTTGTCGCGCACGCCCTGGATCTGCACGAGGTCCTTCAGGCGCTCGGCGTGCGCCGGCGCGGCGCCGAACGCGCACGCGGCGAGCGCGAACGCGGCGGCGATCCGCACGATGCCATGCGCGCGGCGCGGCAGGCTGGCGGACAGGCGACGAAATACGGTGTGCTGCATCGTCATCACCACGGTGCGATGTTGAGGAAAAAGCGCTGCAGCCAGCCCATCGTCTCGGCTTCGTTGATGTAGCCCTTCGCCGAATATTCGATCCGCGCGTCGGCGACCTGCGTCGAGTACACGGAGTTCGCGCCCGAGATCGTGTTCGGATTCACGACGCCCGAGAAACGCACGAATTCGTTCCCCTGGTTGATCAGCATCTGCTTCTCGCCGCTCACGACGAGGTTGCCGTTCGGCAGCACGTTGGTGACGGTCACCGTGATCGTGCCGTTGAACGTGTTCGCCGCGCTCGCGCCGCCCGTCGCCGCGAACTTGTTGTCGCCGCTCGCCGACAGGTTCGCCTTCGAGAACAGCCCGCCGAGGAAGCCGGCGGTCGGCACGTTGAAGTCGGTATTGCCCTGCCGGTTGGTGTTCGCGCCCGACGACTTGGTCGCGTTGATGTTCTCGGCGATCACGATCGTCAGGATGTCGCCGATGTTGCGCGGGCGCTGATCCTCGAACAGCGGCCGGCCCGCGTATCCCGGGTTGTAGATCGAGCCGGGCGCCTGCATCGACATCGGCATCGGCGGCTGGGCGGTCATCGGCTGCTGGATGATCGGATCGTGCGGAATCTGCGCGCAGCCGGCGAGCGCGGCCACCGCGACCGCGCACGCGGCGCGGACGGTAGCTGACGGGAGGAGACGAACCTGCTTCATGGCAACGACGGGACTTTCCGGTTAACTCTTCATCTGCGTGACGGTCTGCAGCATCTGGTCGGACGTCGTCACGGCCTTGCTGTTGATCTCGTATGCACGCTGGGTCTGGATCATGTTGACGAGCTCCTGCACGACGTTCACGTTCGACGCCTCGACATAGCCCTGGTTGAGCGAGCCCGCGCCGTTCAGCCCCGGCTGCGACACGTTCGGCGCACCCGACGACGTCGTTTCGGCGAACAGGTTCTCGCCCTTCGCCTCGAGGCCGGCCGGGTTGATGAAGGTGGCGATCTGCAGCGAGCCAATCTGCACCGCGTTGGTCGAACCCGCCTGCGTGATCGACACGACGCCGTCCTTGCCGATCGTCAGCGACGTCGCGTTCTGCGGCACCGTGATCGCCGGCAGGACCTGGTAGCCGCTCGACGTGACGAGCTGGCCCTGCGCGTTGGTCTGGAACGAGCCGTCGCGCGTGTAGGCGTTCGTGCCGTCCGGCATCAGCACCTGGAAGAAGCCCGCGCCGTTGATCGCGACGTCCTTCGAGTTGCCGGTCTGCGTGAGGCTGCCCTGCGTGTACAGGCGCTCGGTCGCGACCTGCTGCACGCCGGTGCCGAGCTGCAAGCCCGACGGCAGTTCGGTCTGCTGCGTCGAGTTCGCGCCCGGCTGGCGGATCGTCTGGTACAGCAGATCCTCGAACACCGCGCGCGACGCCTTGAAGCCGTTCGTGCTGGTGTTCGCGAGGTTGTTCGAGATCACGTCCATCTGCGCCTGCTGCGCATTCATGCCGGTGGCTGCAATGTAGAGCGAACGGTTCATGTTGAATCCTCTCCTGGTAGCGCGGACCGTGCCGCTCAGCTGAAGTTGAGCAGCTGGTTCGCCGACTGCTCGTTCTGGTCGGCCGTCTGGATCAGCTTGGACTGCAGCTGGAACGCCCGCGCGTTGTCGATCATCGCGACCATCGCGGTCACCGGGTTCACGTTGCTGCCTTCGAGCGAATTCGGCGTGACGACCACGTTCGGGTCGGCGTCGGCCGGATTGCCGTCGGCGGTGCGGAACAACCCGTCGTTGCCGCGCGCGAGCGTGGCCGGATCGGGATTGACGAGCTTCATCTGGTCGACGATCGCGACCGCCGTCGGCGGGTCGCCCGGCATCAGCGCGGACACCGTACCGTCCTTGCCGATCGTCACTTCGGCGTTCGGCGGCACCGAGATCGGGCCGCCGTTGCCGACCACCGGCAGGTTGCTCGCGTTCACGAGCTGGCCGTTTTCATCGACGTGCAGGTTGCCCGCGCGCGTGTACGCCTCGCCGCCGTCGGCCGTCTGCACCGACAGCCAGCCGGGGCCCTGCACCGCGACGTCGAGCGGATTGCCGGTGCGCGTGATCGGGCCCGGCGCGAAATCCGCGCCGGGCGTCGACGCCAGCACGTAGGTGCGGGTCGTCGCCGGATCGACCGTGCCGCCGTCGCCGAAATTCATCGGCACCGCGCGGTAGGTCGCGAGCTGCGCGCGAAAACCCGTCGTCGATGCGTTCGCGAGGTTGTTCGCGACGATCGCCTGCTGGTCGAGCGACTGCGACGCGCCCGTCATCGCCGTGTAGATCAGTCGGTCCATGGCTGCCGGTTATCCGCGCGTTACAGGTTGATGAGCGTCTGGTCGACGGTCTGCTGCGTCTTGATCGTCTGCGCGTTCGCCTGGTAGTTGCGCTGCGCGGTGATCAGGTTGACCAGTTCCGACGTCAGGTCGACGTTCGAGTTCTCGAGCGCGCTGCCCTGCAGCGAACCGTGGTTCGTGGTGCCCGGCGCGGAGATCTGCGGCACGCCCGACTCGGCGCTTTCCGCATACTGGTTGCCGCCGAGGTTGATCAGCCCGTTCGGGTTGTTGAAGTTCGCGAGCGCGATCTGGCCGAGCACCGCCGTCTGGCCGTTCGAGTAGTTGCCGGTCAGCTTGCCGTCGGTGCCGATCGAGTAGGTCGTCAGCGTGCCGCTCGCGTAGCCGTCCTGCGCGAGGTTGTTCACGCCGTCCTTGCCGCCGTACTGCGTGGTGCCGGTCAGGTCGAGCGTCATGGTCTGCGGCGTCGCCGAGCCGTCCGTGTTCGGCACGGTGAACTGGAACTGGCCGATCGACGCGGTCGGCGTGGCCGGCGTGCCCGTCGTCGTGCCCTGGATCGCGCCCGACGAGTCGAACGTGACCGTGCCGAGATCCGTCGGGGTGCTGCCCTGCACGCCCGCGTAGGCTTCCCACGTGCCGGCGTCCGACTTCACGAAGTACATGCTGACGGCCTGCGAGCCGCCGAGCGAGTCGTACACCTGGATCGACGTCGAGTAGTTGTACGTCGTGTTGTCCGACGGATCGATCGGCGATTTCGCCGGCGTCGTGTCCTGCGAGTTCAGGTTGAACTGGGCGGAGATCCGGGTCGTCGCGGTCGGCGCGATGTTGGTCGTCGGCGCCTGCAGCGCCACCGTCTGCGACGTGTTGATCACGCCGTTCTTGTCGGCGGCATAGCCCATCAGGTTCATGCCCTGCGCATTGACGATGTAGCCGTTCTTGTCGCGCTGGAACGTGCCGTCGCGCGTGTACGTCATCACGCCGTTGTTCGACATCTGGAAGAAGCCGTTGCCGTTGATCGCGACGTCGAGCGACGAGCTCGTCGTATTGATCGCGCCCTGGCTGAACTGCTGCTGCACCGACGCGAGCGACGTGCCGATCCCGATCTGCGTGTTGAGCGACGTCGCGATCGAGTTCGCGTACACGTCGGCGAACTGTGCGGTGCTCGACTTGAAGCCGACCGTGTTCGCGTTCGCGATGTTGTTGCCGATCACGTCGAGCGCGTTCGATGCGCCGGCGAGGCCGCTCAGCCCCTGTTGATAACCCATTTCGGTCTCCGTTTCGAGAAATCTGGATCAGTTGGTTGTGGCGCCGCCGGACGACGACGCGGACGACGTGGTGTTCGGGTAGATCGACGCGACCTGGGTAAGCCCCACGGTCGTGCCGTTCGACAGCATGAGCCCGGCGGTCCCGTCCGCCTGCTTGATCACGCTTTGCACCTGCGCGGCCGCGAGCGTCGTCGCGCTCTGCTGCGTGCCGGTGCTGTCGGTGTACGTCGCGCTGACCGTGTACGCGCCATCGGGCAGCGTGTTGCCCGCCGCGTCGGTCGGTGTCCAGTTGAACGGCACCGTGCCGGCCGACTGCGCGCCCGCGTTGATCGTGTTGACGACTACGCCCGAGCTGTTCTTCACGGTGAGGGTCAGGTTCGACACGTCGTTCGCGAGCGACACGCCGAACGGCGACGCCGCGCCGCCCTTCACCGCGACGCTGTTGCCGGGCGCGAGCACGTTCGTGCCGATCAGCAGTGCGGCCTGCGTCTGCTGGCCGGCCGCGAGTTGCGTCGACAGCGACGTGAGCGACGTGTTCAGCTGCGCGATGCCGCTCACCGTGTTGATCTGCGCGAGCTGCGACGTCATCTGCGAACTGTCGACGGGGCTCGTCGGATCCTGGTTCTGCAACTGCGTGACGAGCAGCGTCAGGAACGTCGACTGCAGGTCGCTCGCCGACGTGCCGGTGCTCGACACGTTGTTGGTGTTCATCGTGTCGGTCGGCAACGTCGACACGTTGGTGCCGTTGCCGCCGATCGTCGTGCTGGAGGATGTCATCCTGGGTGGCCTTCTGTCGGAACTGTCGGGTCTGTAAGGTCGCGCGCGGCTCAGGAGCCGATCGTCAGCGTCTTGAGCATCAGCGTCTTCGCGGTGTTCAGGGTCTCGACGTTCGCCTGGTACGAGCGCGACGCCGAAATCATGTTCACCATTTCCTGCACCGGGTCGACGTTCGGCATCTGCACGTAGCCGTTCGCGTCGGCGGCCGGGTTCGCCGGGTCGTAGGTCGACTTCATCGGCGACGGATCGTCCACCACCTTCGACACGCGCACGCCTCCCACGCCCTGGCCGGACGCGGTGCGCACGCCGCCGAGCGGGTCGGTTTCGAACACGACCTGCTTGGCCTTGTACGGCTTGCCGTCGGGGCCGGTCGCGCTGTCGGCGTTCGCGAGGTTCGACGCGGTGACGTTCAGGCGCTGCGACTGCGCGGACAGCGCCGAACCGGCGACGCCGAAGATGTTCATCAACGAGGGCATGGAGGCTCCTTGTTCGGGTGCGCGAGCGGCGCGCGCTTACGAGTTCGTCGAGATCGCGGCGATCATCGCCTTGATCTGCTGGGTCATCACGGTCATCCCGGTTTCGTAGTGCAGCGCGTTGTCCGCGAACTGCACGCGCTCGACGTCGAGATCGACCGTGTTGCCGTCGAGCGACGGCTGCAGCGGCATCCGGTACTGCGCGCGGCCGTAGTCGTCGGCCGGGCCGCCGGTCGGAATCAGTTTCGCGGCGCCGGCCATGTGACCAGGCGCCGTGGACACCATCGTCATCCCGCTCGTCACGCCGGCCGGCTGCGCCATCGGCAGCTGCGCGGCGTTGTCCGGTACGACGCCGCCGTCGGCCTGCTTCAGCGAGCGCGCGAGCGTCGACGCGAAATTGACGTCGCGGGCCTGGTAGCCGGGCGTGTCGGCGTTCGCGATGTTCGACGACAGCAGTTCCTGCCGGTAGGCGCGCACGTCGAGCGCCTGCCGGCCGAACGCGAATTCGGCATCGAGTTTGTCCAGCATGTGTGCGTCTCTCCGTATGAAGCGCTGCACGCCCGTCGGGCCGGATGGCGACCCAAGGGGCTTTTTTCCATGACAGCGATGGTAGGCCGCGCGCGCAACCGGCAATCGGGCGAATAACGCGGCAAAGGCCCCCTCTATTCATCGTTTGCGCGGCGACCCCGCTCCCTAGAATGCGAATCGGATCAACGGATCGAGGACACGGCGATGACAGGCAGCGCACTTCGCGGGAACAACCGGCGCGGCACACGCGTGCCGCGTGCGTTCGCGCTCGCCGCGGCGCTTTGGCTCGCCGTGCCGGCCGCGCGCGCGGACGACGGGACGATCGTGATTCCCGGACGCGGCGAGACGGCCGAAACCGCGCTCGCGCATGCGAACGCGGCGAGCGGCGGGCAGTTCGGCGGAAATGTCGGGAATGCCGACGCCGGGGCAGGCATCGCGCCCGAAACGACAGGAAATGCCTACCGGCCGGCACCCGGCACGGCCGGTGCGGCCGGGGCCGGCTACGCGGTGCAACCGGGTAGCGCGACGGTCGCAACGAACCCGCCGCCAGCCTCGACCTACGCGGCGGCCCGCGCGAACGCCGGTTATGGCAACGCGCCGCGCGCCATCGATCCGGCCGGCGTCGCGACGGTCGTTGCCGGCACGGCCGAGCCCGCATCGAACGCGGCGCGGCTCGCGCGACAGCCGGCGGTCGCCGCACGCGCCGCCACGGCGCCGCGCGCGCCGGCGACTTCCGCCAATGCCGCCAACGCGGCGGTGCCCGCTACAGCGGCAGCGGCCCATCCCGCACCGCTGCCGGGCCAGCAAGACCCCGAAGCGATCCGGCGCACGGCCCTCACGTTCCTGCAGCAGCAGATCGCCGGCCTGCCGGGCAAGACCACCGCGACCGTCGCGGCGGCGTTTCCGCGCGGGCTCGCGGCGTGCACGACGCTCGAACCGTTCCTGCCGACCGGCGCGCGCCTGTGGGGCCGCACGACGGTGGGCGTGCGCTGCGCGGGCGAGCGGCCGTGGACCGTCTATCTGCAGGCGAAGGTCACGGTGCAGGCCACTTATTACGTGGCCGCGCGGCAGATCACGCCCGGCGAGCCGCTCACCGCGGCCGATCTCGTCGCACGCGACGGCGACCTGACGGTGCTGCCGCTCGCGGTGATCACCGATCCCGCGCAGGCGGTCGGCGCAACCGCGCTCGCCCGCATCTCGGCCGGGCTGCCGCTGCGCCAGGACATGCTGAAGAGCGCGGCGTCGGTATCGGCCGGCCAGACGGTGCGGGTGGTGGCAGCCGGACCCGGCTTCACGATCTCGGCCGAAGGCAGCGTGCTCGCGAATGCGGCGCCGGGCCAGTCGGTGCGGGTCAGGATGGCGGCGGGCCAGATCGTCACGGCGATCGTCAAGGACGCCGGCACCGTGGAAATTCCGCTATAGGGACGGATGACCCCGCAAGATTGCAAAGAATTGTTTATTCGAAGAATTTCGGGCTCGCGATGCTAAAGTTCGGGCCGGCCCGGCCGTTATCTGGGTCAAACCGTACAGGAAACCCATCGTGAAGATCGACTCCACTCCGAACCCGAGCCCACTTGCGCCGACCGGCAACGGCGCGACCCGCGCGCAATCCGGCGCGGCTTCGTCGACGTCCGCGCAGGCGGCCGACGCAGGGTCGACCGGCGGCGACACGACCGTGAACCTGTCGGGTCTGTCCGGCCAGCTGCGCTCGCTGTCGGCATCGGGCAACGCCGACATCGACACGGCACTCGTCCAGTCGATCAAGGACGCGCTGAACAACGGCACGCTGACGGTCGACGTGAACAAGATTGCCGACGGTGTATTGAATACCGCCCGCGACCTGCTGCAACAGCAGCGACCGCAGGGCAACTGAGCCGGATTGGGGCCTGTCACGCCCCGGCCGGTCCCCCGGTTTGCCGGTGCGCCGACACGCGCGCCGGCGCGACGAGCATGACGCGATGAGAGAAGAGCTGCTGGCCACGATCAACGACGAACACGCGACGGTCGAGGCGTTCGCGTCGCTGCTCGCCTACGAGGAAAAGGCGCTGACGACTCCCGAGCCGCTCGACATGCTGCCCGGCATCGTCGAGAAGAAAACCGCGCTGCTCGACCGGCTCGCGCTGCTCGAACGCACGCGCGACACGCAGTTGTCCGCGCTCGGCTTTCCGGCCGGCAAGAAAGGGATGGACCAGGCCGCCGAGCGCGATGCCCGCCTCGCCGGCCGCTGGCAGTTGCTGCTGCAGGCCGCCGAACGCGCGCGCCAGGCCAATGCGAACAACGGGATGCTGATCCGGATCCGGATGGACTACAACGAGCGCGCGCTTGCGGTGCTGCGCTCGGCGCCCGCGCCGAGCGGCGTCTACGGGCCCGACGGGCGCGTGTCGGCGCTGATGCGCTGACGTGCCGATGCGCAAACGGGCCGCGCGGTGATCCAGTCGCCGCGCGCCGTCTCCCGCCTGACTCCCCCCCTCACAGCAGCGGACATGCAGTGACCTGCGTGCCGCGTTCCACGCAAAGTCGTTCGTAGTCGCGCAGATAAGCGCGCTCGTCGTCGTCCAGCAGTTCGAGATCGATCAGGTCCCAGTCGTAGCCGACCGTCACGATGTTCTCGAACGCGACGGTATCCGACGCGTCGTCCGCGTGCACGATCACGATGTTCTCGATCCGCACGCCGCCCTTGCCCGGCACGTAGATGCCCGGTTCGACCGAAATCACCGCATTCGGCACCAGCCCGTACTTCGCGCCCGGAGCGAACCGCACGCCGCCTTCGTGCACGTGAATCCCGACGCCGTGCCCGGTGCCATGACCGAAATCGTAGCCGTGGTCGCGGCATACCTGCCGCACGGTCGCATCGACGTCGCCGCCCGTCGCCGTTTTCGGGAAGCGCGTGACGAGCCCCTCGATGCAGGCCTTCAGCGCGACGGTGTAGATCTCGCGCTGCCACGGCTGCGCCACCGTCTCCGCCCGCGTTCGGCGCAGCACGACGCGCGTGCAGTCCGTCGCGAAGCCGGCGTCGTAGTACGCGCCGCTATCCAGCAGCACCAGTTCGCCTTCGGTCAGCCCGACGTCGGCGCTCGCCGCCGTGTAGTGCGCGAACGCGCTGTTCGCGCCGTTCGCGGCGATCGACGGGAACGTCAGCGCGAGCGCCGAGCGTGCGCCGTACGCGTCGTTGATCCTGCGCGCGAGATCGTATTCGGTCGGGTTTCGTCCCGGCTCGCCGGCCTTCGCCCAGCGCATCGTCTCGGCGATTGCCGCCGAACTGCGCGCGAACGCATCGCGGAAGCGGTCGAGCACCGCCGGCGTCTTGCTGGCGCGCATCGCCTCGACCGGATTGAAATCGGCGTGGCGCGCCTGCGGCCACACGCGGCTCACCGACTCGACGAGCGCGCAGTTGACCGATTCGAAGCCGTAGCACACGTGATCGACCGCGCATGGCGCGAGGAAGCGCTCGAGTTCGGCGAAGTCGCGCCGGATCACGTGCAGCGCCGGATACGACGCCAGCTCGACCGGGCACCGGTCGCAGCCTTCGGGCAGGAACAGCGCAATCTGCTCGCCGATCGCGAACAGGAAGCCCAGGTGCGACGACGCATTCGGAATGTGATAGCCGCGGCTGTTCAGCAGATACGCGAGGTCGTCCGATGCGCAGGTGAAGAACGCGGTCTTGCCGTGCGCCGAGCCGGTGTGCGCGGCGAGCCGCGCGTTCAGCGTGGCGAGGTTCTGCGCGACGCTCGCGCCGGTCGTGGCTTCCGGCAGCTCGAAGATCGGCCGCTCGACCACCCAGCCGGGCAGCGCGATCGCGCGGTCGATCTCGCGCTCGACGAGGCTCGCCCATTCCAGCCGCGCGGCCCGGGTCTGCTCGACCAGCCGGTCGCGCTGCCCGGCGCTGATCCGCAGCGCGTCGTAGCCGATTCGTTCGAGCCGGCCCGCACCCGCGACCAGCCAGTCGGCCAGCGCCTGCCAGATCGTCACGTTCATGCCGAGCTTCTCGATGTGCACGCGTGCCGGATCGCACTGCTGCTCGGCCTGCAGGTGATAGCGGCCGTCGACGAACAGCACGAAGCGCGGCACGTCGAGCGAGCGCGCGGCCGCGTCGCTCAGGAACAGCCCGCAGCCGGCCGAGCCATCGAAACCCGACAGCGCATAGCGCGGATTGTTGCGGCGCGGCAGGTATTCGGTGATGTATTCGTCCTGCGACGTGACGACCACGGCGTCGAGCCGCAGCGCATCGAGCACGCGCGACAGGCCCGCCTGCGCGTCGGCGACGGAGGCATCGTACGGGGGAAGGCCGGAGAAGTTGTATTTCAGTCGATCGATCATCGGATGCTCGCGTGATTCGTTGTTATCGGCCGCCCGCGGCGCAATGCGATACGCGGACGACATGCAGCGTGGCATGCATCCGGCGCACCGTCGGGCCGCCCGCCGCGTCGGTCGCGCGGCCAGGCCCGGAATTTTTGTCTCACTAAAATTCCTGATGCAGCGCGACAGAATCTAGAGCACGCCGAAATTGAGGTCAAGCTAAAATTTTGGTGGCGCCAAAATTGCCGGCGCGGCATGCCGCGCGGTAGATGCCGACGGTACAATGCGCCGGCATCGTCGGCCGGACGGCCATGTTTCGTGCGATTCGCGTCAAAACAACGGCCCGGCGACTGCACCGCCCCTCCGCCCGCCTTCCGACTCGTTGTCACGAAAGAGATTCATGGATTCAGACATCATGCGTATCGGCCAGCGCATTCGGCGCCTGCGCCGGGAAGCGAAGAAGACGCTGCTGGAAGTCGCGACCGAAGCCAATCTGTCGGTCGGATTCCTGTCCCAGGTCGAGCGCCATCTCACGGGCATCTCCCTGTCGTCGCTCGTCAACGTCGCGAAGGCGCTGAACGTGCCGCTCGGCGCGCTGATCGACCAGCCGCGCCAGGCACAGCCCGACTCGCACGAGGGCAGCCGCGAACCATACGCGGTCGACGCGATGTCGCAATGGTACGAGCGGCTGTCCACCACCTTCGACGGCAGCCAGATTAATGCGTTGAAGGTCCGGATGATGGAGGGCTACCGGTCGGAATGGGTCTCGCACGGCGGCGACGAGTTCGTGTACGTGCTGACCGGCCGGCTCTGCTACACGATCGGCAAGCAGGATTACCCGCTCGCGCCCGGCGATTCGCTGCACTTCGACGCGCGCAAGCGCCATCGCGTCACGAACGTCGGCGACGGGCCCGCCGAGCTGATCGCGGTCGGCACGCTGCCGCTCTTCGACGACCGCTGCGCCGAACTCGTATCGGCGACGCCGGGTATCAGGCCGGCCGGGCACGATGCCGGCGCGGCGCCCGGCGAGCCGCGCGTGAGCCGGCGCGAACCGGCCGCCGGACGCGAGCGCGACGCGCAGGCCGCGGCGCCCGCCGGCAAACCGGCCCGAGCCGCGGAACAACTGCCTGCCGCGAAACCGCGCACGCACGCCGGCAAACGCCCGGCTGCCGCCACACCGGCCCGCCGCGCCGCAGCCCGCGCGAAGAAATAACGCGGTGCAGCCGGGCGGCCGCCCCGGCCCGCCCACTCTATTCGGCGATCGCGAGCGCCTGTTTGACGGCCTCGACGCGTGCACGATGCACGGCGTCCTTGATCTGCAGCGCGTCGCTGCCGACCCCGCGCGCGATCGCGCCCGCGTCGACGCTGCGCGCAGCCACCAGCGCCACGCGCAGCCGCTCCGCCTGCGGATACGGCTGGGTCTCGAGCCCGAGCCGGCCGCGCGCATCCGATTCGCATGCCTGCAGCATCTCGGCGAAGCGCGCCGGCTTGCGCAGCGCGTCGCTGCGCTCGAAGAACCGCACCAGCGCGGCCGCGCCCATCTCCATCACGCGATGCAGGTTGCCGTGCTCGCGCGCGACCACCAGCGCGAGATCGCGGCATTCGTTCGGCACGCGCAGCCGCTCGCACAACGGCTTGAGCAGGTCGACGCTGCGGCCTTCGTGGCCGACGTGGCGCGGCAGTATGTCTGCGGGGGTCGTCGCCTTGCCCAGATCGTGCGTGAGCGCCGCGAAGCGCACCGGCAGCGAATAGCCCTGCTTCGCCGCATAGTCGACGACCATCATCACATGCACGCCCGTGTCGACTTCCGGGTGGTAGTCGGCGCGCTGCGGCACGCCCCACAACGCGTCGACTTCAGGCACGATGCGCGCGAGCGCGCCGCACTCGCGCAGCACCGCGAACATCCGCGACGGTCTCGCTTCCATCAGCCCGCGCGCGATCTCCTGCCACACGCGCTCGGGCACCAGCGCATCGACCTCGCCCGCATCGACCATCCGCCGCATCAGCGCGAGTGTTTCGTCCGCGATCGTGAAATCCGCGAAGCGCGCGGCGAAGCGCGCGATCCGCAGGATTCGCACCGGATCCTCGACGAACGCGTCGCTCACGTGCCGGAACACGCGCGCGCGCAAGTCGGCCTGCCCGTCGAACGGGTCGATCACGGGGCCGACCAGCGCGCCCTCCGGGCTCACCTCGCGCGCCATCGCATTGATCGTCAGGTCGCGCCGCGCCAGATCCTCTTCAAGCGTTACGTCCGGCGCGTAGTAGAACTGGAAGCCGTGATAGCCGGCCGCCGTCTTGCGCTCGGTGCGCGCCAGCGCGTATTCCTCCTGCGTGTCCGGATGCAGGAACACGGGGAAATCCTTGCCGACCGGCCGGAAGCCCTGCACGGCCATCTGCTCTGGCGTGGCGCCCACCACCACGTAGTCGCGGTCCTGAACCGGCTCGCCGAGCAATTCGTCGCGGATCGCTCCGCCTACTGCGTAGATGTTCATGGCTGGGGTTCGTATTCGGCAATCACGTTGGTTTCGCGGCGCGCGGCATCGATCCACCGCTGCACCGCCGGCAGCGCCGTCACGCGCGCCGCGTAGCCTGCCGCCTCCGGCGACAGCGCCGGCGCATACGTGTTGAAGCGCATCACGACGGGCGCATACATCGCGTCGGCGATCCCGAATTCACCGAACAGGAACGGCCCGCCCGAGGCCTCGATGCACGCGCTCCACAGCGCGTCGATGCGCGCGACGTCGGCAAGCGCGTCGGGCGTCGCGCCGCGCCCGGGCATCGACGCACGCACGTTCATCCCCATCTGCGTGCGCACCGCGGCGAAGCCCGAATGCATCTCGGCCGAAACGCAGCGTGCATGCGCGCGCTGCAGCGGATCGGCCGGCCACATCGGCAAGTGCGGATAGCGCTCGGCGAGCGTCTCGGCGATCGCGAGCGAATCCCAGATCGCGGCGCCGTGGTCGTCGATCAGGCACGGCACCTTGCCGGACGGCGAATACTCGCGGATGCGCGCGGCGGTGTCGTCGCGGCGCAGCTCGATCGCGATCTCGTCGAACGGGATGCCGAAGTGCGCGAGCAGCAGCCACGGCCGCATCGACCATGACGAGTAGTTCTTGTCTCCAATGACGAGTTTCATGGCGGGGTTCCGAAAAGCGCAAAAGTGAAGAACGAAGCGGCCGCGTGCGGCGCCCTAGCGGCGCGAGCGGAACCAGTCGAAGCGCGAACGCTGCGCGGCGTTGCCGAGGTACGCGGGTGCGATGCTTTCGAGACTCGCGGGCGACAGCCCGAGTTCCGGCGCGAGCGGCCCGGACAGCACGTTGGGCACCGACATCGACGCGAGATTGTCGCGCGTGATCACCGGCTCGCCGGGCAGGCATTCGAACACGCGCGCCTGCAGCCGCGCGAGCGCGTCGGGCAGCCGCACGATGCGTGCCTGCCGGCCGACCAGCGTGCCGCAATAGCGCACCAGTTGCTCGAGCGTGTAGACGGTCGGGCCGCCGAGTTCGTAGGTCTTGCCATGCGCGGCCGCGAGATCGAGCGTGTTGACGAACGCGCGCACGACGTCGCCGACGAATACGGGCTGGAAGCGCGCATCGGGCATCGCGAGCGGCAGCACGGGCACCGTGCGCTGCAGCTTCGCGAACGTGTTGAGGAACGCGTCGCCGGGGCCGAACACGACCGACGGCCGGAAGATCGTCACCGCGAGCGAATCGGTCGCCGCGACCGCATGCAGCGCGGCCTCGCCGTCGCCCTTCGAGCGCTGGTACATGCTCGCGCCGTGCGAATCCGCGCCGAGCGCGCTCATGTGCAGCACGCGCCGCACGCCGACCTCGATGCATGCGGCGGCCAGCGCGGCCGGCAGCGCGACGTGCGCACGCTCGAAGCCCGGCCCGTACGGCGTGCCTCGGCCGCCGTGCAGCACGCCGACCAGGTTGATCGCCGCGTGCGCGCCGGCCACGAAACGGGCCAGCGTGCGCGTATCGAGTGCGTCGAGCTCGACGATTTCCACCGGCAGCATCTGCAGGTGGCGCGCGTGCTCGCGTCGCCGCGTGCCGATGCGCACCCGCTTGCCGGCGTCGATCAGCGCATTGACGAGCCGGCTGCCGATGAAGCCGGTGCCGCCCAGCAGCGCGACGGTCTGGCCATCCATGTCGTGGACCTCAAAAGAGCACTGCCGCGTCTCGCGCGGCAGTGTGAAGATTGCGGATCAGGGCGAGATCATGCCTAGACGTTTCTTCAACGACTGCGGTTTGCCCTCGAAGAGCGCCGCGTAATACACGGTGTTCGACAGCACGTTCTTCACGTAGTCGCGCGTCTCGTTGAACGGGATCGTCTCCGCGAAGATCGCGCCTTCGACCGGCTGCGTCAACACCTGGCGCCACTGGCGCGGCCGGCCCGGGCCCGCGTTGTAGCCCGCGGTGGCGAGCACCGGCGAGCTGTCGAAGTTGTTGTAGATGTCCGACAGATACCAGGTGCCGAGCTGGATGTTGGTATCGATGTCGTGCATCTGCGCGCGCGTGATCGGGCCAAGCCCGAGCTTCTTCGCGACCATCTGGGCCGTCGCCGGCATCAGCTGCATCAGGCCGCCCGCACCGACCGACGAGCGCGCGGTCGTGATGAAGCGCGACTCCTGACGGATCAGCCCGTACGCCCATTCGACGTCGAGGCCCGTCGAGCGCGCGTAGCGCTCGACGATGTCGCGGTACGGCGACGGGTAGCGCAGCGTGAAGTCGTGCTCGGCCTTCGTTCGGTCGGCGGTGTTGACCGTGCGGTCGAGCAGGTCGATGCGCTTGCCGTATTCGGCGGCCGCGAGCAGCTGGCGATCGGTCATCCCGCGCAGCGGCCAGTTCCATTCGCGGTTGCCTTCGAGACGCAGGTTCAGCGCATAGAAGCGCTGCGCGAGCGCGAAGCCCGGGATCCTGCTCATCGCGTCGACCTCGGCATCGCTCACCTTGGTGCGCGGCGGGATCGTCGTGCGCTGGCCCAGCTCTTCGCCGGCGAGCTGCCCGTAGAAGTTGAACTGGCCGGCGACCTGCTCGAATTCCTGGTTCGCCTGCAGCGTGTCGCCGCTCTGCTTGAGCGCGCGCGCATGCCAGTAGATCCACGCCGGATCGTCGCGCAGCGACGGCGGCATCTGCTCGATCGACCAGCGCACCATCGGCCAGTTGCCGGCGAGCAGCGCGGCACGCGTGCGCCATTCGTAGCCCGGGTTCGACAGCGGCGCGTTCGCGGATTTCGCATACCAGACCGACGCGAGCGGCGAGCGCTTGAGCGCGCCCTGATAGCCGATCGCCCCCCATCCGATCGCCTGCTCCTGCTTCGTCAGCGACGCGGCAACCGACGTCAGCATCCCCGCCGCCGCGTCCGGATCGTTGCGCGCCATGCGGCCGAGCGCGATCAGTGCGAGCTGGTGCGAGACCGCGTCCGGGCCGACGCCGCGCGCGAGGTACAGCGGCGGTGCGCTCGTCGCCTGGTCGAAGCCGACCGGGCGCGGGCCGAGCGCGTCGACGATCTTGCCGCCGAGCGACGTGTAGTTCTGCTCGAACGCGAGGCGCGCCTGCTGCCACACGTCGTCGCTCGTGAACTGCTGGTTGACGGTAAGCGCGGTAATCAGGTCGACACAGGCGTCGCCGTAGTATTTCGGCTCGACGAGCAGCGCACGCGCCGCATCGGCGACGTTCTCGCCGCGCGCCGCGCGCGACTCGAGCGCGTAGCACTTGACCTGCGTGTCGTCGTCGAGCACGAAGCGCTTGTACTGGTCGTCGAAGCCGCGCCAGTCGTGGCGGGCGCCGAGCACGAGCAGGTAGTCGTTGCGCAGACGGTCGGCGATCGCCTGGCCGTCGTAGCGCTGCAGGAACGACTGCACGGGCGCGTCGGGCGCATCGATGCGCGCGCGGCCCGACGAATCGAACAGCTGCGGCTTGATCTGGAAATACTCGACGTAGGACGGGACCGGATAGTTCGGGATCATCGACGCGAGCTGCGCGGCCTTCGCGGCATCGTTGCGGCGCGCGGCTTCGCGAAGCTGCACGAAGATCTGGTCGTCCCCGGCGAGCGTGTCGTCGCTCGGTGCGGCGCACGCCGCCGTGCCCGCCACGAGCGCGGCGGCCGAAAGCGTCAGCGCGACCGCGCGATATACTCGGAAAAGGCTGTTGGACATCGTTTTGAATGGAGCACGAAGTGAGCGAAAGCATAGCATGCAACCCTGTGCCGAACCCGAAGGTTGCGCTGCGCAAAACGCTGTCCGGCGCGCGTCGCGACGCCGCGTCGCAGCCCGCCGCGAACGCCGCGCTCGACGCGCGGCTGCGCCAGTTGCTCGAGCGGCTCGCGCCGCGCACCGTCGGCTTCTACTGGCCACTGCCGGGCGAGTTCGACGCCCGCGATGCGGTGCTCGCATGGTCCGCGGCAAGCGCGGGCCGCCGCGCGGCGCTGCCGGTGATCGGCGAGCGCCATACGCCGCTCGCGTTCCACGCGTGGGATGCGGCGACGCCGATGCGCGAAGGCCATCACCGGATTCCGGAACCGGCGTCGGGGATCGTCGTCGTACCCGATCTATTGTTGATTCCGTGTGTGGGATTCGACCTGCAGCGCTACCGGCTCGGCTATGGCGGCGGCTACTACGACCGCACGCTCGCCGTGTGGCCGGGCGCCACGCGGCCGGTAACGGTCGGCATTGCGTACGAAGCATGCCGCGTCGATGCGCTGCCGGCCGAAGCGCACGATCTTGCGATGTGCTGGATCGTGACCGACGGCGCGCTCTACCCGGCCGCCGGATGACGCGGCGCGCGGCGCCGCGGCCGTTGCCGCACGCGCGTCAGCCGGGCGCCACGCGCCGTTCCGTTCGCAATCGTTTACAGCGATGCCGCCGCACGCGCGGCCGTGTCGTAGAGCCCCGACGCATGGCGCAGCAGTTGCGCCGCGTCGCCGATCTGCTGGTTGGTGAGGCCGCTGTCCTTCAGCGTCTCGATCAGGCAGTGCTCGCGCACCTCCCGATACTTCAGGCACAGATCGCGGCCCGCGTCGGTCGCGAAGAAGAACACCTCCTTGCCGTTCTTCTCGCTCTTCACATAGCCGCGCGCGATCAGTTTTTTCAGCGCATAGGTCGCGACGTGCGTATCCTCGATATTGAGCACGAAACAGATGTCGGCCAGCTTCTTCTTGCGTTCGCGATGGCTGACGTGATGCAGCAGCGACACTTCGACCGCCGTCATGTCCTTCGCACCGGCGGCCGACATGCAGCGCACCATCCATCGGTTGAACGCGTTGCCGGCCATGATGAGTCCGTATTCGAGTTCCGACAGCTCCGCGCTCGAATCGGAAACGAGGTGTTCGGATGACACGATCTTGGTCGGAGGACGCTTCATGGAAAGGCGGCGCAAGCAGGATGTCAGGGTGTGCCGAGTGTACGCCAGAAGCATCGGCATGCGAGCTAGGCAAAAACGCTTATTGGTAAATTATCGATATTTTATTGACAATGTGCGCTAACATTGCCGTTCGAACCGTGCCAGTCCGATGACGCTACCCCGCATTTATCCGCTCGGCGATGCCGCCCTCGTCTGCGAGGTGCCGCCGCCCGCCACGCTCGATTGCCAGCGCCGCGTCTGGGCCGTCGCCGAGGTCGCTCGCGCGTGGCCCGGCGTGATCGACGTCGTGCCCGGCATGAACAACCTGACGATCGTGTTCGACGCGCTCGCCGCGACGGCCGACTCGCTCACACCGGCGCTGCGCGACGCGTGGGAGACGGCCGACGTCGAGCACGCGGACGGCCAGACGGTCGAGATCCCGGTCGAATACGGCGGCGCCGCCGGCCCCGACCTGCCGGCCGTGGCCGCGCACACGGGGCTGCCGGTCGACGAGGTCGTCGCGCGTCACGCGGCCGGCGAATACGTCGTGTTCTTCGTCGGCTTCCAGCCGGGCTTCGCCTATCTCGGCGGCCTCGATGCGTCGCTGCACACGCCGCGCCGCGCGGCGCCGCGGCTCGAAGTGCCGGCCGGCTCGGTCGGCATCGGCGGCGCGCAAACCGGCATCTACCCGGCCACCTCGCCCGGCGGCTGGCAACTGATCGGCCGCACGTCGCACGTGCTGTTCGATCCGGCGCGGCAGCAGCCCGCGCTGCTGCTGCCCGGCGATCGCGTGCGCTTCACCATTGCGGGAGTCGACGCGACATGAGCCAGAACACCGCACCGGGCACCGTCGAGGTGCTGCGGGCCGGCCCGCTGTCGACCGTGCAGGACCTCGGCCGCCGCGGCACGCGCCATCTCGGCGTCGCGCAGGGCGGCGCGCTCGACGGTCTCGCACTCGAAGTCGGCAACCGGCTAGTCGGCAACCGCGCCGACGCGGCTGCCGTCGAAATCACGATCGGCCCGGCCACGTTCCGCTTCACGCGCGCGACGCGCATTGCGATCACCGGCACCGAATTCGGCGCGACGCTCGACGGCAAGCCCGTGTATTCGTGGTGGAGCCTGCCGGTCGAAGCCGGGCAGACGCTCGTGCTGCCGGCCGCGAAGCGCGGCATGCGCGGCTATCTGTGCATCGCGGGCGGCATCGACGTGCTGCCGATGCTCGGCTCGCGCAGCACCGATCTCGCGTCGCGTTTCGGCGGGCTCGGCGGCCGCGCGCTGCGCGACGGCGACCGGCTCCCGGTCGGCGTGCCGCCGGCCGGCGCCGGCTGCCTCGCGGCCGACGCGCCCGAATTCGGCGTGAAGGCGCCCGCGTGGTGCGCGTTCGTGCGCGTCGACGAACCGCCGCGCCGCCACCGCCCCGCGCATGCGCCGTGGGCGATGCCCGTGCGCGTGCTGCCGGGCCCCGACTACGCGTCGTTCGCCGCCGATTCGCAGCAGGCGTTCTGGGACGAGGAATGGCTCGTCACCGCGAACAGCAACCGGATGGGCTATCGCCTCGCCGGCACCGAGCTCGTGCGCGAGCGGCCGGCCGAGTTGCTGTCGCACGCGGTGCTGCCCGGCACGATCCAGGTGCCGCCGAACGGCCAGCCGATCGTGCTGATGCACGACGCGCAGACCACCGGCGGCTATCCGAAGATCGGCACGGTGATCCGCGCGGATCTATGGAAACTCGCACAGGCGCGGCTCAACCTGCCGATCCGCTTCGTGCGGACGACACCCGACGTCGCGCGCGCCGCACTGACCGCAGAACGTGCCTATCTGCGTCAGATCGACGTCGCGATCGAGATGCGCGAGGAAACGCGCCGCCGCACGCAATCGCGCGCGGCGTGACAATGGCGGTAGCTGGACGGAGGACGTGCCACGCACTCAGTGGACGAGGAACTTCATGGAAATCGATCTGAATGCCGATCTCGGCGAAGGATGCGGATCGGACGAGGCGCTGCTCGACCTCGTCACGTCGGCCAACATCGCGTGCGGCTGGCATGCCGGCGGCGCCAATGCGATGCGCGACTGCGTGCGCTGGGCCGTGCAGAAAGGCGTGTCGATCGGCGCGCACCCGAGCTTTCACGATCCGGAGAATTTCGGCCGCAAGGAAATGCAGCTGCCGGCCGGCGATATTTACGCGGGCGTGCTGTATCAGCTCGGGGCGCTGTCGGCGATCGCGCAGGCCGAAGGCGGCCGCATCGCTCACGTGAAGCCGCACGGCGCGCTGTACAACCAGGCCGCGCGCGATCCGATGATCGCCGACGCGGTGGTGTCAGCGATCCACGACTTCGATCCGTCGCTCGCCGTGTTCGGACTCGCGAACAGCGTGTTCGTCGCAGCCGCACGGCACGCGGGCCTGGCCGCGGTGGAGGAAGTGTTCGCCGATCGCGGCTACCGCGCGGACGGCTCGCTCGTGCCGCGCAGCCAGCCCGGCGCGCTGATCGACGACGAAGACGCGGTGCTCGCGCGCACGCTCGACATGGTGCGCAACCGGCAGGTGCGCGCGGTGAGCGGCGAGTGGGTGCCGCTCAACGCGCAGACTGTCTGCCTGCACGGCGACGGCCCGCATGCGCTCGCGTTCGCGCAGCGGATCCGCGCGGCGCTCGAAGCGGCCGGCGTCGAGCTGGTGGCGCCCGGCGCACTTCAGGCCGACGAAGGCGCATGACGCAACGCGTCGCCGCAAAATCGCCGCATCAAAGAAAAAAGCGCCCTCGTGGCGCTTTTCTGTTGGCTTGATCGCCGCGGCTTCGCCGTCTGTCGATTCAGCCCCCCGAAACCGTCTTTCGACGGCGACCGGAACACTATTCCGGATTAAAAAACGTCCGCCGCCGCCCGATTCACTTCACCCCGGTTGGACGACGGAACGTCGCTTATTCGCAAGTCAGCCTGCATGCATTCTTGTTGTCCGACGATGGTGGCCCCGCCGTACATGCAGACACTCCGCGGCCGGCACGTACATCACGTGCCGGCAACGCGCTAACCCCGCGCTTTATTTCTGCTACCCCGTAGAACTTTTTCTATTCTTTTCATTTTTTCAACTTGTGGGGTGAAGAATAGATATTGGCAGAACCGGATGTCAATCGTTTTAAACGCTATTTTCTGACGATTCAAGGGTTTTCCTTATCGGCCCGCACGGCCGCGCAGGCGCCTCGCACCGCGTGCGCACGGTCAATCAAACAGGGGAGGATCGGCGCCGGCAGACGGGCGCGATCAGTTCGCGTCGACCTGGTATCCCTGCTGGCGCAACAATTCGAGCACGCCGCGCGGGCCGCCCAAATGCAGCGCGCCGATCGCAACGAACAGCGGCCGGTTCGGCGCGGCGATTGCCGTCATCCGTGCAACGAAGCGCCGGTTGCGCTCGTACAGGATCTTGTTGTCGATCGACGCCGACAGCACCTTCGAACGGGCCAGCCGTTCGCTCTTCGCGACCGCCCACGCGGAGATCGCGTCGGCGTCGCCAATTTGCCACAGTCGGTGCAGCGACTTGATGTCGTCGGCATTCTGCGCCGGGGTCTGCACCATGTCCTGCGCGAGCATTTCGCGCTGCTCGGCCAGCGTCAGCCCGGTGAACGCGCGCATCTGCTCGGCCAGCGTCTCGAGTCCGATCACGCGGCCGCCCTTCTTCTTCAGATAGACGTTCTGCAGTTGCGCCTCGGTGCCGAACTCGGTCTGCAGGCCGGCCGACAACGAGTCGTAGGTCTCGACAACGAGCGCCGCGAGCCACGGCCGCATCCGGCGGATCTCGGCGAGCGCGGCCGGATTGCCGCGCAGGCGCGCCGCGAGCCGCTGCCAGAGCGGCTCGGGCAGCAGGCGCTGCAGGCACGGATAGCGGCACACGCCGTACTTCGATACGTCGTCCTGCGACTCGAGCAGATCGTCCGGCGACAGTTCGAGCGCGAGCGTCGGCGACGCGGCGAGCGCCGCGAGGATGCGCGGCCGGAACGGCTGCTGACTCGGATAGTCGACCGGGTCGCCGGTGTGCAGCGTGCCGAGCACGTACAGCGTGACCTTGCCCTTGGTCGCGACGTAGAACGGCATGCGCGCCGGCTGCACGCGTACGGTGCCGCGCGCGACCGTCCCGTTCGACACGGACGGCCCATGGAAGCCCGGCAGGTTCATGCCGGGCGGCGGAACCTGCGACGGCCGGATCGGCGAACTTGCCGGCGCACGCCCTTCGGCATGCGCGGCGTCGACGGGAACCAGCACGCTGGCGGCCACGCACGCGCCGGCCAGCGCCGCGCCCGTGACCGTGCGCACGCTCCAGCGCCGTGCGTTGCGGCACGCGCGCATCACTCGCGCGCTGCCAGCCCCCGAACGGCGCACGCCAGACGCGCGCGCCGCCAGAACATCAGGCATTCGCCTCCCCCACCTCCTCGGCGCGATGGCAGGCCACGCGGCGTCCGTCGACGTCGCGCAGTTGCGGTTCCTCGGCGCGACAACGCTCGACCGCGTACGGGCAGCGCTGGTGAAACGCGCAGCCCGACGGCGGATTGAGCGGCGACGGCAGTTCGCCCTGCAGCTTGATCTGCACGCGGCGGTCTTCCTCGAAGATCGCCGGCGTCGCCGACATCAGCGCACGCGTGTACGGATGGCGCGGCCGTGCATAGATCGTCGCCTTGTCGCCAAGCTCGGCGACGCTGCCGAAGTACATCACCATCACGTCGTCCGCAACGTGCTCGACCACCGACAGATTGTGCGAGATGAACACGTAGCTCGTCTTGAACTGCTCCTGCAGATCCATGAACAGGTTCAGGATCTGCGCCTGGATCGACACGTCGAGCGCGGACACCGGCTCGTCGGCGACGACGATCCGCGGATCGAGGATCATCGCGCGCGCGATCGCGACACGCTGGCGCTGGCCGCCCGAAAACATGTGAGGATAGCGCTTCGCGTGCTCGGGCCGCAGGCCGACCGTGCGCATGATCTGCGCGACGCGCTGCGCGCGTTCCGCAGCCGTCAGGCTCGTGTTGATCTCGAGCGGCTCCGCGAGCGTCTGCTCGACGGTCTTGCGCGGGTTCAGCGACGCGAACGGGTTCTGGAACACCATCTGCACGCGGCGGCGCAGATCGGCGACCGTCTCGCGGTTCGCGCCGGCGACGTTCTTGCCATCGATCATGAGACTGCCCGCGGTGGGCGTCTCGATCATCGTGAGCTGGCGCGCGAGCGTGGATTTCCCGCAGCCCGACTCGCCGACGACGGCGAGCGTCTTGCCGCGCTTCAGCGAAAACGACACGCCGTTCAGCGCCTTCACCGTGCCCTGCCCGAACATCCCGCGCTTCACCGTGTAGTGCTTTGCGAGCTGGTCGGCCACCAGCACGGCTTCCTCGTCGTGCGGCGTGGCACGCGCTTGATTGACTGCATTCATCGTGCACCGCCCGTCAGGTCGAGGTTGGAAACATTGAGCGGCTTGATGCAGCGCGCACGCATCGCGTCGTTGCCCGGCGCGAGCGCATCGAGCGCCGGACGCGCCTTGCGGCAATCGTCGACGACGTACTTGCAGCGCGGCGCGAACAGGCACCCGGACGGGCGATCATCGCGGCCCGGCACCATGCCGGGCAATGCGGCAAGGCGACGTGCCCCCTTGTTGTGCTCGGGAATCGCGGCGAGCAGCGCTTCGGTATACGGATGATGCGGCGCACGGAAGATGTCCGGCACGCGATTGGTCTCGATGATCTCGCCCGCGTACATCACCGCGACGCGCTGCGCGACTTCCGACACCACGGCCAGGTCGTGCGAGATCAGCACGAGCGCCATCCCGCGCTCCTTCTGCAGCTTCACGAGCAGATCCATGATCTGCGCCTGGATCGTCACGTCGAGCGCGGTGGTCGGCTCGTCGGCGATCAGCAGCTTCGGGTTGCACGCGACCGCCATCGCGATCATCACGCGCTGGTTCATCCCGCCCGACATCTGGTGCGGGAACGACGTAATGCGGTTCTTCGCGTCGGGAATCCCGACCTGGTCGAGCAGTTCGAGCGCGCGCCGGTGCAGCGCGTCGCCGCGCAGGCCTTCGTGCAGCTTCAGCACCTCCTTGATCTGGTAGCCGACCGTGTAGCTCGGGTTCAGGCTCGTCAGCGCGTCCTGGAACACCATCGCGATGTCCTTGCCGACGATCTTGCGCCGCGCCTTCGGCGACGCCTTCAGCAGGTCCACGCCGTTGAACGACACCTCGTCGGCCGTCACCTTGCCCGGCGCGTCGATCAGGCCCATCAGCGCCATCATCGTCACGCTCTTGCCCGAGCCCGATTCGCCGACGACGCCCACCACCTCGCCCGGCGCGATCGACAGATTGATCCGGTCGACCGCGGGCAGGCCGTTGAAGTTCACCGCGAGATTGCGGATAGTCAGTAGATCTTGGCTCATGGTCAGGCCATCCGCTTCAGTTTGGGATCGAGCGCGTCGCGTAGCCCGTCGCCGAGCAGGTTGATCGCGAGCACCGAAATCAGGATCGACAGGCCGGGCATCGTGACGATCCACCACGCGTTGTCGATGTAGTCGCGCGCGGAAGCGAGCATCGCGCCCCACTCGGCGGTCGGCGGCTGCACGCCGAGGCCGAGGAAGCCGAGCGCGGCCGCGTCGAGGATCGCCGACGAGAAGCCGAGCGTCGCCTGCACGATCAGCGGCGCCGTGCAGTTGGGCAACACCTGCGAGAACATCAGGCGCAGCGTGCCGGCACCGGCCACGCGCGATGCCGTCACGTACTCCTTCTGCAGTTCGCCGAGCGCCGACGCGCGCGTAAGACGCACGTAGGCGGGCAGCGCGACGATCGCGATCGCGAACATCGTGTTGGTGAGGCCCGGGCCGATGATCGCGACGACCGCGACCGCGAGCAGCAGCGACGGCAGCGCGAGCAGCACGTCCATGATGCGCATCACCGGCGTGTCGGCCCACTTCTGGAAGAACGCGGCGACCAGCCCGAGCACGATGCCGGGGATCAGCGCGAGCACGACCGACACGAAGCCGATCCAGAACGACATCCGCGCGCCGAACATCAGCCGCGAAAGGATGTCGCGGCCCGCTTCGTCGGTGCCGAGGATGAACTTCCAGTTGCCGCCGTCGAGCCATGCGGGCGGGATCTTCACGTAGTCGCGGTATTGCTCGACCGGGCTGTGCGGCGCGATCAGCGGCGCGAGGAGCGCGACCAGGATCAGCACGAGCACGACGATACCGGCGCCGACGGCGCCACGGTTGCGCGAGAAGTTGGCCCAGAACTCGCGCAGCGCGAGCGCACGGCCGCCGGCCGGCGCGGACTCGGTCGGCAGGGTATTTTGCAGATTGCTCATGGAATTACCTCGTGTGGCGGATGCGCGGATTCAGCACGCCGTACAGCAGGTCGACGATCAGGTTCACGACGATCACGAGCGTCGCGATCAGCAGGATGCCGCCCTGGACGACCGGATAGTCGCGGCGGCCGATCGCATCGATCAGCCACTTGCCGACACCGGGCCACGAAAAGAGGGTTTCGGTCAGCACCGCGCCGGCAAGCAGCGTGCCGATCTGCAGGCCGATCACGGTGACGACCGGGATCAGCGCGTTGCGCAGCGCATGCACGACGACCACGCGCGCGGGCGACAGCCCTTTCGCGCGGGCGGTGCGGATGTAGTCCTCGCGCAGCACTTCGAGCATCGACGAGCGCGTCATCCGCGCGATGACCGCGAGCGGAATCGTGCCGAGCACGATCGCGGGCAGGATCAGATGGCTGACCGCCGACCTGAACGAGCCTTCGTCCGGCGCGAGCAGCGCGTCGATCAGCATGAAGCCCGTCGGATGCGGGAAGTCGTATTCGACCGCGATGCGCCCGGACACGGGCGTCCAGCCGAGGTACGACGAAAACACCATGATGAGGATCAGCCCCCACCAGAAGATCGGCATCGAATAGCCGGTGAGCGCGGTGCCCATCACGCCGTGATCGACGATCGAGCCGCGTCGCAGCGCGGCGATCACGCCGGCCGGCAGGCCGACGGCGAGTGCGAACACGAGCGCGCACAGCGACAGCTCGACGGTCGCCGGGAAGCGTGCGAAGAATTCGCCCGCGACGCTCGTGTTGGTGATGATCGACGTGCCGAGGTCGCCGTGCAGCGCACGGCCGATGTAGTGGAGATACTGCATGGGCAGCGGCTGGTCGAGCCCGAGGCGTTTCATCGCCTCCGCATGCATCGCGGGATCGACGCCGCGCTCGCCCATCATCACTTCGATGGGGTCGCCCGGTATCAGGTGAATCAGCGCAAACGCCAGGATGGTGATGCCGATGAAAGTCGGGATCACCATGCCCACGCGGCGCAACACGAATCTGAACATGATGCGTCTCGTATTTTCTTGTGGGAAATGTGCGACCGGCGACGGGAAGCTTTTGGCCTCCCGCCGCCGGATGAGTTGGCCGGTCTTCGTAGACAGCTTACACGGGCCGTATTACTTCACGCCGACACCGTCGAAGCGCGCATAGCCGAGCGGCTCGATGCGCATGTCGACCACGTTCTTGCGTACCGGCTGGTAGACCGTCGAGTTCGCGATCGGCGAGAACGGCAGCTGCTGCGCGAAGATCTGCTGGGCCTGCGTGTAGATCTTCGTGCGCGCGTCCTGGCCCGTCGTCGTGCGACCCTTCTGGATCAGGTCGTCGAACGGCTTGTAGCACCAGTGCGAGAAGTTGTTGCCCTTGATCGCTTCGCAGCCGAGCAGCGTGCCGAGCCAGTTGTCGGGGTCGCCGTTGTCGCCCGTCCAGCCGATCAGCATCGTGTCCTGCTCGCCCGAGTGCGCACGCTTGATGTACTCGCCCCACTCGTACGTGACGATCTTCGCCTTCACGCCGATCTTCGCCCAGTCGGCCTGGATCATCTCGGCCATCAGGCGGGCGTTCGGGTTGTACGCGCGCTGCACCGGCATCGCCCACAACGTGATGTCGAAACCGTTCGGATAGCCTGCCTTCGCGAGCAGCGCCTTCGCCTTCGCGGTGTCGTATGCGGGCATCTTCAGGTTCTTGTCGTACGACCATTGGGTCGGCGGCATCGGCGCGGTCGCGGCCTGGCCTGCACCCTGGTACACGGACTCGAGGATCGCCTTCTTGTTGATCGCCATGTCGAGCGCCTCACGCACCTCGAGCTTGTCGACCGGCTTGTGCTCGACGTTATACGCGAGGTAGCCGAGGTTGAAGCCGGGCTGCGACGGCATGTCGACGCCCGAGTCGGCCTTCAGCGTCGCGATGTCGGCCGGACGCGGATAGCTCATCACCTGGCATTCGTCGCGCTTGATCTTCTGCACGCGCACGCCCGGATCCGGCGTGATCGAGAAGATCAGCTTCGAGATCTTCACCGCGCCCTTCTTCCAGTAATCAGGATTGCCGTCGAAACGGATCGTCGCGTCCTTCGTATAGCTGCGGAAGATGAACGGGCCCGTGCCGATCGGCTTCTGGTTGATGTCGGCGGCCTTGCCTGCCTTCATCAGTTGATCCGCGTATTCGGCCGACAGGATCGACGCGAACTCCATTGCCATGTTCTGGATGAACGGCGCGTTCGGCTGGGCCAGCGTGAATTTCACGGTGTACGGATCGACCTTCTCGACCTTCGTGATCAGCTTGTCGAGGCCCATGTCGGTGAAGTACGGGAACGATACCGGGTAGGCCTTGCGGAACGGCTGGTTCGGGTCGAGCATGCGCTCGAACGTGAACACGACGTCGTCCGCGTTGAACTCGCGCGTCGGCTTGAAGTAATCGGTCGTGTGGAACTTCACGCCGTGACGCAGATGGAACGTGTAGACCTTGCCGTCCGGCGACACGTCCCACTTCTCGGCGAGGCCCGGCTCGACCTTGGTGCCGCCACGTTCGAATTCGACGAGACGGTTATAGACGGTAAACGTCGACGCCGTGAAATCGACGCCGGTCGTGAATTGCGCGGAATCAAAACCCGCCGGGCTGCCTTCTGAGCAGTAGACGAGCGTTTTGTTCGGGATCTGTGCGAATGCAGAGCCCGCGACGCCGAGCGATGCCGCTGCCACGCCTGCCATGGCGGTAACACGCAGGGTGTGCAACAGACGGTTGTATTCCATGTTTCCTCCAGGTCTCCAGATCGGAACCGGTCCCGCGGGGGGCCGGGTACGCGGATATTACTTGAGCTAGCGATGCTGCAACAAGCTGGAGAAAAAACTCTTCTCGCCGCGCCAACACGGGTTTTTGCGGATGTTTTGCACACGCGAAAGGTGCCTCTGCGCGCGCCAACGACCGTTTCGTTCATCCCGCGCATGTTTCCTTCGACAACTAAACATTTCATACATGCATGCGAATGCGCGTCACGCATTTTTCCGACCGCGCCGCCCATCGTTGCCGCTTTCGTAACGATCGCGGAACGGCAATCGACCGTCACGCCGGCGCGTCGAGATCCGCACTGCGCGCGGGTACGAACGCGACCGCGACGATCGACAGCGCGAGCCCCGCCATCACGTAATAGGTCGGCGCGAGCGGCGTGCCCGTGGCCTTGATCAGCCACGTGACGATGAACTGGCCGAAGCCGCCGAACAGCATCACCGCGACGTTGTATGCGATCGACAGCCCGGTCGAGCGCACGTTCGCCGGAAACAGCTCGGCGATCATCGCGCCGAACGGCCCGTAATAGCCCGCGAGCGTGACCGACAGCACGGCCTGCACCGCGACCAGCCGGCCGATGCTCGGCGCCGCGTCGAGCCATGCGAAGAGCGGATACATCAGCGCGAGCGTCAGCACGAGCGACCACAGCGACAGCCCCTTGCGGCCGATGCGATCCGACCATGCACCCGCGATCGGCGACAGCACCATCAGCAGCAGGTTGCCGACGATCACCGCGTAGAACGATTGCGCGTACGGCAGCTTCAGCTGCTTCACCGCAAAGGTCGGCAGATAGCTGATCAGCACGTAGATCGTCACGGTCAGCGCGATCACCGAGCCGAGCCCGCACAGCACTTCGCGCGGATGGCGCGTGAACACTTCGCCGAGCGTCGCGCGGCGCGCGCTTTGTTGCGCATGCAGGAACGCTTCGGAATCGGCGAGATGACGGCGGATGTAGAAGCCGATCGGGCCGATCACGAGCCCGAGGACGAACGGCACGCGCCAGCCCCAGCTGCGCAGCGCGTCGGGCGACAGCCCGCGCGTGACGGCCGCGCCGACGAGCGCGCCGATCAGCAGCGCGGCAGCCTGGCTCGCCATCTGCCAGCTGCCGTAGAAACCGCGTTTCGAGAACGGGGCGGCCTCGATCAGCAGCGCCGTCGCGCTGCCGAATTCGCCGCCGGCGGAGAAACCCTGCAGCAGGCGGCCGAGCACGATCATGATCGGACCGCCGATGCCGATCGCCGCATAGGGCGGCGCAACGGCGAGCAGGAAGATGCCGGCCGTCATCAGCAGGATCACGAGCGACAGGGCGGCCTTGCGGCCTGCGCGGTCCGCGTACAGGCCGAACACGATGCCGCCGATCGGGCGCATGAAGAACGCGACGCCGAACGTCGCGGTGGTCAGCAGCAGCGATGAATATTCACTGGACGTCGGGAAGAACAGCTCGGCGATCACGACCGTCATGAAGCCGAACACCGTGAAGTCGTACCACTCGAGCGCATTGCCGATCACGGCTGCCGCCACCGCGCGCCGGTTCAGCGCACGCTCGGGCCGGATCGTTTTCGATGAATTCGCAATCGTCGCCATGCGTGCCTCGTCCTCGTGAATTCGTCGTCTGGAGCGGTCCGGGCACGCGGGGTGACGCGGCGCGCTGGTTTGCAGCGAGTGTAGAAAGCGACGGAACCGTTTTCAAGCAATAAAAACGCCCGCCGTCTTTCGACGGCAGGCGTTTTGCGGTTTTCGCCACATTGCGGCATCGCACGATGCCGCCGGACGTCAGCCCATCTTCGAGAATGCGCTGCACCAGCCCTTCGCCGACACCTGCTTGCCGGGGAAAGCGCCGCACGGGCCCGAAGCCGAGCCCTTCTTGCCCTGGTACAGCATGCAGGCCGCGCAATCCTGGCCCGCTGCGTACTTCGGATACTTCGCCTTGTCGACCTTCGTGGCATCGGATTTGTAGCCGAGCGCCACGGCGGTCGGATCCGTTTCCGACAACATCGGCGCGTCGGCCAGCGCTTCGCGCGACAACGCCAGCGCGGACACGGCACCAATACTCGTAATCAGGAAACTCCGACGGGTTGTTTTCATGGGGGACTCGCTCCAACGTTATTGGTTTGAAAGCTGCTCTGACGTCAGCCGTTCAACAGAATACCGCTCAAGCGTATGAGTGTGCGCGCCGAAATGCCGGAAATAAGGGATTTCGCACGGGATTTCGCACGCCCGGCCCGCACGGCTGCGGGCCGCGTGCGTCATGCGTGCGACGTCATGTCGCCCACCCGTTGCGCGAGCGCGAGCGATGCGGTCAGCCCCGGCGACTCGATGCCGAACAGGTTGACGAGCCCCCGCACGCCATGCTGCGCGGCGCCCTGCACGATGAAGTCGGCCGGCGGCTCGCCAGGCCCCGCGAGCTTCGGCCGGATCCCCGCATAGGCCGGCTGCAGCGCGTCGTCGGGCAATTCCGGCCAGTATGCGCGAATCGACGCATAGAACGCCTGCGCGCGCGCCGGATCGACTTCGTAGCGCGGCGCGTCGACCCATTCGACGTCCGGGCCGAAGCGCGCCTGCCCGGCCAGGTCGAGCGTCAGGTGCACACCGAGCCCCGCACGGTCGGGCATCGGATAGACGAGATGCGAAAACGGCGCGCGCCCGGACAGGCTGAAGTAGTTGCCGCGCGCGAGATAGAGCGGCGGCACCCAGCGCGGATCGAGCCCGCGCGTGCGGCGTGCGAGCGCCTGCGCGCCGAGGCCCGCGCTGTTGATCACGCATGCCGCCTCGATTTCGGTCGGCGCGTCGCCGCCGGTGCGTACGACGAAACGGCCGCCGCGCAGCACGTCGATCGACTCGACCGGGGATTTCAGCGCGTACATCGCGCCGTGGCGCTCCGCGTCGCCGAGCAGCGCGAGCATCAGCTGATGGCTGTCGACGATACCGGTGGCGGGCGAGAACAGCGCCTCCACGCATTCGAGCGCGGGCTCGAGCGCCTGCGCATCCGTACGCGTGAGCGGCAGCAGGTCGAACACGCCGTTTTCCGCCGCGCGCGCGGCGATCGCCTTCAGTTGCTTCACCTGCGCCGCGCTCGTCGCGACGAGCAACTTGCCCACGCGCCGATGCGGCACGTGGTGCGTGTCGCAGAATTGGTACAGCAGATCGCGCCCGTGCACGCACGACGTCGCCTTCAGCGAACCGCGCGGGTAGTAGAGCCCCGCATGGATGACCTCGCTGTTGCGCGAACTCGTGCCCGTGCCGATCGCGTCGGCCGCCTCGAGCACGATCGTCTCGCGCCCGCGTGCGGCCAGTTCCCGAGCAATCGCGAGACCGACGACACCCGCGCCGATCACCACACAATCCGTCTGCTCCATGGCGTTTCGCGTCGCTAGCGCGTCGAGGGGAGAGAAAGGAATTGTACGTCCCGGTTAGCCCGCTTGCAGAATGCATGTGCATCGGCACCTGCGTGCGCGCCTGGATGCCCCGCGCGTCGCCCACGCCCCCGATACGCCCGCCGCCGGCTCAGAATCCGATCGGCCGACGCTTCGCCGCGCCCTCGTCCGCGCGGATGTCGGACGGCGCGATCACGTCGCGGCCGTCGAGCCGCGCGGCGCCGAACGCATGCAGCAGCGCGCGACGCATGGTGCGCGGCGGCGTCGCGGCCAGCACGTCGAGCGCGTCGTCGTCGAGCGTAGCGGGGAAGCGCCGCCCCCACGCGTGCGACGAGCGGATCTCGTCGTAGATCGTCTGCGCAATCCGGCGCGCGCCGGCCGCGTCGGGCGGCGCGATCTCGTACACGTTCATCCGGTTCAGCAGCGGTTCCGGAATCGCGTGCGCGTCGTTCGCGGTCGCGATCCAGATCACGTTACCCGCATCGATCGGCACTTCGGCGAATTCGTCGACGAACGCACGTGCGGTATCGTGCTCGAGCAGCGCGTACAGCGCACCGAGCGGATCGTATTGCGCGTCGCTGCCGGCCTTGTCGATTTCGTCGACCGCGATCACCGGGTTCGCGTAGCTGCCGTTGACGAGCGCCTCGAAAACCTTGCCGGGCTTCGCGTTCTTCCATTGCGACGATGCGCCCGACAGGATCCAGCCGGCCGTGAGCGAACTCATCGGCACGTAGTGGTACGCGGTGCCGAGCAGTTGCGCCAGCGCCTTCGCGAAATGCGTCTTGCCGATGCCGGGCGGGCCGAGCAGCAGTATCGGCATGAGTTCGAGCCGGTCCTCCGTCTCGAGACACAGCGCGACCTGCTTGCGCACGTCGCCGAGCGGCTCGACGAAATTGGGCAGCGCGTCTTCCATCTCGTCGAACGACGGCATCCGGTTCGGCTTCACGCAAAAGCGCAGATTGCCGGTCTTGAGCATCCGCTCGTAGGTCGCGCGCAGTGCGTCGCTCGCGCTTTCGTTCAGATCGTTCAGCGCCGTCTCGACCTGTTCAAGGTCGTACACCGTGCTGAAGGACGCCACCGCCAGTTCCTGTTTCACCATCGCCGTCGTCATACCAACCTCGCTACCGCTGCCGTCACACAACCATCAGACCCTTACGATTTCAGTGTAGCGATCCCGCATCCGCGTGCAAGCAAGCAGCCGACCGAGTCTGCTGCTAACACCGCGCGCGCGCTGCAGCGTCGTGCGGCGCGGCGTATCATCGAAAGTTCACCGGCCTTCGCGCCGGCTTCGCCGACGGCGCCCGCGCGGCGCCGCACGCCTCGTTCCGAAGGTATGCCGATGTCCGTCCCCGCCGCTTCCCCGCGCGTCGACACCGACGCCACTCATACGGTCGATGCCGTCGACGCCGCGCTCAAATCGCGCCGCGCGATTCGCGCGTTCCTGCCGACTCCCGTGCCGCGCGACACGCTCGAGGCGATCCTCGAAGCCGCGAGCCGCGCGCCGTCGGGCACCAACATCCAGCCGTGGCGCGTCTATGTAGCGACCGGCGCGACCCGCGACGCGCTCGCGGCCGCGCTCACGACGGCCTACGAGGATCCGGCCCGCGACGAGAAATACGTCGCCGAATACGACTACTACCCGCGTGAATGGGTGTCGCCGTATATCGACCGGCGCCGCAAGGTCGGCTGGGACCTGTACGGGCTGTTGAACATAGGCCGCGACGAAAAGGCGCGCATGCACGCGCAGCACGCACGCAACTTCCGCTTCTTCGATGCACCGGTCGCGCTGTTCTTCACGCTCGATCGCGTGATGACGCACGGTGCATGGCTCGACTGCGGTATGTTCCTGCAGGGCGTGATGACGGCCGCACGCGCCCGCGGCCTCGACACCTGCCCGCAGGCCGCGTTCGTGCCGTTTCACCGGATCGTCGCCGAACATCTCGGCGTGCCGGCCAACGAACAGTTCGTCTGCGGGATGTCGCTCGGCCATGCGGATCCGGACGCGATCGAAAACCGCCTCGTCACCGAACGCGCGCCCGTTGCGGAGTTCGCCCGCTTTCTGGCTTGAAAACACGTGACGCGCACCGACCTTTCGATCAGGACCGGATCGTGCGACGAACCTGTCGCGACGCGCCCTGTCACACCACCATCGAAATCGATCGGGCGTAAGATGTGCGTCCATTCCCCGCTATCCCCGCGTTTCCGGAGAAGTTTCATGCTGAAACACGGCCTGGCCGTCCTGCTCGCGAGCGTCGCGCTCGCGGCCCATGCGCAAAGCCCCGCACCGGCCGTCGTCGCATGGGAAATCCAGGTGGTGCGCGACGGTCAGACGATCGACACGTTCCAGCAGCACACCACCGTGGGTCAGACCCGCACCGACACCCATCGCTATCCGTCCGCCGTGCCCGTCGGCTGCGGCAATGCCGCGCGCGTCGTGCCGACCGAGCGCTCGCGCTCGGTGACCGTCGCGCCGCTGTCCGTCGACGACGCCGCGCATACCGTGTCGCTCGCGCTCGACGTGCAGGAGACGCTCGACGACGAAACCGCGACGCGCAGCGATCCGTGCCTGCCCGTGTCGCCGCGGCAGATCGTCGCGAGCCATCCGGGCCTCGCGGTCGGCAGCGATGCGTGGACCGACTGGACACTCGTCGAGCAACATCCGCACCTCGTCTACCGCGTGCGTGCGCACGTCGCGAAGGACTGAGCGCCATGTCCGCCGACGCCTTGTCCCTGCCGTTCGCCGAACCGCACAGCGCGCCCGACGAAATCACCGCGGTGAGCTGGAACCTGCACAAGGGCCGCTCGCCGCTCGGCTTCACCGCGTGGAACGCGATGCGCAACTGGATGCAGTCGACGCACGCCGACGTGTATTTTCTGCAGGAAGCGATGGCGCGCCGCATGCCGCGCCCGGTGCTCGCGCCCGGCTTCGGCTCGCCGATGGACGACGCGGTCGACGACGTGTGGCACTGCCAGGCCACCGAGATCGCGCATGCGCTCGACTGGAAGATCGCACTGGGTCCGAATGTGTTCAAGCCGTCGTGGCGGCACGGCAATGCGATCCTGTCGCCGCACCCGCTCGACCTCGGCGGCCGCTGGGACATCTCCGCGCACCGCTTCGAGCGACGCGGACTGCTGGTCGCGCGCGCGACGCTCGCCGGCTCACGGCCCGTCACGCTGCTGTGCGCGCACCTCGCGCTCACGCGCGCGGCGCGACTGCGCCAGATGCACTGGATCGCACACTGGATCGTGCGCAACGCAGGCGACGGCCCGCTCGTGCTCGCCGGCGACTTCAACGACTGGCGCAACGATTCGGTCGCGCTGTTCGGCGAGATCGGGATGTCCGAGGTCGCGACGCTGCTCGGCCAGTCGGGCCGCACCTTCCCCGCGTTCTCGCCGGCGCTCGCGCTCGACAAGATGTTCGTGCGCGGGCTGACGCCGCTCGAATGGCAGGCGCCGTCCGGCGAAACCGCGTGGCTGTCGGATCACCTGCCGTATATCGCGCGCC
The DNA here is from genome assembly GCF_003857765.1 of Burkholderia sp. Bp9016. Taxonomy (NCBI): domain Bacteria; kingdom Pseudomonadati; phylum Pseudomonadota; class Betaproteobacteria; order Burkholderiales; family Burkholderiaceae; genus Burkholderia; species Burkholderia sp. Bp9016. The sequence goes on from NZ_QTPY01000012.1 coordinate 56,634, forward strand.
TGCGCCTCGATCCGCAATAGCGCACAGCGCGCGCTACAGTAGCGGCTTGCCGTCTTCCGGCCTCGCCACCACGCCGCCATGACCTGCCTGCCGATCCTGCTGCAAATCGCCGTCGTCTATCTCGTCGCGGCGATCACGCCCGGCCCGAACTTCTTCATGATCTCGCAGCTGTCGCTCGCCGGGCGGCGCAGCCTGGGCGCCGCATCGGCGCTCGGTGTCGGCACCGCATCGGTTGCGTGGGCAACGCTCGCGATGCTCGGCCTCGCGGCCGTGCTGCACCAGGTCGAATGGCTGTACGAGACGACCCGGATCGGCGGCGCCGTGTATCTCGTGTATTTCGGCTTCAAGCTGCTGCGCTCGGGCGTGCGCCGCGATCCGGCGCCGGCCGACACGCCGGACGACGGCACGCCGCTGGCCGCGCCGCATGCGGGGGACTACCTGCGCGCGTATCGCAGCGGTCTGTTCACCTGCCTGACCAACCCGAAATCGTGCGCGTTCTGGACCAGCGTGTTCGCGGCGATGCTGCCCGCGCACGTGCCGCTGTGGTTCAACGGCGCGGTGCTGGTGACCATCGGCGTGCTGTCGGCGGGCTGGTATTCGTGCGTCGCGCTCCTGTTCGCGAGCCCCCGCGCGCAGCGCGGCTACCGGCGCGTGCGACGCCCGCTCGACGCGCTGTGCGGCGCCGCGCTCGTCGGCCTCGGCGCGAAGCTCGCAGCCGATCAATGAAAGGCTATTGAAATAATTCGTTGCGCCAAATCCGCGCAGCCGCGGGGGTCAAGCCCGCATCCGCCCCAAGCAGGGTAAAATAAGGGGTTCCTCAAACGTCTGTCATCGAGAAGGCGCGTGTCCGACGCGCCGGCCGGCCGATCCACGATCGGGCCGACGCACTCGGTTTTTTTGCCCGTTCTTGGGCCCGTTACACGCGTTCGCTACGCGCGTCCGTTTTCAAAGCCATGAGCAAATACGACACCGCCACCGTCCAATCCGTCCATCACTGGACCGACACGCTTTTCAGCTTCACCTGCACCCGTGAGCCGAGCCTGCGCTTCAACAACGGCGAATTCACGATGGTCGGCCTCGAGGTCGACGGCAAGCCGCTCGCGCGCGCCTACTCGATCGTCAGCCCGAACTACGAAGAGCATCTCGAATTCTTCAGCATCAAGGTCCAGAACGGCCCGCTGACGTCGCGCCTGCAGCACCTGAAGGTGGGCGACGCGGTGCTGATCGGCAAGAAGCCGACCGGCACGCTCGTCGCAGACAACCTGCTGCCCGGCAAGACGCTGTGGATGCTGTCGACCGGCACGGGCCTCGCGCCGTTCATGTCGATCATCCGCGACCCGGACATCTACGAACGCTTCGACAAGGTGATCCTGACGCACACTTGCCGCCTGAAGGGCGAACTGGCGTACATGGACTACATCAAGCACGACCTGCCGGGCCACGAGTACCTCGGCGACATCATCAAGGAAAAGCTCGTCTACTACCCGACGGTCACGCGCGAGGCGTTCGACAACGAGGGCCGGATCACCGACCTGATCGCGACGGGCAAGCTGTTCACCGATCTCGACGTGCCGCCGTTCTCGCCGGAAAACGATCGCGTGATGCTGTGCGGCAGCACCGCGATGCTGAAGGACACGACCGATCTGCTGAAGCAGGCCGGCCTGGTCGAAGGCAAGAACAGCGCGCCGGGCCACTACGTGATCGAGCGTGCATTCGTGGACTGATCGCCCCCCGAATTTGTGCCGCATCAAGAACCGGAGCGAAAGCTCCGGTTTTTTTTCGTCCCTGCTTGGCGAATTCGTAACAAACCGGGATCATTCCATCTCAAATAGTTACATTTGGATACGCGCAGGCACGCGCTTTCATGTCGGTTTTTTTCCTACACGACCTTCATTCCGATTATTCACATTTACCCTTAAATGTCCGCCCGACATGACTTTTTCCTAATTTTTGAGATATTATTCGGCCCGCGCGGTTGCTACCGGAACGACCATCCAAGGGTCGGAATCAAACGTTACGAGATGTAACTTTTGTTACCTGGACACAGGGCGATTCTCCGGCGGCGCCGTCATCGAAACGGCAGCCGACCCGCGCAGCCGGCCGGTGCCTGAACCGCTTTCCGACAACAGGGAGAGTCATGGATACGTCGCTCAACGCGCCCCCGGGCGCCCACGCCCCGTTGCCGTCGCGGCAGCTCGCGCATGGTTGCGCCGCGACTGTGCCCATGGCCGACGCCCTGCCCGAACACGATGCGTGCGACGCACGCATCGCGGCGCTGTCCGCACAACTCATGAACGCCGACGAAGCGGCCCGCCGCCATCTGGCCGGCGAATTGCACGACGGCCTCGGCGCCGAACTCACCGCTGCGCGTTTCGCGCTCGCCAACATTCACACGTGGCTACCGGCCGATGCGCCGGAAGGCTGCCTGCGCGCGCTCGAGCTTGCGCAGCGCGCGCTCGACTCCGCGACCGATGCGAATCGCCGGCTGATCGACGAACGCGGCACGCCCGCGCTCGACGGCGGGCTCGTCGGCGCGTTGTCGGCCTGGGTCGACAGCCACGCGGCACGCACCGGCCTGCGCACGAGCTTCGTGTGCTCGGCCGATGCACGGCTCACGCAACTCGCCGGCGCCAGCGCGCTCGCGATCTTCCGCGTCGCGCAGGAAGCGCTGTCGAACGTCGCGAGGCACGCGCGCGCCACGTCCGTCGATGTGAGGATCGAGACGAGCGGCACGTATCTGGCGCTGATCGTGACCGACGATGGGACCGGTTTCGCCCGCGGCCGCCGTGCCGGCCACGGCCTCGCCGGCATCCGCGCACGCTGCGAAGCGTTCTGCGGCAGCTTCGAAGCGGGCGCGCCGGCATCCGGCCGCGGCGCGCGCGTCGCCGCGCGCTTTGCATGGGAATCGCTGTTCGCGGTGCCAGCCGCGGCACGCCACGCGTCGCGTTCGTGAGGTCGTCATGAGCCTGAACATCCTGCTCGTGGACGATCATGCGATCGTCCGGCAAGGCATCCGCCACCTGTTGATCGACCGCGGCGTCGCGCGCGAGGTGATCGAGGCCGAAAACGGCAGCGACGCGATGGCCGCCGTCGATCGGCAGACGTTCGACGTGATCCTGCTCGACATCTCGCTGCCCGACACGAACGGCATCGAGGTGCTCAAGCGCATCAAGCGCAAGCTGCCGGGCACGCCGGTGCTGATGTTCTCGATGTACCGCGAGGATCAGTACGCGGTGCGCGCGCTGAAGGCCGGCGCAGCCGGCTACCTGTCGAAGACGGTGAACGCCGCGCAGATGATCGGCGCGATCCAGCAGGTCGCCGCGGGCCGCAAGTACGTGAGCCCGGCGATGGCCGAGGCGCTCGCCGAATACGTATCGTTCGAGAACGAGCCGCTGCCGCACGAGAAGCTGTCCGACCGCGAATACCAGACGCTCTGCATGCTGGCGTCGGGCAAGCGGCTCACCGACATCGCGAACACGCTGTCGCTGTCGGTGAAGACGGTCAGCGTGTACCGGTCGCGACTGCTCGAGAAGATGCGGCTGTCGAACAACGCGGAACTCACGTTCTACGTGATGAGCAACCATCTCGTCGACATGGCGCCCGCGTCGGGCGCCTGATTCGCCGAACCGCACGCCCCGGTATCGCGCGCCTCGCCGCCGGAACCGCATCGCGCCGGCCCCGGCCGCCGCGCGTTGCGCGCAAGCGCTTGTTTTATCTGACGATTCCATGCCGCGCCGCTGCGCCGCAGCGAGTCTTTCGCGCCAAATCGGCTAAAATTCCGGGTTTTCACTCAGTCAGCGTCCCGCGCTCGCGCGCGCTGGCGATCGATCCATCGCAATGTCCCTCTTCCGCAAGAAAAACGTCGATCGCATGATCGCCGGCGCGCACGGCGCCGGGCTCAAGAAAGCGCTCGGCGCGATCGACCTGACCTTCCTCGGCATCGGCGCGATCATCGGCACCGGCATCTTCGTGCTGACCGGCACGGGCGCCGTGCAGGCCGGCCCCGCGCTGATGCTGTCGTTCGTGATCGCCGCGATCGCGTGCGGGCTCGCGGCGCTGTCGTACGCCGAGTTCGCCTCGACGATCCCCGTCGCGGGCTCGATCTACACGTATTCGTACGCCACGCTCGGCGAGCTCGTCGCATGGATCATCGGCTGGGACCTGATGCTCGAGTACGGCCTCGCGGCATCGGCCGTGTCGGTCGGCTGGTCGGGCTACCTGCAGTCGCTGCTGCAGGGCTTCGGGCTCACGCTGCCGACCGTGCTGACCGCCGCCCCCGGCGCCGTGCCCGGCGTCGTCACGTGGTTCAACCTGCCCGCGTTCCTCGTGATGCTGGTGATCACGACGCTGCTGTCGATCGGCATCCGCGAGTCGACCCGCATCAACAACATCATGGTGTTCATCAAGGTGTCGGTGGTGCTGCTCGTGATCGCGGTAGGCGTGTTCCACGTGACGCCCGCGAACTGGAAGCCGTTCATGCCGCACGGCTGGAACGGCGTGTTCGGCGCGGCGGCCGTGATGTTCTTCGCGTTCATCGGCTTCGATGCGGTGTCGTCGGCCGCTGAAGAGGTGAAGAATCCGAAACGCGACCTGCCGATCGGCATCATCGCGTCGCTCGCGGTGTGCGCGGTGCTGTACGTGACGGTTGCCGCAATCGCGACCGGCATCGTGCCGTCGGCCCAGTACGCGAACGTGTCGCACCCGATCTCGTATGCGCTGCAGATCGCCGGCGAGAAGTGGGTCGCGGGCTTCATCGATCTCGGTGCGGTGCTCGGCATGCTGACCGTGATCCTCGTGATGAGCTACGGCCAGACGCGGATCATCTTCGCGATGTCGCGCGACGGGCTGCTGCCGGCGACGCTGTCGCGCGTGCATCCGCGCTACGCGACGCCGTTCCTGACGACCTGGCTCGTGGGCCTGTTCTTCGGCCTGATCGCCGCGCTCGTGCCGCTCAACGTGCTCGCCGAGCTGATCAACATCGGCACGCTCGCCGCGTTCTCGATGGTGTCGATCGCGGTGCTCGTGCTGCGCCGCACGCATCCGGACCTGCCGCGCGCGTTCCGCTGCCCGGGCGTGCCGGTGGTGCCGATCCTCGCGGTCGGCTCGTGCCTGTTCCTGATGCTGAACCTGCAGCCCGTCACATGGGCCGCGTTCGGCATCTGGCTCGTGATCGGACTCGTGATCTACTTCCTGTATTCGCGACACAACTCGAAGCTCGCCCGCGGTCACGCGGACTGACGCCCGGCGGCGACGCACGCTGCGTCGCCCCGCTCCCGCTCGACACGGCGCACCCGCCTCGCGGGCGCGCCGTTTGCTTTTTCGGCGCAGCGCACTACCCGCCCGCGCCGGCCGGACCCGCCGTCCGAACCGCCGCCGCCCGCTCCCCGGCGCCCGGCAAGCAGGGCCGCGGCAGGCGGTTCATAATGCGGCCAATCAATGAGGTAACGACGATGGAAAGTGTGGATCTCGACGTGTTGAAGTCGAGCGCGCGCTGGCTCGACGAAGGACGCCGCGTGCTGCTCGTGACGGTCGTGAAGACGTGGGGTTCGTCGCCGCGCCCCGAGGGCGCGATGCTCGCGGTGCGCGAGGACGGGCTCGTGGTCGGTTCCGTGTCCGGCGGGTGCATCGAGGATGACCTGATCGCCCGCGTGCATGCGAGCGGAATCGCGGCCGATGCGCGCCCGGAAGCCGTCAAATATGGCGTGACGGCCGAAGAGGCGCACCGCTTCGGGCTGCCGTGCGGCGGCACGATCCAGCTCGTGCTCGAGCCGCTCACGCGCGACAGCGGGATCGCCGCGCTCTGTGCGGAAGTCGAAGCCGGCCGCCTCGTCACGCGCACGATGACGCTCGCGACCGGCCGCGCATCGCTGTCGCCCGCGCAGGCGGCCGACGGCCTCGCGTTCGACGGCGAGCGGCTCGTGACGATCCACGGGCCGCGCTACCGGATGCTCGTGATCGGCGCGGGACAGTTGTCGCGCTATCTATGCCAGATCGCGGTCGGGCTCGACTACCAGGTGACGGTATGCGATCCGCGCGAGGAATACACCGACGCATGGGACGTGCCCGGCACGCGGGTCGTGCATACGATGCCCGACGATACGGTGCTCGACATGAAGCTGGATGCGCGTTCGGCCGTGATCGCGCTCACGCACGACCCGAAACTCGACGATCTCGCGCTGATGGAGGCGCTGAAGACGCCCGCGTTCTACGTCGGCGCGCTCGGCTCGCGGCGCAACAACGCGGCGCGGCGCGAGCGGCTGCTCGAATTCGACCTGAACGACGTGGAACTCGCGCGGCTGCACGGGCCGGCCGGCATCTACATCGGCAGCCGCACGCCGCCGGAAATCGCGATCTCGATCCTCGCCGAGGTGACGGCCGCGAAGAACAACGTATCGCTGCCGACGATCCTGCAGGTCGAGGGCGCGAAAGCCGCGCGCGAGATCGCGGCCAACAACGGCGCAACCTGCGGCCTCTGAGGTCGGCCGGCGCCGGCTTGCCGCCGCGCCGGACGCACGCTACGCGCCGGCAGTAAACCGGCGCGACTCATCCCGCGAACGAATCAGGCGAGGCCCGCGGCGAGTGCCGCGGCGACCGAACCGGCCACCAGCACGACGCCCACCGTGCGACGCTTGTTCAGCTCCGTCCACAGCAACACGCCCGTCAGCGACAACAGGATCAGCGACCCCGCGATCGTGTCCATCAGCAGCACCCAGCCGAGGCTCATCCCGACGCCGCGATGCAGGTTGTTCAGCGTCGTCAGGAACGTGTTGCCGGTGCGCTTCACCGACACATAGCCGTTACCGACCCAGTATTCGGCCTGCAGGTTCTGGTGCGGCCCGAACAGGCCCATCTGCCAGCGCTCCGGCTGCATCACGCGCTTGTCGCCCCACGCGACCGGCTGCGCCGGCTCCTTGCGCACCCGCCCCGGGCGGCCGTCGAAGCGCAGTTCTTGCTGCAACCACTTCGTCATCGCGGCGGGCGACTTCGGCACCGGGTCCGGCAACGCGATCTGCATCTGCTCGACCTGCGGCTCGCCGGTCGAGATCTTCATCGGCGGCGCGCGATGATTGAGCAGCACGCCCGTCACGCCGAATAGCAGCCCGAGCACCGCGCCCCATAGCCCAACCCAGCCGTGCACCTTGCGCAGCCATTTGATGAAGGTCGCCCGGCGCGAACGCTGGCGGCGGGCGGCCAGTTCGTCGTCGGTCAGCGGGCGTGCGGCGGGATGCAGCACGGTAATGCCCGCCTGCGGCGGGGCGATCGTTTCGGGCGCGTTCACGCGAAAGCTTCCATTCGTCCAAAGCAACGGGCGGCGCACGGAAATCGCGCACCGCCCGGGCAACATGAAAATGAGAATGGATATCATTACATAAACTGCGGCGGCACTCAATCCGCCCGAGCCGCTCGCGCGGGCGGGAAAATCCGGCGATAACCGATGAAGCGCGAAATTTTCACGCAGAACGCGAAAAATAGAAGAAAGATAGCAACAAAATACTTGCGAAAGACGAAGACAGCATTTCGCAAGAAATCGGGCCGCGCCGGGCGCTCAGCGGCGTAGCGGCGGCAGCGGAAAGCGTGGCGCGGCGTCACCCTGGCTGGCCTCGGGCCCGGCCTCGGCGCGATCGAGCGAATACAGCCACGCGAGCAGATCCGCGACGGCCTGGTAAAGCTGCGGCGGAATCCGGTCGTCGAGATCGACCTGCATCAGCAGCGACACCATCTCCGGCGCCGTATGCACGTACAGCCCTGCATCGTGCGCGCGCGCGACGATCATCTCGGCCAGCAGCCCATACCCCTTCGCGACCACGCGCGGGGCGGCATCGCCGCCTTTCGGATCGTAGACCAGCGCGGCTGCGCGCTTGCGGGACGTCATGCTCATCGCGGCAAGTCGTCGTCGAGGTCGGGCGTGCCGGCGGCCGCGCTGCGCGCATACGCGGCGGACGCCGCCTGTGCGATCAGCGGGTCGAAATCGTCCGGCTCGTCGTCGACCGCGCGGATCGACAGCCCGCCGAGTTGCAGCCCAGATCCCTCGAACCGTTGCCGCAGCGCGGCCTCGTTGCGCGTGAGACGGTCCGCGCCGGTCGAATTCGCGCGTAGCCGCGCGACGAGTTGCGCGCCGTTCAACACCAGTTCCGCATCGACGGTGCCGAGCGACGGCAACGTCAGCGTCAGCCGCGTGCGCCATGCGATGCCGTCGCCCGCGTCGTCGCCACGCGATGCGCGGCCGCCGTGCTCGTCGGGCTCGATCGTCCAGTCGAGGCGCGCGCCGGGCCATGCCTCGCCGCTCCAGCGGAATTGATCGGTCGCGAGCGCATCGAGCTGCTGCCTGACGATCGGCACGGCGTCCGGGTGCACGGAAGCCGCGGTCTGCGCCTGCGGGCCGGACGACGCGGCGGCCAGTTCGGCGCGCGCGGGCGTCCAGCGCAAGTCGGCATATTCGCCGAGCGGATCGGCGGCCATGCCGGCCGCGCCCGACGCCGCGTATTGCCGCGCGCCCGCGGCAGCGTTCTGCGCGGGTTCGTTCGGCATCGTGCCGCCCGGCTGTGCGGCGTTTCGGGTCGCGGCCGGCAGCGGCGAGCGCGCCGCGAGCAGTTCGTCGAGCACGTCGGACGCGTCGTGCTGCGCACCGTCCGCAACAGCCTGCCCGAGCGAGGCAAGCCGCGCCTGCGGTTCGCGCAGCAGCGCGGCGAGCGGACGCTGGCCGGCCAGCCATTGCGCGAGATGGGATTCGTAGAAGAGGCCGCTTTCGCTCACGGCCTGCGCGAGTGCGGCATGCAGCACTGCGACGGGCGGCGCCGCGGCGGTCGCGGCAGAAGTGGCAGCCGACGCGGCTGCACCGGACGCCGGCGGCGTTGCCGGATCGGTCAGCAGCACGGCAGGATCGGCCAGCAGCGGCGTTCGTCCGGCGACCACGGGGGTCGCGGCGCCACCCGCGCGCGAAATCGCATCGAGCACGAGCGCGACATCGGACAGCGCGGTTTGCGCGGAGGCCGGCGGCGCGGCAGGCGAGCCGTTCGCCGCGGACGTCGACGAGGCGCCGGTACCCGGCGTGCCGACCTGCGCGGTCGCGCCGCCGCCGGCGGGCGCCGACACGGTGCCGGTCAGCAGGCTGTCGAGGCGGCTCGCCAGCAGGGCGGCCGCAACGGAGTCGATACCGGTCATGATCGGAGCCTGCTCATCTCAGCCACCTCGTTGCGAATCCGGGCGCGCGGGAACCGCGGCCGCGGCCAACGAACGCTACCCGCGTGCGCGGTAGAGATCGGTCAATACCTTGGTCGAGCGCCGCGCCTCGAACAGCGCGGACAGCCGCGCGACTTCCGGGCTCGCGAGATCGCGGATCGCGGCGTCGTCGGCGAGGATGCGGCGGATCAGGCCGAGCTTGCGGCCGAGATCCGATTCGTCGAGCGTGACGCCCGGATCGGCCTCCTTCAGCCCGTCGACGAGTCGCAGGAATTCGGCCTGCAATTCCGGCAGCGCGCTCCAGTCCGCGCCGCGCGCGGCGCACAGCATCCGGCCCGACACGGCCGCGAGCGCCTCGTAACGCGCGAAATACTCGGCCTTGCGATTCATCGCGCCGCGCCCGCTGCCTGTTGCGCGGCCATGCGCGCGACTTCCGGCGCGATGCCCGTCCATGCTTCCTCGAGCGTCGCAAGCAGCCCGTCGACCTCGACCAGCATCGCGTCGCTCGCGTCCGCATTGGCCTGCAGCAGGCGCCGGCCGATATACGCGTACAGCGCGTCCAGACGCTCGGCGATCTCGCCACCCGCGTCGCGGTTCAGCGAAGCCTGCAGGCCGCTCTCGACGATCCCGATCGCCTTGCCGATCGCTTCGCCGCGGGCCGGCACATTGCCTTGCTGCAACTGCAGGCGCGCGAGCGCGATGGCCTGCCGCGCGCCCTGGTACAGCATCGCGATCAGCCGGTGCGGGGACGCGCCCATCACCCCCGTCTCGACGCCGACACGCGCGTACGCACTGGCTCCAGCGTGTCCTGGGGAAAACATGCGCTTCTCCTTTTGATGCGTTGACTATGCGGAGGCCGCCGCCCTGCATTGCACGGCGCGGCCATCTTCCGCAGTTATCGGAAGGAAATTGAAAAGCTTTAGGCGCACGGGCCGCCGGCCCGTCGACGCGGCCGGCCGGCGCGCGTCACACCGACATCTGCATGATGTCGTTGTAGGCGCTCACGAGCTTGTTGCGGACCTGGAGCCCGAACTGGAAGCCGATGTTGGCCTTCTGCATGTCGACCATCACGTCGTTCAGCGACACGTTCGGCGCGCCGACTTCGAACGCCTGCGCCTCGCCCAGCGCGTGCTGCTGGTCGCCGCTGATCTTGTCGAGCGATGCCTTCATCGCGCTCGCGAACGTGCCGGCGGTCGCGGCGCCGGAGCCGGCGAGCGCGGCCGTCGGGCTCGCGACCCCGCCTGACGCCTGCGCGGCCATCGCCTGCATCTGTTGCAACACCGATCCGATTCCGCTGACGTTGGCAGTCATGCTGTCCCCAGAATTAAGAGAAGAGACCCGGCGTGACCGGGCGATCCGCCGGCGCCGCACGACGCGCACCATGCCGGATCGCGAAAAAGGATAGCAGTGCACCGCGCGCCAAAGCCGCGAAAGTACGGGGGAAACCCCGCTCTTTTCGGTCGATCGGACGCCCCGCCGGATCACGATAATCGCATCGTGTCATTGTCCGTCCGCTCGTCCGAGCGGCTCAGTCGTCCCGCTCCGGAGAAACTCGTCGCATGGATTCGCAGGCCAATTCGCTGATCAACCCCGACGCCCGCGCAGGCCTCGCCAGCCCGGTGCCAGGCGCCACCGCGGCCGCCGCGCTGCCGGGGGCGGGCGGCGCTGGCGCGGACTTCGGGTTGGGCGGCTTCGCCGAACGCATCCCGGGCATCTCGCGGATGAAAGGCAACCCGAAGCTGCCGTTCGTGATCGCCGTCGCGTTCGCGGTCGCCGTGATCACCGCGCTCGTGCTGTGGAGCCGCGCGCCCGACTATCGCGTGCTGTACAGCAACCTGTCGGACCGCGACGGCGGCGCGATCATCACCGCGCTCCAGCAAGCCAACGTGCCGTACAAGTTCGCCGACGCCGGCGGCGCGATCCTCGTGCCGTCGAACCAGGTCCATGAAACGCGCCTGAAGCTCGCCGCGATGGGGCTGCCCAAGGGCGGCTCGGTCGGCTTCGAGCTGATGGACAACCAGAAATTCGGCATCAGCCAGTTCGCCGAGCAGGTGAACTACCAGCGCGCGCTCGAAGGCGAGCTGCAACGCACGATCGAGTCGATCAACGCGGTGCGCGGCGCGCGCGTGCATCTCGCGATCCCGAAGCCGTCGGTGTTCGTGCGCGACAAGGAAGCGCCGAGCGCGTCCGTGTTCGTCGACCTCTACCCGGGCCGCGTGCTCGACGACGGCCAGGTGCAGGCGATCACGCGGATGGTGTCGTCCGGCGTGCCCGACATGCCCGCGAAGAACGTGACGATCGTCGACCAGGACGGCAACCTGCTGACGCAGTCCGCATCGGCATCCGGCCTCGACGCGAGCCAGCTCAAGTACGTGCAGCAGGTCGAGGGCAATACGCAGAAGCGCATCGACGCGATCCTCGCGCCGATCTTCGGCGCCGGCAACGCGCGCTCGCAGGTCAGCGCGGACGTCGATTTCTCGAAGATCGAACAGACCTCGGAAAGCTACGGCCCGAACGGCACGCCGCAACAGGCCGCGATCCGCAGCCAGCAGACCAGCAGTGCGACCGAGCTCGCGCAGGGCGGCGCGTCGGGCGTGCCGGGCGCGCTGTCGAACACGCCGCCGCAGCCGGCTTCAGCGCCGATCGTCGCCGCCAACGGCCAAAGCGGGCCGCAGACGACGCCGGTCAGCGACCGCAAGGACCAGACGACCAACTACGAGCTCGACAAGACGATCCGTCATCTGGAACAGCCGATGGGCAACGTGAAGCGGCTGTCGGTCGCCGTCGTCGTCAACTACCAGCCGGTCGCCGACGCGAAGGGCCACGTGACGATGCAGCCGCTGCCGCCCGCGAAGCTCGCGCAGGTCGAACAGCTCGTCAAGGACGCGATGGGCTACGACGAGAAGCGCGGCGACTCCGTCAACGTCGTCAACAGTGCGTTCTCGAGCGCGAGCGACCCGTACGCCGACCTGCCGTGGTGGCGCCAGCCGGACATGATCGCGATGGCGAAGGAAGTCGCGAAGTGGCTCGGCATCGCGGTCGCCGCGGTGGCGCTCTATTTCATGTTCGTACGCCCGGCGATGCGCCGCGCGTTCCCGCCGCCGCAGCCGGTCGCGCCGGCGCTCGCGGCGCCGGACGATCCGGTCGCACTCGACGGCCTGCCCGCGCAGCTCGGCGCCGACGAAGCCGATCCGCTGCAGCTCGGCTTCGAGAACGAGAGGAACCGCCACGAACGCAACCTCGACTACGCGCGCACGATCGCCCGCCGGGATCCGAAGATCGTCGCCACCGTCGTGAAGAATTGGGTGTCCGATGAACGCTGAAGGTTTGACCAAGAGCGCGCTGCTGCTGATGTCGATCGGCGAGGAAGAAGCCGCCCAGGTATTCAGGTTCCTCGCGCCGCGCGAGGTCCAGAAGATCGGCGCCGCGATGGCCGCGCTGAAGAACGTCACGCGCGAGCAGGTCGACGACGTGCTGCAGGACTTCGTGAAGGAAGCCGAGGGGCACACCGCGCTGTCGCTCGACTCGAGCGACTACATCCGCTCGGTGCTGACCAAGGCGCTCGGCGAAGACAAGGCCGGCGTGCTGATCGACCGCATCCTGCAGGGCAGCGACACGAGCGGCATCGAGGGCCTGAAGTGGATGGACTCGGGCGCCGTCGCCGAGCTGATCAAGAACGAGCATCCGCAGATCATCGCGACGATCCTCGTGCACCTCGACCGCGACCAGGCGTCCGAGATCGCGTCGTGCTTCGCCGACCGGCTGCGCAACGACGTGATGCTGCGGATCGCGACGCTCGACGGCATCCAGCCGGCCGCGCTGCGCGAGCTCGACGACGTGCTGACCGGGCTGCTGTCCGGCAGCGACAACCTCAAGCGCAGCCCGATGGGCGGTATCCGCACCGCGGCCGAGATCCTGAACTTCATGACGAGCAACCATGAAGAAGGCGTGCTCGAAAGCGTGCGCCAGTACGACGCCGATCTCGCGCAGAAGATCATCGACCAGATGTTCGTGTTCGAGAATCTGCTCGACCTCGAGGACCGCGCGATCCAGATGGTGCTGAAGGAAGTCGAATCGGAAACGCTGATCGTCGCACTGAAGGGCGCGCCACCCGCGCTGCGCCAGAAGTTCCTCGCGAACATGTCGCAGCGTGCGGCCGAACTGCTCGCCGAGGATCTCGACGCGCGCGGCCCGGTGCGCGTGTCCGAAGTCGAGACGCAGCAGCGCCGCATCCTGCAGATCGTGCGCAATCTCGCCGAAAGCGGCCAGGTCGTGATCGGCGGCAAGGCGGAAGACGCGTATGTCTGATTCCAAGCGCGAGCGCGCCGGCACCCTCACCGCGTACCAGCGGTGGGAGATGACGTCGTTCGATCCACCGCCGCCCCCGCCGCCCGCCGACGATGCGGCAGCGGCGGCCGCCGCGCTCGCCGAGGAATTGCAGCGCGTGCGCGACGCCGCGCACGCCGAAGGCCATGCGACCGGTCACGTCGAAGGCCAGGCACGCGGCTACCAGGCCGGTTTCGAGCAGGGCCACGCGCAGGGTTTCGAGGCCGGCCAGGCCGAAGCGCGCGAACAGGCGGCGCAGCTCGCGGCCCTCGCCGCGTCGTTTCGCGAAGCCGTGTCGAACGCCGGGCACGATCTCGCGGCCGACCTCGCGCAGCTCGCACTCGACATCGCGCAGCAAGTCGTGCGCCAGCACGTGAAGCATGACCCCGCCGCACTCGTCGCGGCCGTGCGCGACGTGCTCGCCGCCGAGCCGGCACTGTCCGGCGCGCCGCATCTCGCGGTAAACCCGGCCGACCTGCCCGTCGTCGAAGCCTATCTGCAGGACGATCTCGATACGCTCGGCTGGAGCGTGCGTACCGATGCGTCGATCGAGCGCGGCGGCTGCCGCGCGCATGCGGCCACCGGCGAAGTCGACGCGACGCTGCCCACGCGCTGGCAGCGCGTCGCCGCCGCAATCGGCAAGGTGGGCGCGTGGTGACGCGTGTGCCCGAGTCGTTCGCGCACGACGGCATGACGCCGCTGGAGCGCGAACTCGCGCTCGCGTCGTTCGGCCCCGACGGCGCGCACGACCCCGCCCGCCATGCGAAGCCGCACGCGGGCAGCACGCCCGACGACGCGCCACGCGCACCGCACAATCCGCATCTCGCACAGTGGCGCTCGCACCTGAACGGGCTCGCCGAGCGTAGTCAGCGCGCGCTGCCGCTGCGCCCGTGCGGGCGCCTCACGCGTGCAGCCGGCCTCGTGCTGGAGGCGATCGGGCTGCGCCTGTCGGTCGGCGCCGAATGCACGATCGAATTGCCCCCAGGCAGCACGCTGCCGCACGCGGAAGCGGAAGTCGTCGGCTTCTCCGGCGACCGCCTGTTCCTGATGCCGACCACCGACGTCGCGGGCGTCTTGCCCGGCGCGCGCGTGTGGCCGCTCGAGAACGCGCCCGTCACCGACCCGCTCGCGGGCGCCAAGCGGCTGCCGGTCGGCTGGAAGATGCTCGGGCGCGTCGTCGACGCATCGGGCCGCCCGCTCGACGGCCTCGGCCCGCTCGGCTCGAACGCCGACGCACCGCTGTCGGCGCCGTCGATCAACCCGCTCGATCGCGAGCCGATCCACCACGTACTCGACGTCGGCGTGCGCGCGATCAACGCGCTGCTCACCGTTGGCCGCGGGCAGCGGATGGGGTTGTTCGCGGGCTCCGGCGTCGGCAAGTCGGTACTGCTCGGCACGATGGCGCGCTACACGAGCGCGGAAGTAATCGTGATCGGGCTGATCGGCGAACGCGGCCGCGAAGTGAAGGAATTCATCGAACAGATCCTCGGCGAGGACGGACTTGCGCGCTCGGTCGTCGTCGCGGCGCCGGCCGACGTGTCGCCGCTGCTGCGGATGCAGGGCGCGGCGTATGCCACGTCGCTCGCCGAGTATTTCCGCGACCAGGGCAAGCACGTGCTGCTGCTGATGGATTCGCTCACGCGCTACGCGATGGCGCAGCGCGAGATCGCGCTCGCGATCGGCGAGCCGCCCGCGACCAAGGGTTATCCGCCGTCGGTGTTCGCGAAGCTGCCCGCACTCGTCGAACGCACCGGCAACGGCCCCGAAGGCGGCGGCTCGATCACCGCGTTCTACACGGTGCTGACCGAAGGCGACGACCAGCAGGACCCGATCGCCGATTCGGCGCGCGCCATTCTCGACGGCCACATCGTGCTGTCGCGCGCGCTTGCAGAGGCCGGCCACTATCCGGCGATCGACATCGAGGCGTCGATCAGCCGCGCGATGACCGCGCTGATCGACGAAAAGCATCTCGACCGCGTGCGGCAGTTCAAGCAGATGCTGTCGCGCTACCAGCGCAATCGCGACCTGATCGCGGTCGGCGCGTACGCGCCCGGCCGCGACGCACAGCTCGACCGCGCGATCGCGCTCTATCCGCGCATCGAATCGTTCCTGCAGCAGGGCTTTCGCGAATGCGCGCCGTTCGCGTCCAGCCTCACCGCGCTCGATGCGCTGTTCGACGTATACGGAGGCTGACCCCGATGGCACACGGCTTTCCCCTTCAATTGCTGCTCGACCGTGCGCAGGAAGACCTCGACACGGCCGCGAAGCAGCTCGGCACCGCGCAGCGCGAGCGCGCCTCGGCCGCCGAGCAGCTCGACGCGCTGCTGCGCTATCGCGACGAATACCACGCGAACTTCGCGCAGTCCGCGCAGCACGGCATGCCGGCCGGCAACTGGCGCAATTTCCAGGCGTTCATCGATACGCTCGACACGGCGATCACGCAGCAGCGCAACGTGCTGGCCGCCGCCGAAGCGCGCATCGACGAAGCGCGCCCGAACTGGCAACAGAAGAAGCGCACCGTCGGCTCATACGAAATCCTGCAGGCGCGCGGCGTCGCGCAGGAAACGCAGCGCGAGGCGAAGCGCGAGCAACGCGACGCCGACGAGCACGCCGCGAAGATGCTGCGCATGCGGGCCGACGCGGCCCGATCGGCATAACCGTCCATCGCCTTCGAACGAGAGAATCGCCATGCCTCCCCTTCCCCTGCTCGGCGCGCTGATCGACACCGCGAGCGCCGCACTCGGCGCCGTCCGCGGCGCGGGTTCGTCCGCCGGCAACGATGCCGCGATCGCGCCGGCCGCCGCGCCGTTCGCGCAGACGCTGAAGCACAGCGTCGTCACGCGGCACGACACGGCGAACGGCAGCAAGCCGGATACCGCGACGAAACACGCGTCGTCGACGCCGGCCACCGGCACCAGGCATCCCGGCGATGACGACGACAAGTCCGCCGACGATGCGGGCACCGCCGACAATGGCGACGCCGCCGCGCTCGCCGCGGCCGCCGCCGTGCAGGCGCAGTTGCAGGCACGCGCGAACGACGGAACGCCGGCCAGTGCCGATGCAGCGACGGCCGCGGCGGCATCCGCTCAGCCGGACGCTGCAGGGCATGCAAGCCAGGATGCGACGGCCGTGCCGGCATCGGGCCGCGACGCGCTGCAGGCTGCGCTGGCGAAGCTGACCGGCGGCGCGGGCGCGATCGGGGCGAGCACGGCATCGGCGACGTCCGGATCGGCCGCCGCCGCACCGCTCGCATCGAAAGCGTCGGCGTTCGACCGCACGCTTGCCGACGCAAAAGGCGCATTCCCCGCGCAGCAGACACCCACGCAGGCCAACGCGCAGGCGCTGCAGGCCGCCGCGAGCGCCGAGCCGGCTGCGCATGCGCTGGCGCAGGCTGGCGACACCGCAAGCCCGAGCGCCGACGCGATGGCCGCGGCCGCCGCAACGGCTGCCGCCGGGGCGCAGTCCAACCTGCCGGCATCGCCGGCCGCGGGCGCGATCGCCGCAGCCAGCCCCCACGTGCTGTCGCCGCAGGTCGGCACTGCCGACTGGACCGACGCGTTGAGCCAGAAGGTCGTGTTCCTGTCGAATGCGCACCAGCAGAGCGCCGAGTTGACGCTGAATCCGCCGGACCTCGGCCCGCTGCAGGTCGTGCTGCGCGTCGCCGACAATCACGCGCACGCGCTGTTCGTGTCGCAGCATGCGCAGGTGCGTGATGCGGTGGAAGCCGCGCTGCCGAAGCTGCGCGAAGCGATGGAAACGGGCGGACTGGGCCTCGGCAGCGCGAGCGTCAGCGACGGCGGTTTCGCATCGCAACAGCAGAACGCGCAACAGAGCTTCTCCGGCGGCCAGTCGTCGCAGCGTGCACGCGCCGGATCGTCAGGCGTCGATGCACCGGCCGACGCCGTGCCAGCCGCAGCGGCCGCCGCAGCCGTGAGCCGCGTGGGCCTCGTCGATACGTTTGCCTGAACATCGCGCGCGCCGCGTGCCGGTGCGTGCCGCTCAGCGGCCGTGCACCGCCGCAGCCGCCTCGCCGCGCGGCACGCCGCCCTTGCGCGCCGCGACGATGAAGTCCGCCGCGCGTTCGCCGATCATCACCGACGGCGCATTCGTGTTCCCGCCGATCAGCGTCGGCATCACCGACGCATCCACCACGCGCAACCCTTCGACGCCGCGCACGCGCAATTGGGGATCCACCACCGCCCGCGCATCCGAGCCCATCCGGCAGGTGCCGACGGGGTGATAGATCGTGTCGGCATGCGCGACGATCGTCGCACGCAGCTCGGCTTCGCTCTGGTCCGCCCGCGTGTACAGCTCGCGCCCGCCCTGCGACGCGAGCGGCGCCTGCGACAGGATCCGGCGCATCGCCTGCGCGCCACGCACGAGCAGGTCCAGGTCGCGTGAATCGCTGAAAAAGCGCGGATCGATCAACGGCGCATCGCGCGCATCGCCGCTCGCGAGCGCGACCGTGCCGCGGCTGTACGGACGCAGCGCGCACACGTGCAGCGAATAGCCGAAACCCCAGTGCATCTTGCGGTTGTGGTCGTCGACCAGCGCCGTGCAGAAATGCAGTTGCAGGTCCGGACGATCGATCGACGGGTCGCTCTTGATGAAGCCGCCCGCTTCCGCGACGTTGCTCGTCATCATCCCCGAGCGGCTCGAGAAGTAGCGTGCGAGCGCCGGCGTCATCTTCGCGATCCCGCGCAGGCAAATGCCGACGAGCTGCGACGAATTCACGCGCGTGTTGATGATGAAGTCGATATGGTCGATCAGGTTCGTGCCGACGTCCGACGCATCCTGCACCACCGCGATCCCGTGCCGACGCAGCTGTTCGGCCGGACCGATCCCCGAGCACATCAGCAATTGCGGCGAATTGAACGCGCCGGCCGACAGGATCACTTCCGCGCGTGCACCGAGCGTCTCGACGCTGCCGTTGCGCGACACCACGACGCCCACCGCGCGCTTGCCGTCGAAGCCCACGCGCAGCACCGTCGCATCGGTGATCACGTTCAGGTTCGGCCGGTTGCGGCCGTAGATGTACGCCCGCGCGACGCTGCAGCGCGAACCGTCGCGATGCGTGACCTGATAGAAGCCGACGCCCTCCTGCGTCGCGCCGTTGAAGTCGTTGTTCAGCGGATAGCCGGCCGCGTGCGCGGCCTGGATGAATCGTTCGGAGAACGGATTACGAAAGCGCAGATCGGAGACGGTCAACGGGCCGTCCGCGCCGTGCCATGCATCGGCGCCGCGCTGGTTGCCTTCCGCGCGGCGGAAATACGGCAACACGTCCTGCCAGCCCCAGCCCGTCGCGCCGAGTTGTGCCCACTCGTCGTAGTCGCCCGGGTGGCCGCGCGTGTAGATCATCGCGTTGATCGCGCTCGAGCCGCCCATCCCGCGCCCGCGTGGCTGGTAGCCGCGCCGGCCGCCGAGCCCCGGCTGCGGCACCGTCTCGTAGCCGTAGTTCGTGCCGAGCTTGAACGGCACGAGCGCCGCGATACCCACCGGCATGTTCACGAGCAGATTGCGCTCCGTATGCGAGCCGGCCTCGATCAGCGCGATCGTCGCGTCGGGGCACGCATCGGCGAGGCGGCTGGCGAGGCTCGACCCGCCCGACCCTGCGCCAACGATGATGTAGTCGTATTGCATGTCACGTCTCCTTCGTGTCATGAACGGCACCCGGCGCGGCCGGCTCCGCTTGTAATGTTCGGGCATTGTAGGAATGGCCGTTGCGCGCGCGGCACGCGGATTCAAGAGCGATTCCTCTAAACGCCCGCGTGAACTAAATTTAAGATGTATCGATTCATTCGACGCGATGCACCGGCCGCGAGAAGCCGCGCCGTCGCGAAACTGGGGAGACGACGATGCAGCGCGAGGTTCTGCAGGCCGTGTGCCGACCGGGTCGCCCGGACGCACTGCGCGCAGCCCGCATTTCATTTCAAACGGCGGGCCATGCGGTGATGTCCGGCAACGCACGCGCGACCGATCGAAATCGAACGGCGCGCAGTGTCGCCGACCGTTTGGACGGCTTGTCGCACGCGCGGCGCCATGTGCCGGATTCTGCACGGCCGCGTGCATCGCGCCGCCCCGCTCGGGTGCATCGGCGTGCGTGCGCATCGCGGCATCGCACGCACGCCGGGCAGCGCATCGCGCCTCGCATGAGTGCTCCGCAACCCCGTTTCCGAATACAGACACCGTCGCGCGGATGCGACGCATGCCGCACACGGCAACCGGTTTCACACCGCGTATCGCATCCGGCCCCGCGCCGCGCGACGCGCGCCATCCCGATCCGCCCCGCCACGCTCGCCGAGCGGGCACGTGCGGCCTGACTGCTGGCCGACGCGCCACGCCCCACTGGAGGAGACGACATGAAAAACGACCTGCCCGAACTGGCCCCGCAAGCGCTACCGTCGCTAGACGCGCTGACGTCGCTGCTGCGCGATCAGCGCGCGGCCTACCTGCGCGCACCGTATCCGGAATGGGGCACCCGCGCGCAGCATCTGCGCGCGCTGCGCACGATGCTGATCGATCATGCGGATGCGCTCGCCGACGCGATCAGCGCCGACTTCGGTCATCGCGCGAAGCAGGAAGTGCTGCTGTCGGAAATCTGGATGGCGAAGGAAGAGATCGACGACGCGCTCAAGCACGGCAAGCGCTGGATGAAGCCGATCCGCAAGCCGATGAACAAGTGGCTGCGACCGGCGCGCGCGAAGGTACTGCCGCAGCCGCTCGGCGTGGTCGGCATCGTCGTGCCGTGGAACTACCCGGTGTTGCTGGCAGCAGGCCCGCTGATCTGCGCGCTGGCCGCCGGCAACCGCGCAATCGTCAAGATGTCCGAGCTGACGCCGCGCACGTCCGCGCTGTTCGAGCAGTTGATCTCGAAGACCTTCTCGCGCGATCACGTCGCGGTCGTGAACGGCGATGCGGAGATTGGCGCCGCGTTCAGCGCGCTGCCGTTCGATCACCTGCTGTTCACCGGCTCGACGAACGTCGGCCGTCACGTGATGCGCGCAGCGGCCGACAACCTGACGCCCGTGACGCTCGAACTCGGCGGCAAGTCGCCGGCCATCGTCGGCCCGAACGCGCGCTTCGACGCGGCCGTCGACGCGATCATCGGCGGCAAGACGCTGAACGCGGGCCAGACCTGCATCGCGCCCGACTACGTGCTGCTGCCGCGCGGCATGGAAGGCGCGTTCATCGAGCGCGCGCGGGCGCGCTTCGCGAAGCTGTATCCGGACCTGTCGGCCAACGGCGATTACACGACGATCGTGTCGCCACGCCATTACGCGCGGCTTCAGCAGCTCGCGACCGACGCACAGGCGGCCGGCGCGCAACTGCATCCGCTGACCGACACGCAGTCAGATCCCGCGTCGCGCCGCTTCGTGCCGTGTGCGCTCACGCACGTGCCGGCCGCGTCGCAGCTGATGCAGGAAGAAATCTTCGGGCCGCTGTTGCCGCTCGTGCCATACGAGCGCCTCGACGAGGCGATCGCATACGTGAATGCACGCCCGCGGCCGCTCGCACTGTATCTGTTCGACGAAGACGGCGGCACGATCGACCGCGTGATGCGCGAAACGATCTCGGGCGGCGTGACGGTCAATGAAACGCTGATGCACATCGCGTGCGGCAGCCTGCCGTTCGGCGGTGTCGGCGCAAGCGGAATGGGGGCATATCACGGCTACGACGGCTTCGTGACATTCTCGAAGATGAAGCCGGTGCTCACGCAGCCGCGCATGAACATGCGCGGGCTGATCGCGCCGCCTTATGGCAAGCGCTTCGCCGCGGTGATCAAGATGATGCTGAAGTTCTAGGTGGCGCGGGCCGCGCGCCACGCGCGGCGGTTCACCTGAAAATGCCGCGCGGCGAAGCTGCCGCGCGCGCCGTCACACGGGCCAGAGCGGCCCTTCCTGCATCGCGCCGATCTGCTCGCGCAGTTCGAGTACGCGTGCCTCCCAGTAGCGATGCGTGTTGAACCAGGGAAAGGCAGCCGGAAAGGCCGGGTCGTCCCAGCGGCGCGCAAGCCACGCCGCGTAGTGAATCAGCCGCAGCGTGCGCAATGCTTCGACCAGATGCAGTTCGCGCGGCTCGAATTCGCAGAAATCCTCGTACCCGGCGAGAAGGTCGGCGAGCGCACGCGACGCGCCTTCGCGATCGCCCGGCAGCAGCAGCCACAGATCCTGAACGGCAGGCGCCATCCGGCTATCGTCGAAGTCGACGAAATGCGGGCCCGCGTCGGTCCACAACACATTGCTCGGATGGCAATCACCGTGCGTGCGCAGCAGGCGGATTTCGCCCGCACGCTCGAACGCCGCTTCGACGCCTTCGAGCGCGAGCGTAACGGCCGTCTCGTACGCGGGCCGTACGTCGTCGGGAATGAAATCGTGCGCGAGCAGATAGTCGCGCGGCTCGTAGCCGAACGTGCGGATGTCGAGCACGGGGCGCGCGACATACGGCTGCGTCGCACCGACCGCATGGATGCGGCCGATGAAGCGGCCGAGCCATTCGAGCGTATCGCTGCGGTCGAGATCGGGCGCCCGCCCGCCGCGCCGCTCGAAGATCGAGAAGCGGAAGCCGTCGAACGCGTGCAGCGTGCGGCCGTCGAACGTGCGCGCCGGCACGGCCGGAATTTCGCGTGCGGCGAGCTCGGCGACGAACGCGTGCTCTTCCAGGATCGCTTCGTCCGACCAGCGCTCGGGCCGGTAGAACTTCGCGACGACCGGCGGGCCGTCTTCGATGCCCACCTGGTAGACGCGGTTTTCGTAGCTGTTGAGGGCGAGCAGGCGCCCGTCGGTACGCAGCCCGGACGGCATCAACACGCTGTCGAGCGCATCGAGCACGCACTCGGGCGTGAGGCCGGCGAACGGCGGGCCGGCGGGAGCAGCGGGGGCGGAAGTGACGTCTTTCATGCCCCGCATTGTGCCGTCAGCCGCGCCGAAAGACGAGCTTCCGGTGCGGCATGCACGCTCAGTGGATCGCGGCGCCGGCCGGCAGCACGGATTCGCCGGTGTCGATCAGGTCCTCGAGAAAGAACGGCTCGGTGTTGAGTTCTTTCGACTCGCCCGGCACGCCCGCGTACCAGGTCACCATGGCCATGTCGCCCAGAACGCGCTGAACGATGCCGCGCGCGCCCTTCGGCACTGCGATATGGGTAGTACAGACAATCGACCCGACATGCATGATGGTTCCCCACTCTTGAAACTTGAAACCCGGCCCGCTGGCGAGCCGGCAAATGCACGATCCGCGCCGCCCTCGCCGGGGTGTTGCGCGTATCCCATTGTTCACGGTTTATCGAAGCGCGAAAAGAAGAAGAAGCGGGTGAAGTGCCGCGAATTCGTCGAATGTCTCCAATCAACCACTGCGCCGCGCGTGCGCTTGCACGGGCGGACACCCCCATCATACCCTGTCGAATGTGACTGTCCGCCGAATCGGGCCAGCCGCCGCGCGGCGCGCACGCGCATTGCGCAACGGGCGTATCGTCTGCCCTTTGCCCGGCCGTCAGGAGATTTCGCGTGACCGCATCCAACGGAGCCACGCCCGCGGCCTCGCGCCGCGATGCATCCCCGCCCTATCTCGAACGTGGTTCGCGCAACTATTGGCGCGCGAGCGTCGCGCTGCTGTTCGCCGGCTACGCGACCTTCTCGCTGCTCTACTACGTGCAGCCGCTGCTGCCGGAATTCTCGAGCGCGTTCGGCGTGAGTCCCGCGCAAAGCAGTCTCGCGCTGTCGTTCGCGACGGGCGCGCTCGCCGTGGCCGTGTTCGTCGCGGGCTTCGTGTCCGAAGGGCTGAGCCGCCACCGGCTGATGACCGCATCGCTGATGCTGTCGTCGCTCCTCACGCTCGTCGCCGCGTTCGCGCCGCACTGGCACCAGATGCTGGTGCTGCGCGCGCTCACCGGGCTCGCGCTCGGCGGCGTACCCGCCGTCGGCATGGCGTATCTCGCCGAGGAAGTGCACCCCGACGGGCTCGGCCTCGCCATGGGACTCTACGTCGGCGGCAACGCGATCGGCGGGATGGCCGGGCGCGTGATCGCGGGCGTGCTCGCCGACCTGTTCACGTGGCGCATCGCGATCGGTGCGATCGGCGTGCTCGGCCTCGCCGCGACGCTCGCATTTCGCGCGTTGCTGCCGCCATCGCGCCATTTCACGCCGCGTCGCGGACTCGGCTTCGCGCAGCATCGCGCGGCGCTCGTCCGGCATCTCGCCGGCCGCCGCGAATTGCCCGTGCTGTTTGCAACGGCCTTCATCCTGATGGGCGGCTTCGTGACGCTGTACAACTACGTCGGCTATCGGCTCCTCGCGCCGCCGTATTCGATGAATCAGGCAACGATCGGCGCGATCTTCATCGTCTATCTGGTCGGCGTCGTCGCATCGCCGTGGTCGGGGCGGATGGCCGATTCGATCGGCCGCGGTCGCGTGCTGATCGCGAGCGTCGTCATCATGCTGGCCGGTGTCGCGCTGACGCTGCTGCAGCCCGTCGCCGCGATCGCGTTCGGCATCGCGTGCGTGACGTTCGGCTTCTTCGCCGGGCATTCGACCGCGAGCGGCTGGGTCGGACGCCTCGCGACGCAGGGCAAGGGGCAGGCCGCCGCGCTGTATCTGCTGTCCTACTATCTCGGTTCGAGCATCGTCGGCTCGCTCGGCGGACGCTTCTGGAGCGCGTACGGCTGGCCCGGCGTCGCGGCACTCGTCGCCATGCTGCTCGCGGTCGGGCTGGCGGCTGCCGCGTGGCTGCGCACGCGCGAACGCAGCGGCGCAGCGTGACGTCGTTCATGCACGCGCGTCGACGCATCGCCGGCAGTTGCGCCGGATAGCTACCTTGCGGTACCTTCGAAGCTCATTCGCGTTCAAGCGCATTTCGACACACGATGCATCCGCTCACGTCCGCTCTCGCAAAATCCCGGCCGCAGTTCGATACGCGGCCGCAGGCGTGCGCGCATCCGTCGGCCCCCCCACCTCCTGTCGCACCGCCGCTCGCCGGCGCCGCGCCGCCCCCGCCGGCGGCACGCGTCGGCTGATCAGCCGGCTTTCGTTTTCCGCTTTCCATTCGCCCGTTTGCGGCCGTTCGTGCGCGTCGACGCACGGTGCATTGCTGCGCGCGACGTGGAACGTTTCGATCCGTTCGACAGGTGGATTCACATGGTTTCGTTCAAACGCGCGCTCGCCGCGCATGGCGCGACGTCGCTCTTCGTGCTGCTGTGGAGCAGCGGCGCGATCTTCGCTGAACTCGGGCTGCGTCACGCATCCGCGTTCGTCTTTCTCACCGCACGCTTCGCGCTCGCGTCGCTCGTGCTGCTCGGGTTGGCTTGCATGCGCGGACGCTGGCTGCCGCCGCGCGGCGAGCGGCGCGTGGCCGCGCTGACCGGCTTGCTGATGATGGGCGGCTATTCGATCTTCTACTTGCTCGCGCTCGAGCGCGGAATCGCACCGGGCGTACTCGCGACGATCCTCGGTGTGCAGCCGATCCTCACGCTCGCGATCGTCGAGCGGCGCTGGCAGCCGATGCGCGTCGCGGGGCTCGGCCTCTCGCTGGCGGGCCTCGTGCTCGTCGTGTGCCGCGGCGTCGACGGCGCCGGGCTGTCGATCGCGGGCGTCGCCTGCGCACTCGCCGCACTCGTCGCGCTGACCGTCGGCTCGCTGCAGCAAAAGCGCGTGCGCACCGCTCCCGCCGACGTGCTGCCGCTGCAGAACGCGATCGGCCTCGCGCTATGCGCGGTGATCCTGCCGTTTCGGCCAATCTCGCTCGATGCGAGCTGGGCGTTCGTCGTGCCGCTGCTCTGGCTCGGCATCGTGATCTCGGTGATCGCGCAGTTGCTGTTCTACCGGTTGATGCAGCGCGGCGATCTCGTCAACGTGACGAGCCTGTTCTATCTCGTGCCCATCGTCACCACGCTGATGGACGCGGCCTGGCTCGGCAATCGTCCTGAACCGCTCGCGCTCGCCGGCATGGGCGCGATCGTCGCGGGGCTCGCGCTCGTATTCCGCACGCCGGCCGTTCGCGCACGTCCCGATCGCGCGTAAGCGTGCACGAGCCGCCGCGCCCGCGGGTGCGGCGGCTCGCGTCGGAGGTGTACGACATATGCGCGCCAAATGAAATGAATGTGAAAGACATGCGCAAGGCATTCGTCCGATTCGCGGGAAATATGCGAGATCCCCGGGGTTTTCCGCTGACTTTTAACGGTCTGGAGAGCGAAAAACGGCGCCGGGTTGCCTATACTCGAATTGCCCGCCTTGCTCGCAATCGAGGCGGCTCGACATTAGAAATACCCGGCAGGGAGCTGGAAGCGGCGCTGAAGCACCCACACCGGCCGACGCCCCACCGGGGTGGGGCCGAAGTAAGCGCTGAAGCGCCAACTCCGGCTGACACTGGAGACACGCATGACGACCTATTTCACGATCGGCGACTTCATCCTGTTGATTCCGATGGCGCTGGCCGGCGCGCTGTTCCTCGGCGCGGTGCCCTGCGCAACCGAATTCCGTCATAACCTGCTGCGCGTGCTGGGCGTCATTCTCGGCGTCGGCGTCGCGGTGTTGCTCGTCGAAGGCCTGCCTGCGCTGATCTAGCGGTGCAGCCGCGTGCAGTTCACGCCGCTGCACCGCAGCGACGTGACGGACTGCGTGCATCCGCGGCGATACGGCGCGCGATGGTTCGCACCCCGTATCGACTGCATCGATCACCGGTCAGATCGCCTGATCGGTGGACGGTTTTTCCCACAGATTGATGCCACCTTCGGTCGCGTAGCGATCGATTTCCGCGAGTTCGTCGGCCGTGAACGCGAGGTTCTTCAGCGCACCGACGTTTTCACGCACCTGCTCAGCCCGGCTCGCGCCGATCAGCGCGGACGTCACGCGACCATTGCGCAGCACCCATGCGAGCGCCATCTGCGCGAGACTCTGCCCGCGCCGCTCCGCGATACCGTTGAGCTTGCGTACATGCTCGAGGTTGTCCGCACTCAGGTGATCCTGCTTCAGCGAGCCGCCGCCCGGCTTGTTCACGCGTGCGTCAGCCGGCACGCCGTTCAGGTATTTCGACGTGAGCAGCCCCTGCGCGAGCGGCGTGAACGCGATGCTGCCCGTGCCGACGTCGTCGAGCGTATCGAGCAGATCCTCTTCGATCCAGCGGTTCAGCATGTTGTACGAAGGCTGGTGAATCAGCAGCGGCACCTTGTATTGCGCGAGCAGCGCAGCCATCTCGCGCGTCTTCGCGGCCGAATACGACGAGATGCCGATGTATAGCGCCTTGCCCTGCTGCACGGCCGATGCGAGCGCGCCGGCCGTTTCCTCGAGCGGCGTGTGCGCGTCGAAGCGATGCGAATAGAAGATGTCGACGTAGTCGAGGCCCATGCGCTGCAGGCTCTGGTCGAGGCTCGCGAGCACGTACTTGCGCGACCCGCCGCCGCTGCCGTACGGGCCCGGCCACATATCCCAGCCGGCCTTCGTCGAAATCAGCAGCTCGTCGCGGTACGGCCGGAAATCCTCCTTCAGCAGCCGGCCGAAGTTGGTTTCGGCGCTGCCATACGGCGGCCCGTAGTTGTTCGCGAGATCGAAGTGGTTGATACCGAGGTCGAACGCGGTGCGCAGGATGTCGCGCTGCGTCGCGATCGGCGTCGAGTCGCCGAAGTTGTGCCACAGGCCCAGCGACAGGGCGGGCAGTTTGAGCCCGGACTTGCCGCAGGTGCGGTACTGCATGTCGGCATAACGCTCGGAAGCTGCTTCGTAGGCCATGAGTCTGTTCCGTCAGGACGTCGGGGGAAGGGACGCGCGCCGCACGCGAACATCGCGCGCCGGCGGCGAGGAAAACGTACGACGGCTATGGTAGCGAACGCGGCGCGAGCGCGCACGGCGATGGACGCGGCCGCGCTCGTCGCCTACACTGCGGCGTCTCGAATCACGGTTACAGCGAGGTTGGTATGTCCCGGGTCATCTCGGTTGCGCTGCTCGTCGGCGGCGTCTTGCTGCTGTATTTCGGCGGCCAGTCGTTTCACTCGATCAACGACAACGTGTCGCGCTTCTTCACCGGCTCGCCCGCCACGAAGACGATCCTGCTGATCGTCGGCGGCGCCGTCGCCATGCTGATCGGCCTGATCGGGCTCGCGATGCCGGCCAACAAGCGCTGAGCGCTGCGCCACTGCGCAGCGGTCTGCGTCACGCAACGGCCCGCGTCACGCGATCCGGCCGCGCAAAATGCAACGGGCGGCCTGGCCGCCCGTTTCTTCATCCGCCGAGCCGCCGCGGCGCCCCATCGCGCGACCGCGCGGCCGAAACCGCTGCTAGAACTGCACTTCCGGCTTCGCCGCCGAACGCGTGCCCGGCAGCGGCCGGTTGCTCACGCCGTGATACGTGTACACGAGCGAGAACTTCACCTGGTCCGAACGGTTCTGCCCCGCCGAATGCAGCGTGTTGCAGTGGAAGAACACGACGTCGCCCGTCTGGAGCGGCGGGCAGGTTGCCGCGTCGATCATCTTCCGGTTTTCCGGCAGGTCGCTGCGGAAGAACTTCGCATTGTCGAACGCTTCCGGCCCGAATTCGGCCGTATGCGAGCCCGGCACCAGCCACAGCGCGCCGTTTTCGTTCGTTTCCGGCCCGAGTGCGAGCCACACCGACACCATGTCCGCGCGTTCGAACGACCAGTAACGGAAATCGCGATGCCAGCCGGTGAGGCTGCCGTACGCCGGGTGCTTCGTCATCATGCAGTTGTGATGCGCGCACGACAGAACCGGCTGCTCGCCGAAGTACTCGCGCATCCACGCGCCGATTTCGGGCGCGATCGCGCGCTCGGCGAACGCCGGATCGCGCGTGTACGCGTCGAGCAGCCGCCGCACCGTATGCCCGCCCGGCGCATGCTTCGACTCGGGCGCGCCCGGATAGCGCAGATCCGCCTCGAATTCGATCGGCTCCGCCGCTTCCTGCAACTGGCGCTCCGCGATGCGCTTGAGCGCCGCGCACTGCGCTTCCCCGACGAGGCCGCGCGCAACGACGAAGCCGCGTTCGCGCAATTCCGCGACTTGCGCGCGGATCGATTCCGACTGCAGTGGTGACGACATGGGATGCCAGACGTTTATTGTGTGAATGTGACGATTGTAAATCGGCGCCGGATGCCTCGAACAGCGCCATTGTCGTGCGCAGGGGCATGCCAATCGGCAATTTGATCTGGCTCAAGGGAACTGTGCGGCGCGGTGCGAGCCTCAACGACAGGCGGTATGCGGCACGCGCTTGCGGCACAAGGGTTTATCGCGACTTTTGCCCGTCATGAAACCCCTGTAGCCTGTCGCGGCCTGTCAATTCTGGCGGGCGCGGCGCGCAACGACTTTCGGTAAGATGCGTTGCGCCATCCGAGGCCGTTCATACCAGTGCGCTCTTAAGGGCGCCATCCATACAAGCGAAGCATCGTTCACATGCCATTCCGTCTGACTTCCCGTCTCAGCCGCGCCGCGAAGCGCGTCGTGCCGTCCGCTCCTGCCCGTTCGCTGCGCCACCACGGCACACGCAAGCAGGCGCTCGCCGAGCGCACGCACGCGCACAGCCGGCTGGACGGCATCCGCGCGTGGTTCCATGCGTTTTTCTCGATGGTGAGCACGCAGGCGTTCGCCCGCCGTGCCGGCCTGCGCTCGCTGCTGCAGAAGCCGTCATCGCTGCGCGCGCTCGCGCTGCGCCGCACGCTCGGCCCGCAGCGCCGCGTCAACCGCCCGCGCCGCCTCGCGGCGAGCACCGGGTGGTTCGGGTTCGGCGCACGCTGAAGCCGCGCCGCGGGCAGCGCCCGCGACGATCGCCGCGTTGCGGCGCTCGACACGCATGAAAAAACCCCGGCATGCCGGGGTTTTTTGTTTCAGGCGAACGACGCTTACGCGACGCGTGCCGTCGGCTCCACGCCGGCCGCTTCGGCCAGTGCGAGTGCCTTGTCGGTGGCTTCCCACGAGAATTCCGGCTCTTCGCGGCCGAAGTGGCCGTAAGCTGCCGTCTTCTCGTAGATCGGGCGCAGCAGGTCGAGCATCTTGATGATGCCCTTCGGACGCAGGTCGAAGTGCTCGCGCACGAGCTTCGTGATCACGGCATCCGACACGCGGCCCGTGCCGAACGTGTTGACCATCACCGAGGTCGGCTCGGCGACGCCGATCGCGTACGACACCTGGATCAGCGCGCGCGACGCGAGGCCGGCAGCAACGATGTTCTTCGCGACGTAGCGGCCTGCATACGCTGCCGAACGGTCGACCTTCGACGGATCCTTGCCCGAGAACGCGCCGCCGCCGTGCGGTGCGGCACCGCCGTACGTATCGACGATGATCTTGCGGCCGGTCAGGCCGCAGTCGCCCTGCGGGCCGCCGATCACGAACCGGCCGGTCGGGTTCACGAGGAACTTGATGTCGCCCTTGATCAGGTCCGCCGGCAGCGTCGGCTTGATGATTTCCTCGATCACGGCTTCGCGCAGCGCCGGCAGCTCGATGTCCGGTGCGTGCTGCGTGGACAGCACGACGGTGTCGATCGAATCCGGGCGGCCGTCGACGTAGCGAACCGTCACCTGCGACTTCGCGTCCGGGCGCAGCCATTGCAGGCGGCCGTCGCGGCGCAGGCTGGCCTGGCGCTCGACGAGACGGTGCGACAGGTAGATCGGCAGCGGCATCAGTTCCGGCGTTTCGTCGCATGCGTAACCGAACATCAGGCCCTGGTCGCCAGCGCCTTGATCGAGGTTGTCGTCATGCGCGCGGTCGACGCCTTGCGCGATGTCCGGCGACTGCTTGTCGTACGCGACGAGCACGGCGCAACCCTTGTAGTCGATGCCGTAGTCGGTGTTGTCGTAGCCGATGCGCTTGATGGTGTCGCGCGCGATCTGGATGTAATCGATGTTTGCCGTCGTGGTGATTTCACCGGCCAGCACGACGAGACCCGTGTTGCACAGCGTTTCAGCCGCAACGCGGGAATATTTGTCTTGCTCGAGGATGGCGTCGAGAATCGCGTCCGAGATTTGGTCCGCGACCTTGTCCGGATGGCCTTCGGAGACGGATTCGGACGTGAAGAGATAATCGTTTGCCACTTTTTCAGGCTCCTGTGTGGATACGGTTGGTTTCACGTAGCCAGCTTCGTTGGGCCTGAAGCGGCGACGCTTTAGCGGATTACCAGGACCGGGCAGCGCGCTTCGCGCCAGCCGGCTTCGCCCCGCAAGTTGTCAGTTAACTCGGCGAAGCCCGTATTATAGCGGCTTTCGTGAATTGTCACAGAGCGCCGCCCGTGCTGCATCGTCCGCTGTTCTACCCCCCTGTTCGCAACGTGCCGGCCAGCCGGCCCCACGGAGATTCCGCATGCTAGGCCGCCTCGGCACGCACCTCGCCATCGGCTTGCTGAAGCTGCTCGCCCTGCTGCCCTACGGCTTGACCGCACGGTTCGGCGACGGCCTCGGCTGGCTGCTGTACCAGATTCCCAGCCGGCGAAAGCGCATCGTACATATCAATCTGAAACTCTGCTTCCCCGACTGGAGCGACGAACGGCGCGAGGAAGTGGCAGGCCTGCATTTCCGCCACGCGATCCGCAGCTACGTCGAGCGCAGCGTCCAGTGGTTCGGATCCGAGCGCAAGCTCGCGAAACTGATCGAGGTCGACAGCGCGGTCGACCTCACCGATCCCGATCTGCCCCCGACGCTGTTCCTCGGCCTGCACTTCGTCGGCATCGAAGCCGGCTCGATCTGGCTGAACCGGTCGCTGCACCGCCGTTGCGGGTCGCTGTACCAGCCGTTCTCGAACGCGATCCTCGAGGAGGAGGCGAAAAAGGCACGCGGGCGCTTCGACGCCGAGATGGTCGGCCGCGCGGACAGCGCGCGCGTCGTGCTGCGCTGGCTGCGCGATCGCAAGCCGGTGATGCTCGGCGCCGACATGGATTACGGGCTGCGCAATTCGACGTTCGTACCCTTCTTCGGCGTGCCCGCCTGCACGCTGACGGCCGTCGGCCGGCTCGCGAAGACGGGCCGTGCGCAGGTCGTGCCGTTCATCGGCGAGGTGCTGCCGAATTACAAGGGCTACCGGCTGAAGGTATTCAAGCCTTGGGATCACTACCCGACCGGCGACGACGATCTCGACGCGCGGAGGATGAACGAATTCCTCGAGGAACAGATTCCGCTGATGCCCGAGCAGTATTACTGGGTCCACAAGCGCTTCAAGACCCGGCCGCCCGGCGAGCCGAGCCTTTATTGAGTCAATCGGGGCCGCGGGCGCGCCGTCAAACGCGCGCCTGCGCCCTCGCCACCTTCGGCACGCCTTTCGCGCGTGCCTGCCACAGATCGTAGGCTGACTGCTGCGCGAGCCACCGATCCGCCCGCCCGCCGTTTTCCTCGCCCAGCCACGCCTCGAGACGCAGCGCCATGTCAGGCGAGATGCCGGCATGGCCGTGCAGGATGCGCGACAGCGCCGCCCGCGTGACGCCGAGCTGCGCGGCGGCTTCGGTAACGGTCAGGCGGAGCGCCGGCAAAATGTCGTCACGCAGCGTTTCGCCCGGATGGGGCGGATTGAAGATGCGAGTCATGGCGTTGAATGACCTCAGTGATGGTCTTGATAGTTGACCAGGACGACATCGGGGCATCGAACCTGAACGTCAGGCGCCAGTTGACGCTCACGCTCACCGAGTAGTGACCCTCCAGCCCACCGGCGAGGCGGTGAAGGTGCCAGCCCGGGACGTTCATGTCGAGCGGCTGACTCGCGATGTCGAGACGGGCAAGCTGGCGCCGCAACCTCGGGACATGATCCGGCCGGATGCCCGCCTTGTTCCCGTTCATGAAAACCGCCTCCAGCCTCATGTGCTGCCATGACTTGATCATGGGCCTCCCGTTACTCGCGTGCGATATCGACGGCATGGCCCACATGGCGTAGAGCCAGACTCTACGAATCGCCTGATTGAGTCGTCAATTTGACCGGTACGAAAACACGCACCCGGTTCGTCCCGTGCGCAGGCAAAGCCCGGGCGCGTGCAGCCGGATTCACTCGCCCTGGCAACGCCCGCCGCACCACACACCTCAATCTGCCCATTCGTCGCCCGCGCAACCAGTCGGCCGATCGACCGACACCTTCCGGCTCCGCCGCCCGAACGACACCCGCCGCCCCGCCCGCGCAGGACGCCCCTGTCAGCTGCATGTATCATTTGCGGTTGAGATCGGCACGACGAACGAAGCCGCCCGCAATGGCGGCACGTCGCCGTCGTCGCGCCGACCGCCTTGTTCGCCATGGAATCCCGGACCCTGTGAAACTCTCGTTCACCAAGATGCACGGCGCGGGCAACGACTTCGTCGTGCTCGACGGCTATTCGCGCGCGTTGCCGCCGCTCACCGAAGCGCAAGTGCGCGCGCTCGCCAGCCGACACTTCGGCATCGGCGCCGATCAGTTGCTGCTCGTCGAAAAACCGACCATCGACGGCGTGGACTTCAAGTACCGGATATTCAATTGCGACGGCGGCGAGGTCGAACACTGCGGCAACGGCGCACGCTGCTTCGTGAAATTCGTCAGCGACCGCGGCCTGACCGACAAGCGCACCGTGCGCGTGCAAGTGATGAAGGGCCTGATCACGCTGACGATGCAGGACAACGGCGAAGTTGTCGTCGACATGGGCGCGCCCGTGTTTGCGCCGGCGCAGGTGCCGTTCGACGCGTCGGGGCTCGACGGCCGCACGGAAGGCCGCGACACGCTGTGGCCGCTCGACGTCGGCGGCCACACGCGCTGGATCTCGACGGTGACGATGGGCAACCCGCACGCAGTGCAGGTCGTCGACGACGCCGAAGCGTATCCGGTGCTCGAAGAAGGCCCGCTGATCGAGCGCCATGCACGCTTTCCGGAGCGCGTGAACGCCGGCTTCATGCAGATCGTGTCGCGCAACGAAGTGAAGCTGCGCGTATATGAACGCGGCGCGGGCGAAACGCTCGCGTGCGGCACCGGCGCGTGCGCGGCGGTGGCGGCCGGCATCCGGCGCGGCCTGCTCGATTCGCCGGTGACCGTGCACACGCACGGCGGCACGCTGACGATCGGCTGGGACGGCGCGCGCGACGAAGCCGCCGCGCTGATGATGGCCGGGCCCGCCGCGACCGTGTTCGAAGGCGAGATCGACCTGAACGTCTGACCCTTCAACGTCCTGATAACTGAACGCTCCCGTCACATGAACGATCGCGAAGTCGCCGACTACCTGCTCGCCAATCCCGAATTCTTCGCGCAACACGCGGAACTGCTCGCGACGATCCGTCTTGCGAACCCGCACGGCAAGGCCGCGATCTCGCTGCAGGAGCGGCAGATGGAAATGCTGCGCGACAAGAACAAGCACCTCGAGCGCCGGCTCGCGGAGCTGGTGCGCTACGGGCACGAGAACGACAGCCTGTCCGCGAAGTTCAGCCGCTGGACCGCCCGCGTGATCGCCGAGCGCGACCCGTACGCGCTGCCGCGCACGATCGCCGACGGCATATCCGACGTGTTCGACGTGCCGCAAACGGCGCTGCGCGTGTGGGACGTCGCCGACACTTACGCGCAGGCCGATTTTGCGCGCCAGGTCGGCGAGGAAGTGCGTCTGTTCACGAACGGCCTGTCGACGCCGTACTGCGGCGCGAACACCGGCTTCGAAGCGGCCCAGTGGCTCGCGCCCGCGGTGGTTCCGGCCGCGAACGCGGCGGAAGGCGGCGAAGCCGCGCCGGCGGGCGACGGCGCGGCCACGTCGGTCGCGCTGCTCGCGCTGCGCGCGCCGCTCGCCGGTGCAGACGCGCCCGCCTTCGGCCTGCTCGTGCTCGGCTCGCCCGATCCGCGCCGGTTCCACGACGGGATGGCCACCGATTTCCTCGCGCAGATCGCGACGCTCGCGAGCGCCGCGCTCACGCGCCTGCTGCCGCACTGACGCCGCACCCGCGATGACCGACGATCCGATCGCCGCCTACCTGTCGAATCTGAAGTACGTCAGGCAGTTGTCGGAACATACGCTGCGCGCGTATACGCACGAACTCGACGAACTGAAGAAGCTCGCGGCCGGCCGGCCGCTCGAAGCGCTGACGGCCGCCGACATGCGCGGCGCGGTCGCCCGCGCACACGCGGGCGGACTGTCCGCGCGATCGATCTCGCATCGGCTGTCCGCGTGGCGCGCGTTCTACCGCTGGCTCGCGCAGCGCATCGAGATGGCGGCGAACCCGGTCGCCGCGGTACGCGCGCCGAAACGCCCGAAAACCTTGCCGAAAGCGCTGTCGGTCGACGACGCATCGGCATTGATGGACGCGCCGCTCGCCAACACCACCGAAGGCATCCGCGATCACGCGATCCTCGAACTGTTCTATTCGTCCGGGCTGCGCCTCGCCGAACTCGTCGGGCTCGACGTGATGTACACGCAGGCCGACGGCTACCGGTCGACCGGCTGGCTCGATCTGGCCGAAGCCGAAGTCACCGTGCGCGGCAAGGGCAACAAGGAACGCAAGGTGCCGGTCGGCCGCAAGGCGATCGACGCGCTGAAGGCGTGGCTCGCGGTGCGCGGCGAATTCGTGAAGCACGACCCGCATCCGCTGTTCGTGTCCGTGCGCGGCAACCGGATGGCGCCGGGCGTCGTGCGCGAGCGCGTGAAGCGCGCGGCGCTCACCGCAGGCATCCCCGCCAACGTCCACCCGCACGTGCTGCGCCACTCGTTCGCGACGCACGTGCTGCAATCGAGCGGCGACCTGCGCGCGGTGCAGGAACTGCTGGGTCATGCGAGCGTCGCCGCGACACAGGTCTATACGTCGCTCGACTTCCAGCATCTCGCGAAGATTTACGACAGCGCGCATCCGCGCGCGAAGAAGCGCGACTGACGCGTCCCGTCTTACCCGCCGCGTACGGCGACCGGCACCGGCCGGCTTCGCCCGCAGCCCATTTCGATCCGATCATGCAAACCGTCACACTCAAACCGTCCAAGGAAAAATCGCTGCTGCGCCGGCATCCGTGGATCTACGCCAATGCGATTGATCGCGTCGACGGCAAGCCCGCGCCCGGCGCGACCGTGATCGTGCGCGCGCACGACGGCCGCTTCCTCGCGCGCGGCGCGTACAGCCCGCAGTCGCAGATCCGCGTGCGCGTATGGAGCTTCGACGAGAACGAGCCGATCGACCACGCATTCTTCAAGCGCCGCGTGCAGCGCGCGGTCGCGCACCGCACGACGATGGTGTCGGGCACGGGCGCCGTGCGGCTCGTGTTCGGCGAGGCCGACGGGCTGCCGGGGCTGATCGTCGACTACTACATTGCCGACACGGCCGAGCCGGGCGCCGCGCCGCGCGGCCAGCTCGTGTGCCAGTTCATGGCCGCCGGCGTCGAAGCATGGAAGGACGCGATCGTCGCCGCGCTCGGCAGCGCGACCGGTTGCCCGAACGTGTACGAACGCTCGGACGTATCGATCCGCGACAAGGAAGGGCTCGAGCAGACGACCGGCGTGCTCGCGGGCGACGCGCCGCCCGCGACGCTGATCTCGAACGAAAACGGTGTGCGGTATCACGTCGACGTGCCCAACGGCCACAAGACGGGCTTCTACGTCGACCAGCGCGACAACCGCGCGCTCGTCGCACAGTACGCGGCCGGCCGCGACGTGCTGAACTGCTTCTGCTACACGGGCGGCTTCTCGCTTGCGGCGCTCAAGGGCGGCGCGACGCGCGTCGTGTCGATCGACTCGTCGGGCGACGCGCTCGCGCTCGCGCGGCAGAACGTCGTGGCGAACGGTTTCGACGCCGAACGCGCGACCTGGCTCGACGCGGACGCGTTCAAGACGCTGCGCCGCCTCGTCGACGAGGGCGAGCGTTTCGACCTGATCGTGCTCGATCCGCCTAAGTTCGCGCCGACTCGCGACAGCGTCGACCGCGCGGCACGCGCCTACAAGGACATCAACCTGAGCGGCTTCAAGCTGCTGCGTCCGGGCGGCCTGCTGTTCACGTATTCGTGCTCGGGCGCGATCGACATGGATCTGTTCCAGAAGATCGTCGCGGGCGCGGCCGCCGACGCGAAGGTCGATGCGCGCATCCTGAAGCGGCTCGGCGCGGGCGTCGATCACCCGTTGCTCGCCGCATTTCCGGAAGGCGAGTATCTGAAGGGCCTGCTGTTGCAAATCGTCTGATCGCCCCGATCTACGCGCACACTCGCGTCCGGCGGCCGTTCCCGCTGGCGGATGCGCGCTCGCCCCTGTCGTCCGGACGACGGGCGCGGGCTTGACAGGTATGTTTCAATGGATGGTTGTGCGCCCCGGCTCGCGAGTCGACGGCGCGACGCACACATCCTGGTTTTGACCCCGATTCACGAACCACAGGCGACCGACATGGCCACTCCCGTCACCATCCTCACCGGCTTCCTCGGCAGCGGCAAGACGACGCTGCTCAAGCGCATCCTGAACGAACAGCACGGCATGAAGATCGCCGTGATCGAGAACGAGTTCGGCGAAGAGAACATCGACAACGAGATCCTCGTGCAGGACTCGAACGAGCAGATCATCCAGATGAGCAACGGCTGCATCTGCTGCACGATCCGCGGCGACCTCGCCCGCGCGCTCGGCGACCTGGCCGCGAAGAAGCGCGAAGGCAAGCTCGATTTCGACCGCATCGTGATCGAAACGACCGGCCTCGCGAACCCGGGCCCCGTCGCGCAGACCTTCTTCATCGACAGCGAAATCGCCGACGACTTCCTGCTCGACGCCGTCATCACGCTGGTCGATGCGAAGCACGCGAACGCGCAGCTCGACGAACACGAAGTGGTGCAGCGCCAGGTCGGCTTCGCCGATCGCCTGTTCATCACGAAGTCGGACCTCGTCGACGACCAGACCGTCGCGGCGCTCAAGCACCGCCTGATGCACATGAACCCGAAGGCGGCGATCAAGGTCGTGAATTTCGGCGAAGCGGACATCAAGGAAATCTTCGACCTGCGCGGCTTCAACCTGAACGCGAAGCTCGAGATCGACCCGGACTTCCTCGCCGAGGACGACCACGCGCACCATCACCACGACCATGATCACGATCACGCGCATTGCGACCACGATCACGGTCAATGCGCGCACGATCACGACCACGGTCACCACCACCATCACGCGCACCACGACGACAAGATCAAGTCGTTCGTGTACCGCAACGACCGCCCGTTCGACCCGAACAAGCTGGAAGACTTCCTCGGCGGCATCCTGCAGATCTACGGGGAACGGATGTTGCGCTACAAGGGCGTGCTGTACATGAAGGGGGTCGATCGCAAGGTCGTGTTCCAGGGCGTGCACCAGATGATGGGCAGCGATCTCGCCGCCAAGTGGCTGCCGGTCGAGAAGAAGACCAACAAGATGGTGTTCATCGGCGTCGACCTGCCGCAGGACCTGATCACCGACGGCCTCGACGCCTGCCTCGCCTGAGCATCCGGGCAAGCCCCGCGAGCCGCCCGCGCGGCCGCCTCGGCGAGTTGCCGGGGCCGTCGCGCGGTGCCTTTTCCGGGAAGGGTTTCGCCGTCATCGCTTTTTCGCGATTTGCGCGTTATATTTTCTAGATATTGGCGCAGCCGACGGGGATCGACCCGATACGGCGCCCGCTTGCGATTCAGTTACAATACGTGCCCGCTGGAGTACGGCAATAACAGGCCCGGTTCTTGCAGAACCATTACCCGGGCATCGCAACCGCGCCGGATCGCCCATCCATTACCCGGCCGCGGCCGAAGCGATCTGCCGCGCAGCACACCGGTTCGCCGCGCGCAAATCCGCGCCAGGCCTATCCTGGTATTTGAGAACCGGTTTTCCAGAGGCTTTCGGCCCCGCGGCGGCAAATCGCAAATGATTGCAAGCGCAGTTGCGGGTAATCCCAAAGTGCAGGCACTATCTCCGGATTTGCCGCACATTGAAGAAGCAAGCAGATGACGAAGAAACTCTTGACCGAAGCCGAAATCCTGAAGATGAGCGACAAGGATTACATGAATGAGGATCAGCTCGCCTTCTTCAAAAATCGGCTCGAACAGTTGCAGGCGGACATCCTCAAGAACGCAGGCCAGACGACCGAGAACCTGCGCGAGACGGTGATCGTGCCCGATCCCGCCGATCGCGCGACGATCGAGGAAGAGCACGCGCTCGAGCTGCGTACGCGCGATCGCGAACGCAAACTCCTCAAGAAGGTTCAGCAATCGCTCGCCCGCATCGATTCCGGCGACTACGGCTGGTGCGAGGAAACAGGCGAACCGATCGGCATTCCGCGCCTGCTCGCGCGTCCGACGGCCACGCTGTCGCTCGAAGCACAAGAGCGCCGCGAGCTGCGCCAGAAGCTGTTCGGCGACTGATCGAGCGGCGCTCCGCTCAAACACGCTGCTTCCCGAAAGCGCGCGGCCTGCCGCGCGCTTTTTGTTTTTCCGGCACCGGCCCTGGTGCCGGCCTGCCGGCGACGACGCGCGCCGGACGATTTGCATCCCCCTCTTGATATCCCGGCGGCCGCCCTAAAATGACACGGACGCGCGCCGGACCGCTTCCCGGCGCACTGCGATTCATGCGGCGGCGCCTCGCGCCGCCCGACTCTTCCCCGTTTTTCTCAAGGAACGCAGATGGAGCAATTTCACGGCACGACCATCGTTTCGGTCCGGCGCGGCGACAAGGTCGCGCTCGGCGGCGACGGCCAGGTAACCCTCGGCAACATCGTCATGAAGGGTGGCGCGCGGAAAGTGCGGCGGATCTACAACAACCAGGTACTGGTCGGATTCGCGGGCGGCACCGCCGATGCGTTCTCGCTGCTCGATCGCTTCGAGGCGAAGCTCGAGAAGCACCAGGGCAACCTGACCCGCGCGGCCGTCGAGCTCGCGAAGGACTGGCGTACCGACCGAATGCTGCGCCGCCTCGAGGCGATGCTGATCACGGCCGATGCCACCACCACGCTGGTGATCACCGGTAACGGCGACGTGCTCGATCCGGAGGGCGGCATCTGCGCGATCGGTTCGGGCGGCGCCTATGCGCAGGCCGCGGCCCGCGCGCTCGCGGAGAACACCGAGCTGTCGCCGCGCGAGATCGTCGAGAAGTCGCTTGAGATCGCCGGCGACATGTGCATCTACACGAACCACAACCGCATCATCGAAACGATCGAGTAAGGACCGCACCATGAGCACCATGACCCCTGCCGAGATCGTCTCGGAACTCGACAAGCACATCATCGGCCAGGCCAGGGCGAAGAAGGCCGTCGCGGTCGCGCTGCGCAACCGCTGGCGCCGCCAGCAGGTCGCCGACCCGCTGCGCCAGGAAATCACGCCGAAGAACATCCTGATGATCGGGCCGACAGGCGTCGGCAAGACCGAAATCGCGCGCCGCCTCGCGAAGCTCGCCGATGCGCCGTTCATCAAGATCGAAGCGACCAAGTTCACCGAAGTCGGCTACGTCGGCCGCGACGTCGACAGCATCGTGCGCGATCTGATCGAGATCTCGGTCAAGCAGACGCGCGAATCCGAGATGCGCAAGGTGCGCAGCAAGGCGACCGACCAGGCGGAAGACCGCATCCTCGACATCCTGCTGCCGCAGCCGCGTGCGGTGGGCTTCGGCGGCAACGCCGATCACGCGAACGACGACAACAACTCGACGCGCCAGACCTTCCGCAAGCGTCTGCGCGAAGGCCAGCTCGACGACAAGGAAGTCGAACTCGACCTCGAGCAGCCGTCGGCAGGCATGGACATCATGGCGCCGCCAGGGATGGAAGAGATGACCGAGCAGATCCGCTCGATGTTCTCGAACCTCGGCAGCGGCAAGAAGCAGCGCCGCAAGGTGAAGATCAAGGAAGCGCTGAAGCTGCTGACCGACGAGGAAGCGGCGAAGATGCTCAACGACGAGGAAGTGAAGACGAAGGCCGTGCAGAACGTCGAGCAGAACGGCATCGTGTTCCTCGACGAGATCGACAAGATCACGTCGCGCAACAACGAAGGCAGCGGCGGCGAAGTGTCGCGCCAGGGTGTGCAGCGCGATCTGCTCCCGCTCGTCGAAGGCACGACGGTCAACACGAAATACGGGATGGTGAAGACCGATCACATCCTGTTCATCGCGAGCGGCGCGTTCCATCTCGCGAAGCCGAGCGACCTGATTCCGGAACTGCAGGGCCGGTTTCCGATCCGCGTCGAGCTCGACTCGCTGTCGGTGAACGACTTCGAGGCGATCCTTGTCGCGACCGATGCGAGCCTGGTCAAGCAGTATCAGGCGCTGCTCGCAACCGAAGACGTGCAGCTCGAGTTCGCCGCCGACGGCATCCGCCGTCTGGCCGAGATCGCGTACTCGGTCAACGAGAAGACCGAAAACATCGGCGCGCGCCGGCTGTACACGGTCATCGAGAAACTGCTCGAGGAAGTGTCGTTCTCGGCAGGCAACCACGCCGGCGAGCGCGTGACGATCGACGCGAAGTATGTCGACCAGGCGCTCGGCCAGGTGTCGCAGGACGAAGACCTGTCGCGCTACGTGCTGTAACGTACGCGGCGGCGAATGCGCAACGGGCGGCCCCACGGGCCGCCCGTTTTCGTTGGTGCGGGCGACAGGCGCCGCCCCACCGTTTACTGGCGCACCGGCTTCTTCGCGAGCTTGCGCTGCAGCGTGCGGCGGTGCATGTTCAGCGCGCGCGCAGTCGCCGAGATGTTGTTGTTGTTCTCCGCCAGCACGCGCTGGATGTGTTCCCACTCGAGCCGGTCGACCGACAGCACGACCGGGTTCTCGAGTGCCTCGTCGGCCTGCACTTCGCTCGCGTTGGTCTGCAACGCAGCCAGGATCGACTCGATGTTCGCCGGCTTCGCGAGATAGTTGTCGGCACCTTCCTTCACGGCCTGCACGGCGGTCGCGATGCTCGCGTAGCCCGTCAGCACGAGAATCCGCGCGTCGGGCTGCAGGTCGCACAGCGGCGCGATCAGGCTCAGGCCCGAATCCTCGCCGAGATGCAGGTCGACGGTGATGAACTGGAACTTGCCGCCGGCGGCGAGCCGCAGCGCCACCTCCTTGTCGTGTGCCTGCTGCACCGCGTAGCCGCGGCGCTCGAGGCCGCGCGCGAGCGTACCCGCGAACACCTCGTTATCGTCGATCACCAGGAAATTGTTCTCGCTCATGTGGTTTCTCCGTCTACGTGTTGGTTGAGGCGGCAGGCGCCGCGATGTGCGTCACCGGCAGGCGCAACACCGCACGCGTGCCGCGGCCGGGAGCGCCGGCCTGGCGGCTGTCCGGTGTGGCCGCCGTGCGCTCGGCCGCGCGCTGCCCCGGTGCGGCAGAAGCATGGCCGTTCGCCGCGCTGCCCGCGCGCGCGGCGGCGCTTGCCGCGCGCGGTGCGACGTCGGACAGCTCGATCTCGCCGCCCAGGCGCACGGCCGCGCTGAATGCCAGGTACAGGCCGACCCCGTGCCCGCCCTGCGTGCTGTCGACCGGCATCGCGCCGAGCGATTCGCGCAGCGCGGCCGGAATGCCCGGCCCGTCGTCGCATACTTCGAATTCGATCTGTTCGGCCGACCGGTCGTTGTACGAGAGCCGTGCGGCCAGCGTCACGCGGTGCGGGCTGGCCCGCGCGGCGTTGTCGAGCAGGATCGTGAGGATCTGGCCGGCCGCGACCGTGTCGTCGAGCGCGACGCCCGACGGGCGTGCGCCGAGCAGCTCGAACTGCACGTGCGGATGCCGCAGCCGCCAGTGCTCGACGAACGTGTCGAGCCAGTCGCCCACCGGCTGGCGGCTCGCGGGCGCGCTCGCACGACTGCGCAGGCGCGCAAGCGCGGACGTGCAGAGTGTCATCTGCTCTTCGAGCACCTTCAGGTCGGCCTCATAGCGCGCGAGCCCCGGATCGGCACGTGCTGCGTCGCGCAATTCCTCGGCGAGCATCGCGATCGTCGACAGCGGCGTGCCCATCTCGTGCGCGACGGTAGCGGCCTGCACGCCGAGCGCGACCGCCCGCTCGTCGCGCAGCAGATGCGCCTGCGCTTCGCCGAGCGCCGCATCGCGCTGACGCAGCGCGTTCGACATGCGCGCGACGAACCAGGCGGTCAACCCGACGCTGACCATGAAGTTCACCCACATCCCGGTGCGGTAGTAGTCGAACAGGTTCGCCGGGTTGTCCATGTTGAGCGGCACCGAATCGAAGCCGAGTGCCGCGTAGCAGGCGACGGCGAACGCCGCGAGCCAGATCATCAGGTGCCACGGCAGCACGGCCGCCGCGATCGCGAGCGACGGCAGGTACAGCGACACGAACGGATTGGTCGTGCCACCCGACAGGAACAGCA
The DNA here is from genome assembly GCF_003857765.1 of Burkholderia sp. Bp9016. NCBI lineage: Bacteria > Pseudomonadati > Pseudomonadota > Betaproteobacteria > Burkholderiales > Burkholderiaceae > Burkholderia > Burkholderia sp. Bp9016. The sequence continues at coordinate 99,304 of NZ_QTPY01000012.1, forward strand.
GCGCCGACAGCGCACCGAGGTCGACCCATAGCTGGCCGAGCAGCTCGAAATTGGTCTCGGGCCGCGCGCGCAGCACCCGCACCCAGGTCAGCGCGTTGAAGACGACTTCGAGCACGATGACCATCAGCATCGCCGGCAACGGCAGATGCACGCCGAAATAGGTCTGCACGACGCCGATCGTCGCAAGCTGGCCGATGATCGCAAGATTGCGCAGCCAGAACAGGTGGCTGAGGTTGACGCGCCCGGTGGTGGTGATTCGTTGCATCCGGCCAGTTTACCCGTTTAGCGCCCGACGCCCCTCGCGGGGCCGGACCCTGGACGTTGCGCGCACGGGCCGCGACGCACCGGCGCCTCGCGCCGCGGGGATCCATCCGCCCACGGTCAGCCTGGCGCGCCGGCCATGCGCCGTACGATCTCGTCGGCGAGGCATTCCGGGCATCGGCAGCGCGCCCCGGCCGCGGGCGGCGCATCGCCGGGCAGCACCGGCATCGACGCGCACCAGCAGTCGAACGGCTGCGTGCGGGCGCCGCAGTCGAAGCCGCGCCCGCAGTGCGGGCAGCGCGCGCGGTGCGGGGCCGAACGGGCGGCGGCGGAATCAGTCATGGCGCAATCGCGGAAGCGGGCATGAAGTCGCCCTACGCGACAAGCATAGCGCGGCGCGCGGATTTTGCACGTCGGCCGGACGGCCGACGTGCCCCGACATCGCGCCGGGACGCGCGGCGCGCGGGCGCCGCCCGCGCTGCCGTCCGCATCGATGCCGCACACCCCGGCGCCATGGCCGGCGGGCCGCCGCGCGGGGTGCCCGGGCGGCCACACTCGCCTTCCGGCCGGCCCAAAAACCCGATGCTGCGCTGCGCCACTCCTGTACAATTCGCCCTGTTTCAACCGTTCCCAGCCAGAGCCGCCGCCATGTCCGAGCCCCTCGACCTCTCGCAGATCGCCCCCACGCTGAAAGCAGGAATCCTCGCCGAAGCGCTGCCGTACATTCGCCGCTACCACGGCAAGACCGTGGTGATCAAATACGGCGGCAACGCGATGACGGAAGAGCGGCTCAAGCAGGGCTTCGCGCGCGACGTGATCCTGCTGAAACTGGTCGGCATCAACCCGGTGATCGTCCACGGCGGTGGTCCGCAGATCGATCACGCGCTGAAGAAGATCGGCAAGGCCGGCACCTTCATCCAGGGCATGCGCGTGACCGACGAAGAAACGATGGAAGTCGTCGAGTGGGTGCTGGGCGGCGAAGTGCAGCAGGACATCGTGATGCTGATCAACCACTTCGGCGGCCATGCGGTGGGCCTGACCGGCAAGGACGGCGGCCTGATCCACGCGCGCAAGCTGCTGATGCCGGATCGCGACAACCCGGGCCAGACCATCGACATCGGCCAGGTCGGCGAAGTCGAGGCGATCAACCCGGCGGTCGTGAAGGCGCTGCAGGACGACGCGTTCATCCCGGTGATTTCGCCGATCGGCTTCGGCGAGGACGGTCTCTCGTACAACATCAATGCCGACCTCGTCGCCGGCAAGCTCGCAACGGTGCTGAACGCCGAGAAGCTGCTGATGATGACCAACATCCCCGGCGTGATGGACAAGGACGGCAACCTGCTGACCGACCTATCCGCGCGCGAGATCGATGCGCTGTTCGAAGACGGCACGATCTCGGGCGGCATGCTGCCGAAGATCTCGTCGGCGCTCGACGCCGCGAAGAGCGGCGTGAAGTCGGTGCACATCGTCGACGGCCGGATCGAGCACTCGGTGCTGCTGGAAATCCTGACCGAGCAGCCGTTCGGCACGATGATCCGCTCGCATTGAGCGCGCGCCGCCCGCCCTCCGTCTCCGGTCTCCCGGCGTCGCTGCGACGCCGGCGCATCTCCCGCAGCCGGCCGCGTGCCGGCACCCCCGTCTGGCTGTTCGATCTCGACAACACGCTTCACCACGCATCGCACGCGATCTTTCCGGAGATCAACCGTGCGATGACGCAGTACATCGTCGACGCCCTCGACGTCGAACGTGCCGAAGCCGACCGGCTGCGCACCGGCTACACGCAGCGCTACGGCGCGGCGCTCCTCGGCCTCACGCGCCATCATCCGATCGATCCGCACGATTTCCTGCGCGTCGTCCACACGTTTGCCGACCTGCCCGCGATGGTGCGTGCCGAGCGCGGTCTCGCACGGATCGTCGCCGCGCTGCCGGGCCGCAAGTTCGTGCTGACCAACGCACCGGAGAACTACGCGCGCGCGGTGCTGCGCGAACTGCGCATCGAGCGGCTGTTCGAGCGCGTGATCGCGATCGAGCACATGCGCGACCGCCGCACGTGGCGCGCGAAGCCCGACTACGCGATGCTGCGCCGGACCCTGCGTGCCGCGCACGCGCGGCTGGCCGACGCGATCCTCGTCGAGGATACGCGCAGCCACCTGAAACGCTACAAACGCCTCGGCATCGGCACCGTGTGGATCACCGGCCACCTGCCCGGCCATCTGCCGAACATCGGCCGACCGCATTATGTCGACCAGCGCATTCGTTCGTTAAAATCGCTCCGACTGGGCACACGATCGGGGCGACAGAAATGCAGCCGACTTACCCGCAGGACCAAGCCGTAACGAAAGACCAGGCCACACCGTCCCGCCCGCGCCCGAAGCCGGGCGAGCGGCGCGTGATGATCCTGCAGACGCTCGCCGAGATGCTCGAGGCGCCCAAGCGCGAAAAAATCACGACCGCCGCGCTCGCGGCCCGGCTCGATGTGTCGGAAGCCGCGCTGTACCGTCATTTCGCCAGCAAGGCGAAGATGTACGAAGGACTGATCGAATTCATCGAACAGTCGCTGTTCGGCCTCGTCAACCAGATCGTCGCGAAAGAACCGAACGGCGTGCTGCAAGCGCACACGATCGCACTGACGATGCTCAATTTCGCTGCGAAGAACCCGGGCATGACGCGCGTACTGACCGGCGAGGCGCTGGTCGGCGAGGATGAGCGGCTCACCGAGCGGGTCAGCCAGTTGCTCGACCGGATCGAGGCAACCATCAAGCAGTGCCTGCGGGTGGCGCGTACGGAAGCGAATGCACCGCAGGATGGCGCGACGACGCTCGTGCTCCCTGCCGACTACGATCCCGCCGCGCGCGCAAGCCTGCTCGTCAGCTACGTGATCGGTCGGTGGCATCGCTTCGCGAAGGGCGGGTTCCAGAAATCGCCCGGCGAGCAGGCCGATGCTCACTTGCGGCTGATCCTGCAGTAAGCGAACCGCCCGCGCCGCTGCGCGGCGCCCGGGGCCGGCGGCGCGTGAAATTGACCGACTTCCGCAACCGATTACTGGTAGCTGATGGTGAACGTCATGCGCGCTTTCGCTGCCCCGGAAGTGAGCGTCTGGGCGGTCTGAATGAAGCGTGCGCTCAACGGAATCGAGAAGAAGCCGTTGCCCGTCGTCCCGGCATACCACTGGTTCACGTTGCCCGCCGACGACGAATCCGGCCCGTAGCCGAGCAGCGTCGAATCCTTGAAGACCTGGATGCCGAGCCCCTTGGCGGCCGAATCCGGCGCAAGCGACAGCGTGTTCGACCTGTTTGACGGATTCGCGTTGTCCGTCAATGTCATGAAAATCTTCGACTGGGTATTCTCGGTGCCACCCGAGCACGTCAGGTTGATCGCGAACGGCACGAGTTTCGATACCGAGCCAATGCCCTTGAAGTCCTTCGTCGGATAGGTGCCGAGATCTACGGTTTGCGCGCCCTCCGTTGCTGCCTTACAGGTCGGTGACTTGACTTCCACGTCACCGTCGAATCGATAGCTCGCGCCCTGGAAGTCATAAAGCTTCCATCGGGCGAATTCGCCATTCAGGCTACCTCTGCCGGTAATGGGTCCCGTCTTGATGAACTCGATATCCAGCTCCATCGTGGAAGTGTGCCCGACACTCCCCCCCCACTGGACCTGATAGAGTACAGGTTGTGAAAAAGAAGTCGGGAAATACCCTTGTATCACCGGTGCCGAGTGCTTCAACTTCATGCCGACACCTTCCTTCGGCGTCTGATACAAGAAATTGCCCAGATAAGGATAAGTGCCCTCGGTCGTCAGACTGTTGAGATAGGTATTGCAGGTGAGTATGACGAGGGAACGGGGCGTCATCTGAAACCGGGTTACCTTCGCCAGCACACCGCCCACCGGGACATTCGGATCGAACGCGGGCAATCTGCTCGCATCGTAGAAAAGATTCACCGGAACGCTCTCGCCCGGCGGCGCCGTGCACTTGACGGCGGCATGAGCAACCTGGGAAATCGGTAACGTCGCCAATATCGCGAAAAGCCATTTGAATTGTTTCATAGGAAGTCCCGTCGAATTCGGTATTGAGTGAAAAGCGTATATCGGCAACATCTGGCCGCATGCGCCGGGCCATCGAGGTCGATACCCGCGCTCGGCCCTCGGCTTGAAGCGCCACCACGACCCATTCAGCGTGCACTTGTGCCCTTATCCATGCGTTGCGCGATTGGCGTGGCCCGCACCGACGGCTCACCTGCTTCGGGCGCCACGCACTGGGTGTCGATACGTTGATACCCATCCGCCTTCGAACCGGCATCGCGTATCGGCAGTTGATAGGCGATATGGCACAGCGTATCGGGCGTGTCTCCCCACTTGACCGTGAGCTCGCCACTGTCCTGCAGGCCGCGAACGAAGATCTTGCTGGCCTGGCCGACGGCGCCGACCGGATTGCCGGCTGCATCGACCACGCTCGAGCCGAACGGCAGCGGCTCGCCATTCGGCCGCAGCGCATGAATCACCGCGGAGCGGCCCGTTTCCGTCTCGTACTTCAGCATCACGACCGAGCCCGCGCGAGGCGCGACCTGCTGGCTTGTCGTCTTCAGTTCGACGTCCGTGGACAGCCCCTTCGGGTCGATCTCGACCAAATTCATGCTGTACGGCGTCAGGTAAGGCACGACGGCGTAGCCGCGGCTGTCGAGCTTGACCCCCGACGCGTTGAGTACGCGCGCGCCGCCGGCGCCCTTCGCCTCGATGACGCCGATCGTTTCGGACAGCGGTTGAGACAGCGTGACGCCCCCCGGGTGCGCGACGACGGCGCCGCGCACGCCGAACGAGCCTTGCGAGTTGCCGCTGCCCGACCCTGCGCTGGCCGACACGTCGGCCAACCGGCCGCGGTACAGCATGTTCGCGCTGCCCGACGTATCGCTCGAACCGTCTCCAGAACTGTGATTCAGGTTCACGCCATACGACAGGTTTCGGTCGACGCCCAGCGAACCCGACAGCATCGAGCGCACCTGCGTGCGGCCATTCGTGTCGTGCGACACGCTGGAGCTCATGGTCATCGGATACTGTCGGCCCAGCGGGATCGTGACACTCGCGTAGTACAACGTGCTTTGCTGGCCAAGCGCTGATTGCTGGCGGGTGGCCTGCAGGCTCAGGCTGACGTTGCGGAACGTGTTGCTGTAGCCGACCGAATAGTTGATGTCCGAACCGCCGCGGTTCCAGTAATTCACAGTCGAGGCGGTCAGCGACAGGTTGCCGCCGCGTTCGCCGAGTTGCTGCCCGAACGTGATCTGCGCGCGATTGCGCGGGCGCACGACGCTCTCGATACCGGTCGTCCCACGATCGGCGGCATCGCGCGCCTGCATCGCGGCGCCCAGGTCGAAAAAGCCGCCGGTCGAATAGCGATAAGCGGCGATCGAGATATTGGAACCCGTTTGCGGAACGTTCTTCGAATAGCTGATTCGCGCGCTGCCGCCCGTCATTCGGCCGGCGCCCGGCACGGTCGTGATCGCTTGCGTATAGTCGACGCCGATCGCGCCGATTCCCGTCGTGAGTACGCCGCCGACCATCGCGGAACCGTAGCCCTGCGCGATCGTCGCGCCAACGTAGCCGGTCACCGCATTCGTAAAGCCGCGCTGCCACGTGCCCTGCGTGAACCACGGGTTGCCCGAGGTCATCGTATCGCGCAAGGTCCCCGCCGTGATGCTATAGCGGCTGATGCCCGGGCGCAGCGACAACGGCACCGATGCATACGGCACCTTGAACGAATGCACACTGCCGTCCGATTCCGTTACTTCGACCGTCAGGTCGCCGCCGTAGCCGGTTGCGTACAGGTCGTTGATCTCGAACGCGCCGGGTGCGACCGTCGTATCGTAAATGATCGCGCCGTTCTGCTTGATCGTCACTTTCGCGTTGCTGTTCGCGACGCCGCGCACGGTCGGCGCGTACCCGCGCAGCGAATCGGGAAGCATCCGGTCGTCGGTCGAGAGCCGCACGCCGCGGAAGCCGACCGAATCGAACAGTTCGCCCGTCGTATACGACTCTCCGGCGATGAGTTGCGACAAGAGCGCCGGCACGTCGCGTTGCAGATACGTGTTCAGGCTCTGGTACTGCGCGTTGCCCTGCGAACTCCAGCTGTACGAGCCGTTGTGCCGGAAGTGCCACGCGCCGAGATTCACGCCCGCGTTCAGGCCGAGGTAGCCCTGGGTCTGTGTACCCGCGCCGCGATTGTTGTACGCGTAGACGTTCGCGTCGTAACCGAGGAACCCCGCGTTGACACCATCGCTCCAGAACTCGCGGCTCACGTAGCCGCGCGGGTTGCGGGACAGTGACGCCTGCTGAATGCCGAGGTCGAGGCGCTGCTCGCCGAAGTCGAGCGCGATCGTCGCGCCATCGACGATCCGTTCGAGCGGCAGGCACGCGCCCGGCGCGGCCAGCGCCTCGGCCGTCTCCGGTGCGAGCTTCGCCAGATCGATACCGACGCGGGTCAGCAGCAGCTTGTCGAAACACGCGCGGGCGTCGCCGCTGCGCGTCGTCTCGGACGCCTTGAAAGGCACGTCCGCGCGGCCGATCCAATTGTCGTTCACGTAGATGTCGACGTTGTACGTGCCGGGCAACACCGAGTTGCCCTTCTCGAAACGCGACAGGTCGTTCGTGATGCTGCTGCCGGACGGGAAGAAGCCCTGGTCGAATTCGACTTGGGCAATCGTCAACGGTGCACTGCCGGACTCGACCTCCGATGCCGCGGCGTGGCAGGCAGCCAGCGCGGACAGAACGGCCGCATACAGCGGCCGGAGGCGCGGCCCCCCGTAACGCGGATCAGGTTTTACGGTCTTCGTCATGGTGTTACGTACCTCGTGGCTCGGCGTGCCCGGCGAACGGGCGTCAAGCTCCGCCGGAAGCGCGTGCGCGTTTCCGGAGTCAGGAGTCGATTCGGCGGAAAAGAAGGCCGCGTCGGCGCGGCCGCGGGAGGAGGCCCCGGCGCACCGCCGGGCGCTGTGAATCAGCGCTGAGCAGGTGCGGCAAGCGAGCGCTTGCCCGGCACGCCAGCGCCGTAGTCATTGATGAACAGGTAGTCGACTTCGGCGGTCGCGTCCGGCTGGCGCTCCAGCTTGTCGATCGGGAATGTCTCCGACGCGAGCGGCGGGATGTAGCCGGAGCCGGCACCATAAGTGGTGCCGCCGCTCTTCAGCTTGACCTCGCCGAGGTTGACGAAGTACGGCGTCGGGTTTTCGCCCTTGAGCGCATAACCGTGCCCGTCCTTGGCCTGCACCACGGACCATTTCACCTGCTCGGGGGCCTCGAGCGGTTCGCCGGACAGGCCCTTCGGGCGGAACATCACCTTGATCCGCGTGCGAAACGCGAGTTGCAGGCGGTTCTCGCCGGCTTCTTCGTCGGTCGCCTTCGGCGGCACTTCGAGCACGTTCAGCCAGAACAGCGTCTCCCGGTCCTGCGCAAGCGGTTCCTTCGTATAGATCAACCGCAGCGTCTGTCCCTTCTTTGCATCGAGACGGAACATCGTCGGCGTCAACGTGAACGGCACGTCGATCTTGTCGGGAGCAGCTTGCGCGTCGCCCTTGTCGAGCCAGGTCTGGACGAGCGCAGGCCGATCGCCTGCATTCGTCAGCTTGATCGTCACTTCGCGCTCGCTGGCGCGAAAGATCACGCGCGTGTTGTCGATCACGACGCTCGCGTGTGCGCCACCGGCTGCTGCACCCGAGCCCAGCAGCATCGCGCAAATCATGCTTCTCCACAATTTATTCATATGGACTCCTATATTTGATGAGGCATTCGTACCTTTCCTGAGAAGCCGTCTCGCATGGCAACGAAACGACTTGAGAGGGGGGCACGGAGCGACCGGCTACTTCCGCCGGCCGCCCAGTCAACTGCTTAGTTGTACGCGATCGTGTAGTTCACGCGCGACTTCGCTGCGCCGGCCGTCGCGCCGCCGAGCGATTGATACTGCGCGTAGAACTGCAGATCGGCCTTGCCGGCGCTGATGTTGACCTTGTCGACGTTCTGCGAGCCGTTCGTGCCGGCCGCGTTGATCTTGTCGTAGGTGCTGTTGAGCAGCGCGATCTGGACGTTCGTCGCACCACCCGTGTCGACCTTCAGGTTGCCCGTGGTCATGTCGACCGTCGGCCCCGGCTCCAGGTATGCGCTGACGACGCCCGTATTCGGCTGGCATTCGGTGAGTGCCAGCTTGAACGCCTGGCGGCCTGCCCACGAACCGGCCGTGGCCAGCGTGCTCGTCGAAACGGTCGGCAGCGTGACGGTGAAGTCCTTCTCGCCACCGTTGATCTTGCAGGTAGCCGACGTCAGCGCACCGGTGAATTCGATCAAGCCGTCGGCCGCGTGCGCAGCCGGTGCGAATGCGGCGATAGACGCAGCGGCTACCACCGTCGAGAGAATTGCTTTTTTCATTTCGATCATTACCGTAAAAGTTAAAGGTCATTTGAAATGTTCTGCGCCGTTTTACGGGTTAATTCTTCATTCCCGTCATGTGCAGCGACATCTCATGGCAAATTTTGCGGCAAATTACATCCAAATTACATTTGATGTAGTCCGAATATCACCCTGAATTAGATAGTACAAGTACTAAATACAAGCAATCGATCCAGGGATTTGCCGAAATGTCATGGAGCGTTAACATTTGAAGCGCCGTGCAGTCGGAAATTTCACGACTGCGTCGCTATTCCCCCCCTGCATGCGCGCCGAAAAATTGGCGCGTCGCGCCCGCAGCCGCGCCACAACGGATGCGGGGCCGGCCTCGGCACCTCCCGCCAGCGAGTATTTCCTCGGCAAGGTGCGACTTCACCCATACGCCATCGATATCAATTGTGCGGCGCCCCGAAGTACTGCGATGCCGAATTACCAGATATCGCGCCGATCATCGAATGCACGACAAATTCGAATTCGTCTCATTTCACCCCTCGCCGCAAAAAGATAAATTGCACCCATCCAATCTATATCGAGGTAAGGCAGATGAATTTGCGGTTTCCGTCATTCGACCGTCTGCGCCCCACCGAGCGCATCATCCGGTCCGCATTGCTTGCGGGCGCGGTCATCCCGCTACCGTCAGTGGCACAGGTGCCTGACGTCGGCGACCAGCAGCGCGCTGAGGGAATCGCGCTCGAAGTCTCACCGGGCGACTATTCGACACGCGGCAACAACAAGCCCGTATTCGTTGCCATCGATGGCGGCACGCTAACCACGGCGGGCAAGACCCGCCTGTTCTCGTTCGGCCACGGTTCGGCCGGCGCCGCCGCCGAAGGCCCCGGTTCCCGCATCGAGCTGCGCGATGCGGAAATCCGCACGCGCGGCATTTTCGCAACCGGTATCGACGCGCGCCGGGGCGGCAGCGTGCTGGCATCGCATATCTCCGTCGACACAGACAACGACAGCGCACACGGTGCGTACGTGGATGGCGCCGGCAGCCGCATCGACCTCGCCGACAGCCTGATCGTCACGCGCGGACGCGAGGCTCACGGCATCGCCGTGCACTATGCGCCGGGCGCCGTCGTCAACGTCGATGCCACGCGAGTCCTCACGGGCGGCGAGTTCTCGTACGGCGCGTTCGTCAGCGACGACGGCACGCGTGCGACGTTCACGCGTACCGAGGTCCATACCACCGGCGATTACTCGTCGGCCCTGTTCATGCCCGGCGCATCCACGGCGACCTTCAACGGCGCTCGCCTGCAGACTGACGGCTTCGCCGCCCTCGGCGTGGACACGCGCAAGGGCAGCGTCGAGCTCACTAGTACGCAGGTGTTGACGCAGGGCCGCAGCGCACATGGTCTCTACGCGTCGAAGGAATACACCGAAACACCCGTCGTGCGGGCGACCGATACACATGTCGAGACGACCGGCGCCAAGGCGGTCGGCGCCATCGCACGACTCGGCGGCCGGATCGAACTCCGGCAGAGCAGCATCAGCACGCACGGCAATCAAGCCTATGCCGTCCTGTCGGGCGGCGCCGGCTCCATCGCGTCGCTGACCGATACCGTCGCCTTCACCACCGGAGAGGAGGCCAACGCACTCGACATCGGATACGGCGGCCGGGTCGACATGCTGCGCTCGGATGTCCTCACGAAGGGGGAACGCGCGTGGGGAGCCAGCGTGCGCGGCGCCACGCTGAATGTCGACGGCGGCTCGCTCGTCAGCGAGCGGCACGGCGCGCTCGAAGCGTCCAACGCCACCCTCTCGCTGACCAATGGCGCTCGCGTGGCGGGCGGCAACGGCACGCTACTGTCGGTCATCGCACAGTCCGACGCGCCGGTCCGCCTCTCGCTCGACACCGGCTCCCGTGCCGAAGGCGACATCGTCAACCATCCGACCGACGACGGCAGCCCGACGCATGCCGTAACCGACGTCAAGCTCGCGAATGGGTCCGCGTGGACCGGCGCGACCGATGTCGTCCGCGCGCTGTCGCTGGACACGAACAGCCGCTGGGCCGTCACCGCCGATTCGACGGTCGGTTCCATCTCGCTGAACGATTCGACGATCGCATTCACCGATCCGGCTGCCGGCGCGCCGGCGACGCCGCGCACGCTGGTCGTGACGGGGGACTACGCCGCCCGCAACGGCAGGCTGGTCCTGCACACAACGCTGCAGGACGATGCATCGCCCACCGACCGGCTCGTGATCGACGGCGGCCATGTATCGGGCGACACCGGCATCGTCGTCAAGCGTTCCGGCGGTGACGGTGCGCCGACGACCATCGGCATTCCGCTCGTCGAAACCCGCAATGGCGGCACGACCGACGCGTCGGCCTTCACGCTCGACTCGGCGTCGGACGGCTACCGGAAAGGCTTCGGCACGTTGTCGGCCGGCGGCTACGACTACATGCTCAAACGCGGCGGCGACGGCGGGCAGAAGGAAGACTGGTATCTCGTCTCCGCAGCCAAACCCGTACCGCCGGAGCCACCCGGGCCGGTCGATCCCGATCCGTCGGTCAAGCCGGAGATCACGCCGCCGCCCCGCGCGGTCGCCCCCGAACCGGACGCCTATCTGGCCAACGCCGACGCGGCATCGACGATGGCGATCCATACGCTGCATCAACGTGAAGACCGCTCGTTGCGGACCGACGCCGTTGCTGCCGGCCCGCTCGACGGCGCGGTCTGGCTGCGCGCGGAGGGCCAGATGACGTCGATGTCGGGGGGCAGCCGCAGCGTGTCCGGCAACGGCCGCCTGGTTCATGCGGGCGCCGACCTGTTTCGCTTCAGCGACGGTCGCGGCGGCAGCGTACGCGTCGGCGCGATGGGCATGTACGGCAGCCAGACGAACTGGTCGACCCGGCCGCTGTGGAACGCGACCGAACAGCGCATGGCGAACGCCACCGCGCGCGGCAGCGTGTCCGGCTACAACGTCGGGGTATACGGCACGTGGTACGGCAGCCGCGACATCCTGTCCGGCCCGTACGTCGATGCGTGGTTCATGTATGGCGCATATGCGAACAGCGTCGGCGGCAGTCTGGCCGCCGATTCGTACCGGTCGCGCACCCTCACGGGCTCGCTCGAAACGGGCTATTCAATGCCGTTCTACGAGCGCGGCGACTCGCGCTTCTTCGTCGAACCCGAAGTGCAGTTCGTCGTATCCGACTACCACGCGGACGCACACGCCGCGCCGGGCGGCCGGATCGACGGTCAAGGCGCGACCGACGTGCTGACCCGCGTCGGCGTGCGGGTGCACGGCGTCACCGCGATGCCGCATGGGCGCGAGCTTCGACCGTTCGTCGAAGCGAACTGGTGGCATGGCCCGGGGTCGCGCGCGCTCACGCTCGACGGCAATGCGTTCTCGTTCAGCGTGCCGCGCGACCGGGCAGCCGTCCGGATCGGCGCAACCGGCCAGTTGAGCCGTCGCTTCTCGGTATCGGCGAGTGTCGGCGTGGAAGGCAATCTGTCCGACTACTCGGTCGTTCGGGGGCAGCTCTCGGCAAAATACCGCTGGTAGGCCAGGCAGGCAGACGGCGGAGCGCGAAATCCGCGCCCCGCCGAATTCCGCTATACTTTGCCGACTTGCCGCCTCGTTGGCGGCAGGTCGGAAGCGCGCCGATTTGCTGACTCGATTGCGGGCGCGCGAACCGGCCGGGGCCTTGATCTGTCCTTGTCCCGGAGGTTCACTACAAATGCGGCTAAAGAGGTCGTCAGCCGCGCACCTTCGACTCCGCGCATCGCCGACACCCGTTTAGCCGCCCAGTCATAAGGCGGAACGAATGGAATCGATCGGCATCGTCGCTCCACAGACCATGCACTTCGCCGAACCGCTGCGCTTGCAAAGCGGCAGCGCGCTCGGCAACTATCAGCTCGTCGTCGAGACGTACGGCGAGCTCAATGCCGCACGCTCGAACGCGGTGCTCGTCTGCCACGCGCTCAACGCGTCGCATCACGTCGCCGGCGTCTATGCGGACGATCCGCGCAGCACCGGCTGGTGGGACAACATGGTCGGCCCCGGCAAGCCGCTCGACACCAACCGTTTCTTCGTGATCGGCGTGAACAACCTCGGCTCGTGCTTCGGCTCGACCGGCCCGATGAGCATCGATCCGTCATCCGGCAAGCCTTACGGTGCGCGGTTCCCGGTGGTCACCGTCGAGGACTGGGTGCATGCGCAGGCGCGCGTCGCCGACGCATTCGGCATCGAGCGCTTCGCCGCGGTGATGGGCGGCAGCCTCGGCGGGATGCAGGCGCTCGCGTGGAGCCTGATGTATCCGGAGCGCGTCGCGCACTGCATCGACATCGCGTCGACGCCGAAGCTGTCCGCGCAGAACATCGCGTTCAACGAGGTCGCACGCTCGGCGATCCTGTCCGATCCCGACTTCCACGGCGGCGACTACTACGCGCACGGCGTGAAGCCGAAGCGCGGCCTGCGCGTCGCGCGGATGATCGGCCACATCACCTATCTGTCCGACGACGACATGGCCGAGAAATTCGGCCGCGCGCTGCGCCGCGCGGACGGCGCGCTCGACGCGTACAACTTCAGCTTCGACGTCGAGTTCGAGGTCGAGTCGTACCTGCGCTACCAGGGCGACAAGTTCGCCGACTACTTCGACGCGAACACATACCTGCTGATCACGCGCGCGCTCGACTATTTCGATCCGGCCAAGGCGTTCGACGGCAACCTGACCGCCGCGCTCGCGCAGACGCAGGCGAAATACCTGATCGCGAGCTTCTCGACCGACTGGCGCTTCGCGCCGGCCCGCTCGCGCGAGATCGTGAAGGCACTCCTCGACAACAAGCGCACGGTCAGCTACGCGGAAATCGACGCGCCGCACGGCCACGACGCGTTCCTGCTCGACGACGCGCGCTATCACAACCTGATCCGCGCGTATTACGAACGAATCGCCAACGAGGTGGGAGCATGAACCAGCAAGCGCTGAATTCCCTGTCCGCACGCGCGGACTTCCGCACGATCGCGCGCTGGGTCGAACCGCGTTCGACCGTGCTCGACCTCGGCTGCGGCGACGGCTCGCTGCTCGCACTGCTGATGGAGGAGCTGGACGTGACCGGCTACGGAATCGAGCTGAACGACGCTGGCGTGCTCGCGAGCGCCAAGAACGGCATCAACGTGATCCAGCAGAACCTGGAGGACGGCCTGCGCCTGTTCGAGGATCACAGCTTCGACATCGCGATCCTGTCGCAAACGCTGCAGACGATCCACCAGACGGCCGCGATCCTGCGCGAGACCGCACGCGTCGGCCGCGAATGCATCGTGTCGTTCCCGAACTTCGGCTACTGGCCGCACCGGCTGTCGGTGCTGCACGGCAGGATGCCCGTGTCGAAATCGCTGCCGTACCAGTGGCACAACACGCCGAACGTGCGCGTGCTGACGATCAAGGATTTCGAGGCGCTCGCGCCCGAAGTCGGCGTGACGATCCTCGACCGCGTCGTGCTGCACGAAGGCCAGCCGATTCGATGGGGAGCGAACTGGCGTGGTAGTCTTGCTGTCTACCGCGTCAAGCGCAGCTGAGCCGGGAGTCCGTTGACGGACGCCGGGCCCGGCCCGCGCCGCTCCCTCCGCCGCGCGCTGCCGCCGCAATCAGTCAACGCTACCCAGTTCCTGTCCATGTCGAAAACGCCACACGAGGCGCCCGCACTCACCGCTCACGAGGACCACCCCGGCTGGCGCGCCTATCTGAACACGCACATGCTGATCTGCGTGTTCCTCGGCTTTACGTCGGGGCTGCCGCTCTTCACGCTCGTCTACCTCGTGCAGGCATGGCTGCGCTCCGAGGGCGTGAACCTGAAGGAAATCGGCCTGTTCGCGCTGATCCAGTTCCCGTATACGTGGAAGTTCCTGTGGGCGCCACTGATGGACCGCTACATCCCGCGCCTGCCCGGCTGGCGGCCGGGCCGCCGGCGCGGCTGGATGCTGCTCACGCAGGTCCTGGTCGCCGGCGCGATCGCCACGCTCGGCTTCGTGTCGCCGCGCGATTCGATCTGGACGGTCGCCGCGCTCACGACGCTCGTCGCGTTCTTCGGCGCAAGTTCCGACATCGTGATCGACGCATACCGCCGCGAACTGCTGCGCGACACCGAGCAGGGCCTCGGCAACGCGGTGCACGTGAACGCGTACAAGCTCGCCGCGCTGATCCCCGGTTCGCTGGCGCTGATCCTGTCCGATCACATGCCGTGGGACGTCGTGTTCGCGATCACCGGCGCGTTCATGCTGCCGGGCATCCTGATGACGCTGCTGGTGCGCGAACCCGAAGTGATCGGCACGCCGCCGCGCAACCTGCGCGACGCGATCGTGCTGCCGTTCCGCGAATTCATCCAGCGTGACGGCTGGGCCGGCGCGCTGCTCGTCATCGCGTTCATCTTCCTGTTCAAGATCGGCGACACGATGGCGACCACGCTGTCGACGTCATTCTTCCTCGACATCGGCTTCACGCGCACCGAGATCGGCATCGTCGCGAAAACCACCGCGCTCGTCGCGAGCGTCGCCGGCGGCATCATCGGGGGCGTGTGGCTCGTGAAGATCGGGATCGGCCGCGGGCTGTGGATCTTCGGCTTGCTGCAGATGGTGTCGACGCTCGGCTTCGCATGGCTCGCGCAACTCGGCCCCGGCTCGCCGGTGCTCGCGGTGCTGTACGACTTCACGGTAGCGACGAGCCACGCGATCGCGGCCGGGCTGTCGGTGTTCGGCATCGCCGTCATGCCGCAATTCAGCCCGATGACGGTCGCGCTCGCGATCGTCTACGGCTTCGAAACCTTCACGACGGGCCTGACGATGGCCGCGTTCGTCGCGTATATCGCGAGCACGACCGATCCGCGCTACACGGCCACGCAGTTCGCGTTGTTTACGAGCCTCGCGTCGGTGCCGCGCACGCTCGCCTCGGCCGCGAGCGGTTTCATCGTCGCGAAGATCGGCTGGTTCGATTACTTCATCGTGTGCACCGCGCTCGCGATCCCCGGCATGCTGCTGCTGTTCAAGATCGCGCCGTGGAACGGTACCGCGCGCGACGGCGAGGCCAGCCGTGCGCAATGATCGACTGCACGACCTGGCACGCGTCGCCGCGTCGCTGAGCGTCGGCATCGCCGCACTCGCGGCGGGAAACGCGCATGCGGCCGACGCAAGCGCGACCTCGGCAGACTCTGCACCGGCCACCGTGCCGGCTTCGCCGTCCACGCCGGCGGCGCCCGTTACACCGTCCGCGGCCGAAGCCGCGCAACCAACCGGTGCGGCCGCGTCCACGAAAGCCTATACGCCGACCCCGCAGCAAGTTCGCTACGGCAACGCGATCGCGTTCCGCACGCTGATCCCGTCAACGCTGCTCGAACAGCTCACCGCGACCGAATACACGCAAATCGTGCAAGCGGCCGCCGACAGCGGTCGCCTCCTGCCCGCGAACCAGCCGCGCGTGAAACGCCTGCGCGCGATCGTCACGAAGCTCGCGCCGTATTCGGTGAAGTGGAACGATCGCGTGAAGAACTGGGCGTGGGAGGTCAATGCGATCCGCTCGCGCGACATCCGCCTCACCTGCCTGCCGGGCGGCAAGATCCTCGTGTACGGCGGGATGCTCGACCGCGTGCGCCTGAACGACGACGAATTAGGCGTGCTGCTCGCGCATGGCATCGCGCACGCGCTGCGCGAACACGCGCGCAGCAATTTCAGCACGACGTCGCAAACCTCGCTGCGCGCGGCCGCACTGCCGCCGCTGTTCGGCGTCGGCGATCCGCTGCCGCAGGCGCTGAACCTCGGCGCACGCCTGCAGACGCTGCGCTACGACCCGACCGACGAAACCGAAGCCGACGTGATCGGCGGCGACATCGCCGCACGCGCGGGTTTCGATCCGCGCGCGGCAATCACGCTGTGGGACAAGCTCGTGGCGGCGACGCGCGCGGACAAGGCGACGGGCTTCATCTACCTGCACCCGTACAGCGCCACGCGGCGGCAGGATCTGCTGAACCGCCTGCCCGACCTGATGCCGCTATACGCGAAAGCGGTCGGCAAACGCGTCGACACGCTGCCCGACTATGCGGGCATCAGCGCGCAGCGGCGCAAGGTCGTGCGGCGCTGAGCGCCGCATCCGGCGACCGGGACTACGCGCGGACGACCGATTCGAACGGCCGGCTTCCGGCGCCGCTTTCGCGCATCGCACGCACTTCGTCACCCGGGCTGCGGCCGAACAGCCGCTTGAACTCGCGGCTGAACTGCGATGCGCTCGCATAGCCGACCCGCGCGGCGGCAGCCCCCGCCCCGACGCCGTCCTGCACCATCATCAACCGCGCCTGGTGCAGGCGTGCGGCCTTCACATATTGCATCGGCGATGTCGCGGTCACATGCTTGAACTGCGCGTGGAACACCGCGAGGCTCATGCCGGCCTCGCGCGCAAGCGTCTCGACGTCGAGATCGGCCGTCAGGTCCGCATGGATGCGTCGCAGCGCCTTCGCGATGCGGCCGAAATGATGCTGCTGAACGAGCGCCGCGCGAATCGCGTCGCCCTGCGCGCCGGTCAGCACGCGATACGCGATCTCGCGCATGATCGCCGGCCCGAGCACGCACGTGTCGTGCGGCGACGCGAGCGCTTCGAGGAGGCGCACCACCGCGTCGGCAAGCGGCGCATCGAGCGGTGTCGAGTAGAGGCCGTGCGGCTCGCTGACCGCGGCGCCGAGCGTCTCGTCGAGCAGGATCGCGAGTTCGGCGATCACCGCGAGATCGACGCGGATCGAGATCGCGAGAAACGGCTCGTCCATGCTCGCGAAGGTTTCGCATTCGAACGGCAACGGCACCGACAGCACGAGATACTGCTGCGCGTCGTAGACGAACGAACGCTCGCCGAGATAGCCGAGCTTGCGGCCCTGGCACACGACGATGATGCTCGGTTCGTACAGCACCGGCATGCGCGGCACCGGCCGGCTCACGCGGATGAAGCGCACGCCGTCGAGCGCCGCCAGCGTGTCGCCCTCGTTCGGTGCGAGACGCGCATGCAGCTCGATCATGCGGCGCCGCACGCGGTCGCCCGAGTCGTCGAAAAGGGGCTGGAAGCTCATCGGCGTCGTCCTGTCCTGCAAGAGAATCTGGCTCGCAATGTAGCACCCTGAAAGCGTTTTGACGGCCGTTCGCGTGCAATTCGAGAGGAATAGGCAAATCTTCGAGACCTTCGTGTATTTCGCGCCGGCCGCGCGCTGCTTACGATGGGCACCTGTCTCGCCGCGCCGCCACATGGTGCGGCGGCAGTCTGTTTCGCCGGATGTTTTCCCGGACAAGGAGCCCCCTGCATGAGCACAACTTACGCTTACGCGGCGACCGACGCGCAGTCGCCGCTCGCCCCGTTCGAATTCCAGCGCCGTGCGCTGCGCGACCTCGACATCCAGATCGAGGTACTGTACTGCGGCGTTTGCCACTCCGACCTGCACCAGGCCCGCAACGAATGGCGCAACACGATCTACCCGGTCGTGCCGGGCCATGAAATCGTCGGCCGCGTGACCGCGACCGGCCCGCAGGTGTCGCGCTTCAAGGTCGGCGAGCTGGTCGGCGTCGGCTGTCTCGTCGACTCGTGCCGCACCTGCCCAAGCTGCGAGGAAGGCCTCGAACAGTATTGCGAGAACGGCTTCGTCGGCACCTACAACGGTCAGGATCGCGTGACCGGCGACGTCACGTACGGCGGCTACTCGACGCAACTCGTCGTCGACGAGGCGTTCGTGCTGCGCGTGCCGGAGACGCTCGACCCGGCCGGCGCCGCGCCGCTGCTGTGCGCGGGGATCACGACCTATTCGCCGCTGCGCCAGTGGAACGTCGGCCCCGGCAAGAAGGTCGGGATCGTCGGCCTCGGCGGGCTCGGCCATATGGGCGTGAAGCTCGCACGCGCGATGGGCGCGCACGTCGTGCTGTTCACGACGTCGCCGTCGAAGATCGAGGACGGCAAGCGGCTCGGCGCGCACGAAGTGGTGATCTCGAAGGACGAAGCGCAGATGAACGCGCACCTGAACAGCCTCGACTTCATCCTGAACACGGTCGCCGCGCAGCACGACCTGAATCCGTTCCTGCACCTGCTCAAGCGCGACGGCACGATGACGCTCGTCGGTGCGCCGGAGCACGACCATCCGTCGCCGCAGGTGTTCAACCTGATCTTCAAGCGACGCCGCCTCGCGGGCTCGCTGATCGGCGGGATCGCGGAAACGCAGGAAATGCTCGATTTCTGTGCGGAACACGGGATCACGTCGGACATCGAAACGATTCCGATGCAGCAGATCAATGCCGCTTACGAACGGATGCTGAAGAGCGACGTGAAGTACCGGTTCGTGGTGGACATGGCGTCGCTCAAGCAGTAAGCGACGCGCCAGACGAAACGGGCCGCATGTTCGACATGCGGCCCGTTTTGCATCCGGCGACCGAAGGGTTCGACTGCGGTGCGCGTCATGCCGCACCGCGTCGCATCGCGTCGACGATTACGTCTTGTAGTCGTAATCCACCGTCAGCGGCGCGTGATCGCTGAACTTGATGTCCTTGAAGATCGCCGTGCTCTTGGCGGTGCCGGCCACGCCCGGCGTCGCGATCTGGTAATCGATCCGCCACCCGACGTTCTTCGCGTATGCCTGGCCGCGGTTGCTCCACCACGTGTACTGCTCTGCGCGCGGGTCGAGCGTGCGGAACACGTCGACATAGCCGACGTCGTCGAACAGTTGCGTGAGCCACGCGCGCTCTTCCGGCAGGCAGCCCGAATTCTTCTGGTTGCTCTTCCAGTTCTTGATGTCGATTTCCTTGTGGACGATGTTCACGTCGCCGCACAGGATCACCTCGCGCTTTTTCTTCAGCTCGGCCAGGTGCGGCATGAACTCGTCCATGAAGCGGTACTTCGCCTGCTGGCGCTCTTCGCCGCTCGAGCCGGACGGCACGTACACCGACACGACCGACAGTTTGCCGTAGCGCGCCTCGACGTAACGCCCCTCGGCATCGAATTCGCTGCTGCCGAAGCCGATGATCACGTCATCGGGCTCGTGGCGGCTGTACACGCCCGCGCCGCTGTAGCCCTTCTTCTCGGCGTGGTGGAAATAGCTCCTGAAGCCGTGCGGCTCGACGAATTCGGCCGGCAGGTCGTCGGCCGACACCTTGATTTCCTGCACGCACACGCAGTCGGCGTTCTGCTCGCCGAGCCATTCGAAGAAGCCCTTCTTCGCGGCGGAGCGGATGCCGTTCAGGTTGGCGGTAATCACTCGCATCATGTCGGGTTCCGTTGTTCAGTTCAGTTCGATGTTTTTTACAGGATCGCAGCCTAGCGGATCTTCACACCGTCGAGCTCCGGCTTCGGCGGCGGGAATTCGAGCTTCATGTCGGTCATCGTACGCAGCAGCAGCTCGGCGATCATCACGTTGCGGTGCGTCTTCGAGTTGGCCGGAATCACGTACCACGGCGCATGCTCGGCCGACGTCGCGGCGAGCGCGTCGCGGTATGCCGACTGGTACGCGTCCCAGTGCTTGCGCGCGTCGAGATCGGAGATGTCGAATTTCCAGTGCTTGGTCGGATCGTCGATGCGCGCCTGCAGCCGCTCGCGCTGCTCGTCCTTCGAGATGTGCAGGAAGCACTTGATGATCGTCGTGCCGTTCTCCGCCAGCATCGTCTCGAAATCGCGGATCTGCCGATAGCGGCGCTCGCATTCCTTGTCGTCGATGAGATCGAGCACGCGCGGCACGAGCACGTCTTCGTAGTGGCTGCGGTTGAAGATCGCGAGTTCGCCCGCGGCCGGCACCTGCGCATGCACGCGCCACAGGAAGTCGTGCGCGGCCTCGATCGGCGTGGGCGCCTTGAACGGCACGATGCGCAGGCCAAGCGGATCGACGTCGCGGAACACCGCGCGCACGGTGCCGTCTTTGCCGCTGGTGTCCATCCCTTGCAGCACGAGCAGCACGCGCTTCTTCTGCTGTGTGTGCAGGCGCTCCTGCTGCACGTCGAGCTCCGTCGACACGGCGGTGAGCCGTTCGCGGTCGGCGTCCTTCGAACCCGACGAGAACGGCTTCGCGGCCGGATCGAACGCATCGAGCTTGAATCCGGCAGCTTCCTTCTCTCGCGTGCTGTACGGCACGCGAAAATCGTCGAGCGACGGTTGTTTCGCCATTCGTTCCTCCGTTGGACGGTGTGGTGCACACGTGCACACGATAACGCATGCACCAAAACGACGGGCCGCCCCGAACAGGTTCGGCGGCGGCCCGTCGTCAAGCGCGGTTCAGGCGCGCGCCCATGTTCAGCCGAGCTTCTTCTTCAGCAGTTCGTTGACCTGCTGCGGATTGGCCTTGCCCTTCGTCGCCTTCATGGCCTGGCCGATCAGCGCGTTGAACGCCTTTTCCTTGCCCGCGCGGAATTCCTCGACCGACTTCGCGTTCGCCGCGAGCACCTCGTCGATGATCGCTTCCAGCGCGCCGGTGTCGGAGATCTGCTTCAGGCCCTTCGCGTCGATGATGCGGTCGGCCGCGCCTTCGTCGGTCGCCTTCTCGTCCCAGATCGTCGCGAAGATTTCCTTCGCGATCTTGTTCGAGATCGTGCCGTCGGCGATGCGCTGCAGCACCAGCGCGAGCTGGGCGGCCGAGACCGGAATCGCGTCGATCTCGATGCCGTCGCGATTCAACTGCGACGACACGTCGCCCATCAGCCAGTTCGCGGCGATCTTCGCGTTCGCCGCGCCGGCCTTCGCGACCACCGCCTCGAAGTACGCGGCCATCGCCTTGCTCGACGTCAGCACGCCCGCGTCATACGCGGACACGCCATATTGCTCGACGAAGCGCTGCTGCATCGCGGCCGGCAGCTCGGGCATCCCGGCCTGCACGCGTTCGACCCAGTCCTGGCCGATCACGAGCGGCATCAGGTCGGGATCGGGGAAGTAGCGGTAGTCGTGCGCGTCTTCCTTGCTGCGCATCGAACGCGTCTCGCGCTTGTCCGGATCGTAGAGGCGCGTTTCCTGCACGACTTCGCCGCCATCCTCGATCAGCTCGATCTGGCGACGGACTTCGTAGTTGATCGCTTCCTCGAGGAACCGGAACGAGTTCAGGTTCTTGATCTCGGCACGCGTGCCGAACTTCTCCTGGCCGACCGGGCGCACCGACACGTTCGCGTCGCAGCGGAACGAGCCTTCCTGCATGTTGCCGTCGCAGATGCCGAGCCACACGACGAGCCCATGCAGCGCCTTCGCGTAGGCGACGGCCTCGGCCGCGCTGCGCATTTCCGGCTCGGTGACGATCTCGAGCAGCGGCGTGCCCGCGCGGTTCAGGTCAATCCCCGTCATCCCGGCGAAGTCTTCATGCAGCGACTTGCCCGCATCTTCCTCGAGGTGCGCGCGGGTCAGGTTGACGGTCTTTTCGTACGCTTCCTTGCCGGCTTTTTCGTTGGCGGGCACCTGGATCGTGATCTGGCCACCCTGCACGACCGGAATCTCGTACTGGCTGATCTGATAACCCTTCGGCAGATCGGGGTAGAAATAATTCTTGCGCGCGAAGATGCTACGCGGCGCGATGGTCGAGCCGATCGCGAGGCCGAAGCGGATCGCGCGCTCGACCGCGCCGCGGTTCAGCACCGGCAGCACGCCCGGCAGCGCCAGGTCGACCGGGCAGGCCTGCGTGTTCGGCTCCGCGCCGAACTGCGTCGATGCGCCGGAGAAAATCTTCGAGACGGTCGACAGTTGCGCGTGCGTCTCGAGACCGATGACGACTTCCCATTGAGTAGCCATATGCTTACACCCCTGCCGGAACTTGCTTGTGCCAGTCGGTCGCGCGCTGGAACGCGTCGGCGACCTGCAGCATCCGGGCTTCGTTGAAATAGTTGCCGATGATCTGCAGGCCAACCGGGCGCTTCGCGTTCGCCCCGGCGCCGAAGCCGCACGGCACGCTCATGCCGGGCAGGCCGGCGAGGCTCACCGACAACGTGTAGATATCCGCGAGATACATCTGCACCGGATCGTCGCCCTTCGCGCCGAGATCCCATGCGACCGTCGGCGAAGCCGGGCCCATGATGACGTCGCAGGACTTGAACGCTTCCTGGAAGTCCTGCGCGATGATGCGGCGGATCTTCTGCGCCTGCAGGTAGTACGCGTCGTAGTAGCCGTGCGACAGCACGTAGGTGCCGACGAGAATCCGGCGCTTCACCTCAGGGCCAAAGCCTTGGGCGCGCGACTTCTTGTACATGTCGAGCAGGTCGCCGTACTGCGCGGCGCGATGGCCGAAGCGCACGCCGTCGAAACGCGACAGGTTCGACGAGGCTTCAGCCGGTGCGATCACGTAGTACACGGGAATCGACAGTTCCGTCTTCGGCAGCGACACGGGCACGAGCGTCGCGCCGAGCGCTTCATACTGCTTGAGCGCCGCGTCGATCGACGCGCGCACGTCGTCGGCGAGACCATCGCCGAAATACTCGTTCGGCAGCCCGATGCGCAGGCCCGCGAGCGGCTTGCCCGCATCGTTGCCGGCCGCCCACGGCTGGCCGAGGTGGCGCGTGAAATCCTCGTCGTCGCGCTCGAGGCTCGTCGAATCGCGCGCGTCGAAGCCGGCCATCGCGTTCAGCAGCAGCGCGCAGTCCGACGCGCTCTGCGCCATCGGGCCGCCCTGATCGAGCGACGACGCGAACGCGATCATCCCGTAGCGCGACACGCGGCCGTAGGTCGGCTTGATGCCCGTCACGCCCGCGAACGACGCGGGCTGGCGGATCGAGCCGCCGGTGTCGGTGCCGGTCGCGGCCGGCGCGAGGCGCGCGGCGACGGCGGCCGAGCTGCCGCCCGAGCTGCCGCCCGGCACCGCGCTGGTGTCCCACGGGTTCTTCA
This sequence comes from Burkholderia sp. Bp9016, assembly GCF_003857765.1. Taxonomy (NCBI): domain Bacteria; kingdom Pseudomonadati; phylum Pseudomonadota; class Betaproteobacteria; order Burkholderiales; family Burkholderiaceae; genus Burkholderia; species Burkholderia sp. Bp9016. The sequence continues at coordinate 122,789 of NZ_QTPY01000012.1, forward strand.
CCGCGCCGAACGCCGAGTTCTCGTTGGACGAGCCCATCGCGAACTCGTCCATGTTGGTCTTGCCGAGCGTGACCATGCCGGCCGCCTGCAGGCGGGCGACGACGGTCGCGTCGAACGGGCTCTCGTAGTTCGCGAGCATCTTCGAGCCGGCGGTCGAGCGCCAGCCGCGCGTGACGAACACGTCCTTGTGCGCGATCGGCAGGCCGGTCAGCGCGCCGCCCGCGCCGCGCGCGAGTTCGGCGTCGGCGGCCTTCGCCTGTGCGAGGGTCAGATCGGCGTCGACATGGACGAACGCGTTCAGGTCGCGAGCCGCGTCGATCCGTTTCAGGTAGAGCTGCGCGAGCTCGACGGCCGAGCATTCCTTGGCGGCGAGCGCGGCGCGCAGTTCGGTCAGGCTTTTTGCGTGCATTGAGTGGTTTTCCTGGGAATTCTGGGTCGCGCGCGGCGCAGGGCCGGCGCGCTTGTCAGCGAATGCTTACTCGATCACCTTCGGCACGAGATAGAGGCCGTCCTGGACGGCCGGCGCCGGACGCTGGTTGTCGTCGCGATTGACGACTTCCGTCACGGCGTCGTCGCGCAGGCGCTGCGCGACTTCCTGGATCTGTTCGATCGGGTGGGCGAGCGGCGCGATGCCGGCGGTGTCGACCGCCTGCATCCGCTCGACGAGGCCGAAGAATTCGTTGAGCTGGCCGAGCGTATGCTCGGCGTCGGCGTCGGCCATTTCGAGTCGCGCCAGGTGCGCGATGCGTTTCACATCGGTCAGGGTCAGGGCCATGCGATCACCGGAAAAACAAGACTGCGCAGCGCCTCGAAAACAGCGCTGCGGCGGGGGGTTGGAGGGTGCGATCCCACCCTCAAAAATCGGGGCCGAAGCGGCAAAAATACCGACCGTTTCGATTCAAATACCGTGAAATTATAAGGTATCATTACGCGTTCGACCCAAACCCGGCAGCCTTTTCCCGCACCGTTTCGCCCCGCTTCGGCAAGCCGTGCGTGCTTCGTGCGCCCCCGGTAGACATCACTCGCAGCTTCGTGCGCCGCGGCGGCCGCTTCCGCCACGCTTCCCGAGGCTGTTATTTTTTCCGCTGCCGCCCTCAGCGCTCGCTATGCAGGGCCGGCCCAGAGCGAAACAGGATTCTGAATGTTCGGTTTTTTGCGCAGCTACTTCTCCAACGATCTCGCGATCGACCTCGGCACCGCAAACACCCTGATCTACATGCGCGGCAAGGGCATCGTCCTCGATGAGCCGTCCGTCGTGTCGATTCGCCAGGAAGGCGGCCCCAACGGCAAGAAAACGATCCAGGCGGTCGGCAAGGAAGCCAAGCAGATGCTCGGCAAGGTACCGGGCAACATCGAGGCGATCCGCCCGATGAAGGACGGCGTGATCGCCGACTTCACCGTCACCGAGCAGATGATCAAGCAGTTCATCAAGACGGCGCACGAATCGCGCATGTTCTCCCCGTCGCCGCGCATCATCATCTGCGTGCCGTGCGGCTCGACCCAGGTCGAGCGCCGCGCGATCAAGGAAGCGGCGCACGGCGCCGGCGCATCGCAGGTCTACCTGATCGAGGAGCCGATGGCGGCCGCGATCGGCGCGGGCCTGCCGGTGTCGGAAGCCACGGGCTCGATGGTCGTCGACATCGGCGGCGGCACGACCGAAGTCGGCGTGATCTCGCTCGGCGGCATCGTGTACAAGGGCTCGGTGCGCGTCGGCGGCGACAAGTTCGACGAAGCGATCGTCAACTACATCCGCCGCAACTACGGGATGCTGATCGGCGAACAAACCGCCGAAGCGATCAAGAAGGAGATCGGCTCCGCGTTCCCGGGTTCCGAAGTCAAGGAAATGGAAGTGAAGGGCCGCAACCTGTCGGAAGGCATTCCGCGCAGCTTCACGATCTCCAGCAACGAAATTCTCGAAGCACTGACCGACCCGCTGAACCAGATCGTGTCGTCGGTGAAGATTGCCCTCGAGCAGACGCCGCCGGAACTCGGCGCCGACATCGCCGAGCGCGGGATGATGCTGACGGGCGGCGGCGCGCTGCTGCGCGACCTCGATCGCCTGCTCGCGGAAGAAACCGGCCTGCCGGTGCTCGTCGCCGAAGACCCGCTCACGTGCGTCGTGCGCGGCTCGGGCATGGCGCTCGAGCGCATGGACAAGCTGGGCAGCATCTTCTCGTACGAGTGATGGCTTAAGCAGTCCCGTTTGATATGACGCACCCGCGGCGTGGCCGGATCGCTCGTTCAGAACGAACCGCCACGCCGTTTGCGCGTCTGAGCATTATCTAACCGATCGCCACGCGCCCGGCGCCGACCATGGAATACAGTCCGCCGCCCCTCTTCAAGCAAGGTCCGCCCGCGCTCGCGCGGCTCATCTTCTTCGTTGCACTCGCCATCGCGCTCCTCGTATCGGACGCGCGCTTCAGCACGCTCGAAATCGTCCGCGGCGTGCTGGGCACCGTGCTGTACCCGCTGCAGCGCGCGGCGCTCGTGCCGCGCGACCTGTTCATGGGCGCGGCCGACATCGCCGTCACGGGCGCATCGCTGCGTCACGAGAACGACGCGCTGCGCAAGCGCAACCTGCAGCTGTCCACGCAGGCCAACCAGGCCGCCGTGCTCGCGCAGGAAAACGTGCACCTGCGCGCGGTGCTCGAGCTGCGCCAGCACATCGCGACGCAATCGACGCCGGTCGAGATCCAGTACGACACCAGCGACCCGTTCACGCAGAAGATCGTGATCGGACAGGGTTCGCAGCAGGGCATCCAGGACGGCGCACCGGTCGTCAGCGAGGACGGCGTGATCGGCCAGGTCACGCGCGTGTTCCCGTTGCAGGCCGAAGTCACGCTGATCACCGACCGCGACCTCGCGATTCCCGTGCAGGTGCTGCGCACCGGCCTGCGCAGCGTGATCTACGGCACGCCGAAGGGTGACTCGCTCGACCTGCGCTTCGTGCCGACCAGTTCCGACCTCCTCGTGGGCGACGAACTCGTCACGAGCGGCCTCGACGGCGTCTACCCGCCGGGCCTGCCGGTCGCGAAGGTCGTGCGCGTCGACAAGCTCGCCGACACCGCATTCGCCCGCGTGACCTGCGCGCCGATCGCCGCCGTGCGCGGCGCGCGCCAGATGCTCGTGCTGCACTACCAGAACGACGTCCCGCCGCGCCCGGCCGATCCCGATCCGGCCGCCGACAAGAGCGCGAAGGGCGCCAGGAAGGGTGCGAAGGCCGCTGCCAAGAACGAGAAGGCCGACGCGAACGCGAAGCCGGCCGTCGCGGCCGCACCCGGCGCGAAACCCGCGCCTGCCGCTCCGGTCAGGCCCGCTGTCGCGCCTGCGAAGCCCGCGGCCGAATCAGGAGCCCAGCGATGAATCGCCCGCAATACATCCTGCAGCCGGTCAACCCGTACTTCATCGTCTTCAGCCTCGCCGCCGCGTTCCTGCTGAACCTGATGCCGTGGGGCCGCCTGCCCGGCGTGCCCGACTTCGTCGCGCTCGTGCTGCTGTTCTGGAACATTCACCAGCCGCGCAAGGTCGGAATGGGCGTCGCGTTCGCGCTCGGCATCCTGATGGACGTGCATGACGCGGGGCTGCTCGGCGAGCATGCGCTCGCCTATACGCTGCTGTCGTACGGCGCGATCACGATCCACCGGCGCGTGCTGTGGATGCCGATCGGCGTGCAGGTGCTGTACGTAACGCCGCTGCTCGTCGTCGCGCAGCTCGTGCCGTTCGTGATCCGCCTCGTGATGGGCGCCGCGTTCCCCGGCTGGCGCTATCTGGTGGACGGCTTCGTCGAGGCCGCGCTGTGGCCGATCGCGAGCCATCTGCTGCTGATGCCGCAACGCCGCCCGGTCGATCCGGACGATACGCGCCCCATCTGAGCCGCGCCGCCAGGACCGACCTTGAATACCCGCCGCCCCCACGCCCGCCGCGCGCCGCGCTCCGGGGCCGCCCCTCGCCCGCGCCCGCTCGCCGCGCACGGGCCGGATCGAACCTAACCGCATGACCGAATTCAACGACACCCAGCAACAGCTCTCGAGGTTCCGCCTGCGCGTCGCGGCGGCGGGCGTGTTCGTGTTCGTCTGCTTCGGACTGCTCGCGAGCCGCTTTTTCTACCTGCAGCTGTTCCAGCACGGCAAATACGCGTTGCAGGCCGAGGAAAACCGCATCTCGGTCGCGCCGATCGTACCGAACCGAGGGATCATCACCGACCGCAACGGCGTCGTCCTCGCGAAGAACTATTCGGCGTATACGCTCGAAATCACGCCGTCGAAGCTCGACGACACGCTCGAGAACACGATCGACAAGCTGTCCGAGATCATCCCGATCGATGCGCGCGACCGCCGCCGCTTCAAGAAGCTGCAGGAAGACTCGAAGAACTTCGAGAGCCTGCCGATCCGCACGCGCCTGACCGACGCGGAAGTCGCGCGCTTCACCGCACAGCGCTTCCGCTTCCCCGGCGTCGACGTGCGCGCGCGGCTGTTCCGCCAGTACCCGCTCGGCATGACGGCCGCGCACGTGATCGGCTACATCGGCCGGATCTCGAAGCGCGACCAGGATCGCATCGACGCGATGAGCGACGAGAACGACAGCGATCAGGAAAATTACGACCCGCGTCGCGATGCGAACAACTACAAGGGCACCGACTACATCGGCAAGATTGGTGTCGAGCAGAGCTACGAGACCGAGCTGCATGGCCTGACGGGCTTCGAGGAAGTCGAGGTGACGGCCGGCGGCCGGCCGGTGCGCACGCTGTCGCGCACGCAGGCGACCCCCGGCAACAACCTCGTGCTGTCGCTCGACATCGGGCTGCAGCAGGTCGCCGAGCAGGCGTTCGCAGGCAAGCGCGGCGCGCTCGTCGCGATCGAACCGAAGACGGGCGACGTGCTCGCGTTCGTGTCGTCGCCGAGCTTCGATCCGAACTCGTTCGTCGACGGCATCGACCAGCAGACCTGGGACGAGCTGAACAACTCGCCCGACAAGCCGCTCCTGAACCGCCCGCTGCACGGCACCTACCCGCCGGGCTCGACCTACAAGCCGTTCATGGCGCTGGCCGGCCTGACGCTCGGCAAGCGCACGCCGGGCTGGGGCTTCCAGGATCCCGGCTACTTCACGTTCGGCGGCCACACGTTCCGCAACGACGTGCGCTCGGGCCAGGGCTGGGTCGACATGAACAAGGCGATCATGGTGTCGAACGACACCTACTTCTACATGCTCGCGCGCGACCTCGGCGTGAACGCGATCGCGAACTTCATGAAGCCGTTCGGTTTCGGCCAGATCACCGGGATCGACATCCAGGGCGAGGCGCGCGGGATCCTGCCGTCGACCGACTGGAAGAAGAAGGCGTTCAAGAAGCCCGCACAGCAAAAGTGGTTCGACGGCGAAACGATCAGCCTGGGGATCGGCCAGGGCTACAACTCGTTCACGATCCTGCAGCTCGCGCATGCGACCGCGACGCTCGCGAACAACGGGATCGTGATGAAGCCGCACCTCGTGAAGGAAATCGAGGATCCGATCACGCGGGCACGTCACCTGACCGTGCCGAAGGAAAGCGAAGTGATCCCGCTCAAGCAGTCCGACATCGACGTCGTGAAGCGCGGGATGGAGAACGTGGTCGAAAACCCGTCAGGCACCGCGTACAAGGTGTTCCGCGGCGCGCAATACCAGGCTGCCGGCAAGACCGGTACCGCGCAGGTGTTCTCGCTGCAGGGCTCGAACTACAAGGGCCACCTGCTCGCCGAACACCTGCGCGACCACGCGCTGTTCATCGCGTATGCGCCGGTCGACCATCCGCAGATCGCCGTGGCGCTGGTCGTCGAAAACGGCGGCTGGGGGGCGCAGGCCGCGGGCCCGATCGCGCGCCGAGTGCTCGACTTCTATCTCATCGACCGCCAGAACCCGCAGAGCGAATCGGCCGCCGTGGCCGCCGCCGCCTCGGCGACCGAGCCGGTGAACGCACCGGTGATCGGCGATGCATCGAAGCCCGCCGTCGTCGCGGCCGGCTTCACCGCACTGCCGCAACCGGTCCCGCCGAACCCGGCCAGCTCGGCGAACGCCGCATCGGCGCCCGACGCGGCGTTCGCCGCGCAGCCGGCCGACGCCAGCGCCGCCGCGCCGATGGCCGCGAGCCTGCCGCCGATCCGGCGCCCGCATCGGCCGCGCCGGCCCGCCAGCGACGCGCAACCGGCTGCCACCGTGCCGCGCGACGACAACTACCGTGCGACGGCCTCCGCGAAAGCGGCGACCGCCGGCACCTCTCATTAACGGAGAAAGGCATGCAATTCGACAAGCGCGCCTGGCTCGACAAGATCAAGCAGATGTTCGCGGGCTTCGACCGCCCGCTCGCCCTCATCGTGTTCCTGCTGCTGTGCGTGGGCATTGTCACGCTGTACAGCGCGGCGATCGACATGCCGGGCCGCGTCGAGGACCAGCTGCGCAACATCATGCTGACGTTCGTGCTGATGTGGGTGATCGCCAACATCCCGCCAACGACGCTGATGCGTTTCGCGGTGCCGCTCTATACGTTCGGGGTCGCGCTACTCGTTGCGGTCGCGCTGTTCGGGATGACCAAGAAGGGCGCGAAGCGCTGGCTGAACGTCGGCGTCGTGATCCAGCCATCCGAAATCCTAAAGATCGCGACACCGCTGATGCTCGCGTGGTATTACCAGCGCCGCGAAGGCGGGCTGCGCTGGTACGACTTCGTCGCCGCGTTCGGGATTCTGCTGGTGCCGGTCGCCCTGATCGCGAAGCAGCCCGACCTCGGCACGGGCCTGCTCGTGTTCGCCGCCGGTTTCTTCGTGATCTATCTCGCGGGCCTGTCGTTCAAGCTGATCGTGCCGGTACTGATCGCGGGCGTGATCGCGGTCGGCTCGATCGCCGTGTTCGAGCAGCGCATCTGCCAGCCCGACGTGCAGTGGCCGCTGATGCACGACTACCAGAAGCATCGCGTGTGCACGCTGCTCGACCCGACTTCCGACCCGCTCGGCAAGGGCTTCCACACGATCCAGGCCGTGATCGCGATCGGCTCGGGCGGCGTGCTCGGCAAGGGCTACCTGAAGGGCACGCAGGCGCACCTCGAGTTCATTCCGGAAAAGCACACCGACTTCATCTTCGCGGTGTTCTCGGAAGAATGGGGGCTCGTCGGCGGCCTCGTGCTGCTGACGCTCTACATGGCGCTGATCGCGCGCGGGCTCTATATCGCCGCGCAGGGCGCGACGCTGTTCGGCCGCTTGCTCGCGGGCTCGCTCACGCTCGCGTTCTTCGTCTATGCGTTCGTCAACATCGGGATGGTGAGCGGTGTGCTGCCCGTCGTCGGCGTGCCGTTGCCGTTCATGAGCTACGGCGGCACCGCACTCACGACGCTCGGCATCGCGATCGGGATGATCATGAGCGTCGGACGACAGCGGCGGTTGATGAAGACCTGACGACACGGCGCGGCGCGCAGCCGCCTGCTGTCGCGGCAATGAAAAAACGGCGCCCCGTGGCGCCGTTTTTCGTCGGGAAAGTCGAAACCGGACGCGGTCACGCCGTGCGGCGCGCGCTCATTGCGGCGTCTCGTGCGGGCTCCCTTGGTCCGCGCCCGATGCCGGCCCCTGCGTCTTCAGCCGTGCACTCAGCTCCTTGAATTTCAGCTCGGCCGTCTCGTCGCCCTGTGCCGCCGCCGCCGCGTAATACGCGCGCGCGATGTTCAGGTTCTGCGTGACGCCGTCGCCACCGCGCTCGTAGAACGACGCGGTCACGTACTGCGCGGTCGGCTCGCCGGCGTCCGCCGCGAGCTTGTACCACTCGAACGCCTGCCGGTTGTCGCGCGGCGTGCCGCGCCCGTCGAGGAACTGGTTCGCGAGCGACAGCTCGGCCTGCACATGCCCCTGCTTCGCCGCCCGCAGGAACCAGCGGTGCGCTTCGACCGGGTTGCGCGCAACGAACTCGCCGTCGTCGAACATCCGCCCGTACACGTACTGCGCGTGCGACATGTTCGCGTCGGCCGCGCGCTTCAGCCAACGCAACCCTTCCTCGACGTTCGCTGTCACGCCGACGCCGGTGAGCAGCATCATCGCGTAATTGAACTGCGCGAGCCGGTCGCCGCGCTCTGCCGCGTCGTGGAACTGCACCAGCGCCGCGCGATAGTCGCCGGCGTTGTAGTCGGCGACCGCCGATTGCGTCTCGTGCGCCGGATCCGGTTGAGCGCGTGGCGCATTCTGCGCGACCGCGGCGACGCACACGGCCCACAGCCCGAGCAGCATACCGATCCGCCCGTACGCAGCGATCGCACCGGCTGCACACCGCGCACGTATGCCGCCCACGCCATCGCCCGCACTCATGATCGCACCTCCTGCAGTGCCTGCCGCGTCGCGCGCAGCAGCCACGTCACGTCGGCCGACAGCGTGATCATCCGGTAGCCGGCCTCGCGGTACTGGCGCGCGCTCGCCGTATCGCCCGCGAAGATGCCGACCGCGACGCCGGCCTGCTTGCCGGCCGCGAGCACCCGCGCCATCGCGGTTTCGACGTCCGGGTGGCGACTGTCGCCGAGATGCCCGAGGCTCGCCGCGAGATCGGCCGGCCCGATGAACAGGCAGTCGACACCGGGCGTCGCGGCGATCCGCTCGACTTCGTCGACGCCGCGCGCCGATTCGATCTGCACGATCACCGCGACCTGCGCGTTCGCCGTCTGCAGGTAATCGCGACGCATCCCGAATGCCGCCGCGCGGACCATCCCGGCGACGCCGCGCAGCCCGTCCGGGGAATCGGGCGACGGAAAGCGAGTGAGCCGCACCGCATGCGCGGCGTCGTCAGGCGTCTCGACACAAGGAAACATCAGCGTGCGCGCGCCGGCGTCGAGCGCGCGCTTCACGAGCCACGGCTCACGCCCCGGCACGCGCACGACGGGCTCGCTCGGCAGATGCGCGGCGGCCAGCGCACGCAGCTGCGACGCGACGTCGCGGCTGTCGTTCGGCGCATGCTCCATGTCGATGCAGAGCCAGTCGTAGCCGGCGTGCGCGAGCGCTTCCGCGGCCGAGTCGCAGCCGAGCGACAGCCACAGTCCGTACAGCGGCTCGTCGCCGTCATGCAGACGTTGCTTGAGGGAATTGGTGAGCGTGCTCATCGATACGGCCTCCTGGCGGACAGGCAATCGAACGGAACAGGCAACAAGGAAGACGGCCGGGCGACAGTGGCCGATCGCGGGGCGCAACGGACAGCGCCACGCAACGATCATAGCGCGCCGCCGGGCGAAATGTGGGAAGACACGTGAAGCAGGCCCGATCGGGCGCCGCAGGGCAGGCAACCGCCGGCCGGCCGCCGCGCGAATGCGCGGGCCGGCGCCGCGGCATCAGCGGGCCGGTTCGCGCTCGACGTCGGCCCAGCAGTTCGGCGTTTCGTACAGGCGCACGCGCTCCAGGCGCAGGTTCACTCCGTAGTGCGCGTCGTACACGTTCGCGAGGATGTCGAACGCGATCGCCGCGAGGTTCTCGACGGTCGGGATCCGGTCGATCACGACCGTCTTGTGGTCAGCCATCTGCTCGAGGAACGAGCGCACGACTTCGTCGCGCGCATAGACCAGGAACGCATGGTCCCACTTGTTGACGAGGTGCTCGACCGCGAGCGCCTTCACGTCGGCGAAATCCATCACCATGCCGCGGTCGGGCGCCCCCTCGGTATCGACGAGATCGCCGCGCAGCGTGACTTCGAGCACGTAGCGATGACCGTGCAGGTTCCTGCACTGGCTGCGGTGATCGGGAATGCGGTGGCCCGCGTCGAATTCGAGTTTTCGGGTAATCAGCACGATGTCAAAGGCCGTGGCTCAGGGAATGTTCAGATATTTGTGGGTCTGCATCGACAGCCGCCACTGCGGATGCCGCTTGCACCAGTCGATCGCGAGCTTCGTATTGATGTCGCGCGACGGGCCGTCCATCGGCTGCACCAGAAAATACTCGAAATCGAGCTTCGCGTAGTCGGCGAGCCGCTGGTTGTCCTGCGGGATCACGACCTTCAGTTCGTTGCCCTTCGTGACGACGAGCGGCGCGTCGGCCTTCGGGCTCACGCAGATCCAGTCGATCGTCTCGAGCACCGGCAGCGAGCCGTTGGTTTCGATCGCGATCTCGAAGCCCGCCGCGTGCAGCGCGTCGACGAGCGGCGGGTCGAGCTGCAGCATCGGCTCGCCGCCGGTGCAGACGACGAAGCGATGCGCCTCGCCGTGCGGCCACAGGCCGGCGATCGTCGCGACGAGCGCTTCGGCATCCTTGAACTTGCCGCCGTTCTCTCCGTCCGTGCCGACGAAGTCGGTATCGCAGAAGCGGCACACGGCGTCCGCACGATCTTCTTCGCGGCCCGACCACAGATTGCAGCCGGCGAACCGGCAGAACACGGCCGGACGGCCGGCGTTCGCGCCCTCGCCCTGCAACGTGTAGAAAATTTCCTTGACCGCGTAAGTCATCGTGCTTCGTCCGGCTCGCGCCGCTCGTTGTCGATCAGAATCGGTTATCGATGAAGCCCTGCCGGCGCATGTGCGTCACAGCGGCGCTTCGGTCACCCGCTCGCCCTTCAGGTAAGCCTCGTAGCCGCGCTTGCGCAGCTTGCAGGCCGGGCACTCGCCGCAGCCGAAGCCCCAGTCGTGCAGTTCCGCGCGCTCGCCCACGTAGCACGTGTGCGTCTCGACACGGATCAGCTCGACGAGCGCCTCGCCGCCGAGTTGTTCGGCGAGCTGCCAGGTCTGCGCCTTGTCGAGCCACATCAGCGGCGTCTCGAGCACGACACGCGTGTCCATCCCGAGGTTCAGCGCAACCTGCAGCGCCTTCATCGTGTCGTCGCGGCAGTCGGGGTAGCCTGAGAAATCGGTCTCGCACATCCCGCCGACCAGCACGCGCAGCCCCCGGCGATAGGCGATCGCAGCGGCGATCGTCATGAACAGCAGGTTGCGGCCCGGCACGAACGTGTTCGGCAAGCCGTTCGCCGCGGTCTCGATCTCGATCGAGCGCGTCATCGCGGTATCGCTGATCGCGCCGAGCACCGACAGGTCGATCATGTGATCGTCGCCGAGCCGGTCCGACCATGCGGGAAACTGATGCTTCAGCGCTTCGCGCACGCCTTCGCGACATTCGAGTTCGACGCGGTGGCGCTGGCCGTAATCGAAGCCGAGCGTCTCGACCGTCTGGTAGCGCTCCAAGGCCCAGGCCACACAAGTGGCCGAGTCCTGTCCGCCGGAAAACAACACGAGCGCGCCGTCTTTAGCGTCTGTCCGAATCACCGTGATACTCCGTGAATGTGTAGGCTCGCGTCGCGCTGCGCCCCGGGGCCGACTGCCGCCGGGCGGCCCGACGCGTGCCGGCCTGCGCCGGCTCGACCAGTATAGGCAGCGCGGTCGGCCGCGAACGCGGCACAGCGCTTATACCGCCCATCGCGCGGCATCGTTGCCGCGCCTCACGGCAGCGCCTGCGGGCAACCAGCCGTACGCGTAAAGCAAGGCGCTAAGTCATTGAGCGGGCACGGATTTTATCACGCCCCCACAAATGCTGCCGGGCAGGCTTCCGACGACACGCGATACCCACCACAAACGAAAAACCCCAAGAACCTTCCGATTCTTGGGGTTGGAACTGCTGGTGGCCTGGGACGGAATCGAACCATCGACACGCGGATTTTCAATCCGCTGCTCTACCAACTGAGCTACCGGGCCAACGAAGAAGAGAAAGTATATCCAGCCTGACTCACTCGCGCAAGTGCTTTCGCAAAATATTTTTATACGGCGCCTTCCGACGGCTTCTTGCCGAGCTCGACGCCGAGCTGCTTGAGCTTGCGATACAGGTGCGTGCGCTCGAGGCCGGTCTTCTCCGCGACGCGCGTCATGCTGCCGTTCTCACGCGCGAGGTGATACTCGAAGTACGCGCGCTCGAACGCGTCGCGCGCTTCGCGCAACGGGATGTCGAACGGGATCGCGGCCGTCTGGCCCGCAACGCCGAGTGCCGCGGCCATGTCGTCGCCGAGCGTCGGCAACGCAGCCGCGGACGCCACGGCTGCCGGGCCCGCGGACTGGCCGCCGCCGGCCTTCAGCGCCGCGTTGGCGGACACGGGTGCCGCGCCGCGCGCGAGACCGTGCTCGACGGACTTCAGCAGCTTCTGCAGCGCGATCGGCTTCTCGAGGAAATCGAGTGCGCCGATCTTCGTCGCTTCGACGGCGGTGTCGATCGTCGCGTGCCCGGACATCATGATCACGGGCATCGTCAACAGGCCCTGTGCCGCCCACTCCTTGAGCAGCGTGACGCCGTCGGTATCGGGCATCCAGATATCGAGCAGCACGAGATCGGGCGCCTGATTCAGACGGTACTCCCGCGCGGCCTGCGCGTTCTCCGCCGCCTCGACGACATGTCCTTCATCGCTGAGGATCTCCGAGAGCAATTCCCGGATGCCCATTTCATCATCTACCACCAGGATGGTTGCCATTTACGCTGCCTTTGTCTGCACACTTGCTTTTGTCTTGGCCGGGGCCGCCCCGCCCTGCACGCCAGAGTCGGCGCCTGGCGTATCGCTCGCCATCTGCAGGAACAGAATCGACACCTGCGCACCCTCGACGGTCTCGCCGTGCATGCGATTGCGCAGATCGATACGCGCGCCGTGCTCGTCGACGATTTTCTTGACCGTGGCCAACCCGAGCCCCGTGCCCTTCGCCTTCGTCGTGACGTAAGGCTCGAACGCGCGCGTCAGGATGCGTGCCGGAAAACCGGGCCCGTTGTCGGACACGGTAAGACGTACCGCGACGCGCGTTTTGCCCTCGGCGTCGGGATCGCCATATTCTACTGTCTTGGTTTCGATCAACACACGCGGATGCGCGACTTCCGCGACCGAATCCTGCGCGTTCTGCAGCAGGTTGTGAATCACCTGGCGCAGTTGCGTCGCGTCGCCGCGTATCACCGGCAGCGACGGTGCGAGCTCGGCGACGATCGCGCTCTTGCCTTCGCCGACGCCGTACAGCCCGAGCACCTCGCTCGCCAGTTCGTTCAACTGCAGGTTCGACAGCACCGCCGGCGGCGTGCGCGCGTACTCGCGGAAATCGTCGACCATCCGCTTCATCGCGGCCACCTGGTTGACGATCATCGTCGCGCCGCGCTTGAGCACGTCCGCGTCGTGCGGCGCGAGCTTGTCGGACAGCTTCATCTGCAGCCGCTCGGCCGACAGCTGGATCGGCGTCAGCGGGTTCTTGATCTCGTGCGCGAGCCGGCGTGCGACTTCACCCCATGCGACCGAGCGCTGCGCGGAAATCACGTCGGAGATGTCGTCGAACACGACGACGTAGCCGGACGTCTGCGGATCGTCCGCCTCGCCCTCGACCGTCGATACGAGCCGCGTGCCGCGCACGAGCAGCGTCAGCGGATCGGCTTCGCCGGGCACCTCGACCGCGAACTGCTGCTGCCAGTGGCCGCGATCGCCGCTGCCGCCGTCGGATGCCGCCTCGCGATCGGCAAACGCCTTGCGCACCATCGCGCCGAATTCCGCGACGACGCCGATCCGGTCGAGCGCCGTGCCGATCATCGAGTTGAACGGCTGCCGGAAGATGCGCTCGGCGCCGCGGTTGGCCGTCGTCAGCCGGAACTGGCGATCGAGCACGAACACGCCGGCCGTCAGGTTCGCGAGAATGCTCTCGAGATACGTCTTCGAATGCTCGAGCGCGACCCGGTTCTTCTCGACCGCGAGCCGCGCCTCGGACAACTGGCGTGTCATCGCGTTGAACGACTGCGTGAGGAAGCCGAGCTCGTCGCGCGTCTTGATTTCGCGCTTCGGTGTGTAGTCGCCTTCCGTGATCTCCTTGGTGCCCTGCGCGAGCAGGAACAGCGGCCGCGCGAGCTGCTGGCCGAGCGCGAGCGCGAGCATCATCGCGATGAAGGTCGCGAGGAACAGCGCGAGCGTCAGCGTGCCGATGTACATCTTGCGCAGGCCGGTGCGGCCGAGCGATTTCTCCTGATACTCGCGATACGCGCGCTGCACCGCGTCCGCGTTGTGCGCGAGCGTCGGCGGCACCGGTTGCGTGAGCTGCAGGAACCGCTCGGCCGGCTGCAGCAGCGACGTCGTCGCGTCAGGAATCGGCCTCACGACGCGCAGCCGCAACGCGCCCTTCGCGCCATGCGCCTGCGGGTCGCCGTCGACTTCGCCCTCGATCGCCGCGTACACGCCGTGTTCGCGCGCCTGGCTCAGCATCAGCGAGGTCGGCAGGTCGTCCGGAATCAGCGCGGCGAAATTGCCCGACGCCTGCGCGACGATGTGCAGGTCGGGCGCGGCGCCCGAGCCGCCGCGGCTCGGTTCGACGATGGTCGCGTCCTGCACGCCGAACTGGTCGCGCAAGCGCAGCAGCGTGAGCGTCGTGCCGTTCGTGTTCGCATCGACGCTCGCGAGCTGGTCGGTCATCAGCCGCGCCTTCGTCTGCAGATCGGACAGCGACGCGTCGAGCATCCCGCGGCCGAGGTTCAGGCCCGCCGTCAGTGCGGTCTCGACGTTCACGTCGAACCACGACTCGATACTGCGCGACACGAACTGGTACGACACGATGTAGATGATCCCGCCCGGCACCACGCCGACGAGCGCGAAGAACACCGCGAGCTTCGCGAGCAGTCGCGTGCCGAACTTGCCCTTCCTCAGGCGCACGACGATCATCCCGATCAGCCCGAGCACCACGAGCAGGAACACGAGCGCGACGACGATGTTCATCGCGTACAGCCACGAGTAGTAGCGGTCGAAGAATTCGGTGTTCGCGCTCGCGGCCGCGAGCAGCACGAGCAGCAGCAGTGCGGTGATCGCGACGGTCGATACGATCACGCGAACGAGGAGGCTCTTCCCGCTGGCCGCGCGGCGCACTTTATTTAGCACGTTCGGTCACCGTGAAGTTGAAGCGCTTCCAGTCCGACCCGAGCGTCCAGTCGCGGTTGTTCACCGCATCGACCTGGAACGGCTTCGGCATCAGCGCGGTATCGAGCTGCATCCGCACCGATGCCGTGTAGGTTTCACCGCCGCGCACCTGGTTGCGGTCGATCACGTGCCACGACGTGATGTGCCTGACGACCGCGAGCGCGTCTTTCAGCGACGGGAAGCCGAGCTGCAAGCCGCCCGTCGACACGCGATATTCGCGCGTGAGCGGCTGGAACGACAGGCGGATCGTCTGCGACACCGACACCGGCTGCTCGTCGAACCAGTACCAGCGCGCGCGGCTCAGTTCGAAGTCGGTCGTGAAGTACAGCGGGATGCCCTTGTTGACGGCATCCTCGAGGTTCGGATTCAGCTCGAAATCGAAGCGGGCATCGAGGCTCCAGCCGCTTCCGTCGGCCTGCAGCGACGCGCGCTGCACGGCGATCGATTCGGCATGCGCCGGCCGAGCGACAGTCAGGCACAGCGCCAGCACGGCCATCAGGACGGCAGCGAGCCGAAGTGGAAAAAGGTGTTTGATCGTCACCGTTTCTGAAACCGCGCGTAGAAAAATCCGTCGTGATCGGTGTTCTGGTCGAGTGCGCCGGCCGCCCCGCCGCGCACGCCGCCCGGCAGCAGTTGGCCGGGCGCGTCCAATCGTACCGCATCTTCACAGGCCGCTTCAAACCAGCGCGCCTGCAATTCGCCTTCTTCGGGAAAGATCGAACAGGTCACGTAGAGCAGTTCGCCGCCCGGCTTCACGAGCGGCCACAGCGCCGACAGGATGCGGCGCTGTTCCACGACGAGCGCCGCGATGTCGGCTTCGCGGCGCAGCCAGCGGATATCGGGATGGCGACGCACGATGCCGGACGCCGAGCACGGCACGTCGGCGAGGATGCGATCGAACGGACGGCCGTCGTACCACGCTTGCGGTGCGCCCGCATCGCCGACGCGCACGTCCGCCGTGAGCGACAGGCGCGCGAGGTTCTCGCCGATGCGCGCCGCGCGCGTCGCATCGCTTTCCAGCGCGACGACGTCCGCGTCAGCCAGTTCGAGGATATGACCGGTCTTGCCGCCCGGTGCCGCGCACGCGTCGAGCACGCGCATGCCGTCGCGCGCACCGAGCCATTCGGCCGCGAGCTGCGCGCCGGCATCCTGCACCGACACGACGCCGTCGGCAAAACCCGGAATGCGGTCGACCGGCAGCGCCGACGCGAGCCGCACCGCATGGCGGCCGATCGCGGTCGCTTCGATCCCGCCGGCGCGCAGGGTATCGAGATACGCGTCGACGCTCGAGCGGCGAGCGTTCACACGCAGCGTCAGCGGCCCCTGGCGCTCGCCGGCCTCGAGGATCGCCTGCCACGTGTCGGGCCATGCACGCTTCACCGCGTCGACCCACCACGTGCGGTAATTCCAGCGCGCAACCGGATCGCCCTGCAGCGCCGCAACGAGCGCGCCTCGCTCGCGCAGGAATCGACGCAGCACCGCGTTGACCATCCCCTTCGCGAATACGTATTCGCGTCGCCCGCCGATCACCGTCACGGCCTGGTCGACGATCGTGAACGCCGGATACGCCGCCGCGTCCTCCGGATCGAGCAACAACGCGAGCGCGCCGGCAAGCACCGCGTGCACATGCGCGGGCGGCGCCTTGCTGACGAGCTTGCCGATCAGCCAGTCCGCGCTGCCCAGACGACGCATCGTTCGATACGCGACGTCCTGCGTCGCGCCGCGCGCCAGCGCCTGCGCGCCGGCCGGCATCTGCGCGAACACCGCGGCGAGTGCCTCCGGCAGCGCGGTGCCGCGCCGCACCGCGTCGACGGCCTGCGCGGCCGCGTCGAGCGCGAAGCCCAGCGAATCGGGCGCGAGGTGCAGCGCGGACAGACGCGCAGGGCGGCCGGCGGTAGACGGAGCGGAAGAACGGGTTCGTGTCATCGGAGCAAAATCGGCAAACGGGGCGCGGCAGGCGGCGAGGCCACTACGGCCGCGTGGCCGCGCGATCCCAAACCGCGCATTGTATCGTGCGGTCCATGCGGCCCCTTTACGGGGCGCGTAAATGAAACGCCCCGCAGCGCGGGGCGTGCGGGGCGATGCGTGAAGTACGACGAGGCTTAGTCGAAACGGCCGGTACGGGCCATCTCCATCAGGCGCGCGATGCGCTCCTCGGTGGCCGGGTGCGTGGAGAACAGGTTCTGCAGGCCGCCGCCGTGCAGCGGATTCATGATCATCATCTGGGCGGTGGACGGATGCGCTTCAGCCGCCTGGAACGGGATGCCGGCCGCATAGCGATGGATCTTGTCGAGCGCGGTGGCGAGCGACTGCGGATCGCCGGAGATCTGCGCGCCGCCGCGGTCGGCCTCGAATTCCCGCGCACGCGAGATCGCCATCTGGATCAGCGCACCGGCGATCGGTGCGAGCAGCGCGACCGCGATCCCGGCGATCGGATTGGCCGGCCGGCCGTTCTCGTCGCGACCGCCGAAGAACATCGCGAAATTGGCCAGCGCCGAAATCGCGCCCGCCATCGTCGCGGTGATCGTCGAGATCAGGATGTCGCGGTGCTTCACGTGCGCGAGCTCGTGCGCCATCACGCCGCGCATTTCGCGCTCGGACAGCACGCGCAGGATGCCCGTCGTCGCGGCGACCGCCGCGTGCTCGGGGTTGCGGCCTGTTGCGAACGCGTTCGGCGCATCTTCGTTGATCAGGTAGACGCGCGGCATCGGCAGGTTCGCGCGCGTGGCCAGCTCGCGCACCATCCGATAGAACTGCGGCGCCGTGTTCTCGTCGACTTCCTGCGCGTTGTACATGCGCAGCACCATCTTGTCCGAGAACCAGTACGAGAAGAAATTCATGCCGAGCGCGAACAACAGTGCGATCGTCATGCCGCGCGAGCCACCGATCATGCCGCCGATCACGATGAACAGGGCCGTGATCCCGGCCATCAGCATCGCCGTTTTGACCCAATTGAACATACCCACTCCTTATCCGTCAGGGGACCGCCGCATATCAACAGGCACGGCGAGAAATTGTAAGCGATTTGTTAGATAAGGTCTTGCCGGAAAAATTCAATTTCAGCGTTGCGACGCGGCCAGCCGCAGGCCAAGGCCGACGAACGCACTGCCGACCGTGCGGTCGAGCCACTTCTTGACGCCCGGCTTGCCGGAAAAGCGCTGTGTGACGCTGCCGGCGACCCACGCGACGACGCTGGTCCAGATGGTACTCATCACGACGAACACCGACCCGAGGGCCAGGAACGCCAGAGCCTTGTGCGGGCTGTCGGCCGACACGAACTGCGGGAAGAACGACACGAAGAACAGCACGACCTTCGGATTCAGCACGTTGGTCCAGAAACCCTGCATGAACAGCTGGCGCAGCGGCTTCGCGGCAGTGGCCCGCGCATCGGCATTCGCCGGCGCGGCCGCCTGCTTCGTGACGATCATGCGCACGCCGAGGTAGATCAGGTAGGCGGCACCGACCAGCTTGATCACCGTGAACGCGGCGGCCGACGCCGCGAGCAGCGCGGTCAGCCCGAATGCGCATGCAAGCGCGTGCACGCAGCAGCCGGCCGAGATGCCGAGCGCCGACATCAGCCCCGCGCCGCGGCCCTGCGCAACGCTGCGGCCGACGATATACGCGGTATCCGGGCCGGGCGTGACGTTCAGCAGGAAAACCGCGAGCACGAAGAAACCGAAATGGGTGATGCCAAACATGAAAACCTCAAAACCGAAAAGCGCAGGGAAATTCTACGCGCGCCGGCCGCGCCGCGCGACTCGGCCATCCGGCCGATTGTGCGCGGCCGGCACACCGTGTCGAATGGCACTCAGGCCGCGTCGGGCAACGTGAAACGCTGGCCGGCAGCGAGCGGTGAACCGGCCAGGAATTCGCGCGCCGGCAGCCGCTTGCCGCCCGGCTTCTGCAGTTGCGTCACGCGCAGCGCGCCGCTGCCGCAGGCGACGATCACGCCTTCCGGGGCGGCTTCGACGATCGTGCCGGGCGCCGCATCGCCGCGTGCTGCCACGGGCTCGGCCGCCCAGAGCTTGATTGCCGCGCCATCGAGCGTCGCGACGCCGCCCGGGAACGGATCGAACGCGCGCACCTGGCGCGCGAGCACATCGGCCGGCTTGCGCCAGTCGAGCACCGCTTCGTGCTTGCCGATCTTCTCCGCGTAGGTTACGCCGTCGGCCGGCTGCGGCGTGGCGGGCAACGCCCCGTCACGCTCCAGCCGCACGAGCGCGTCGACGATCAGCCGCGCGCCGTCGGCGGCCAACCTGTCGTGCAGCGTCGCGGTCGTATCGTCGGGTGCGATCGCGATACGCGCTTCCTCGATCATCGCGCCGGTGTCGAGGCCGACATCCATCTGCATCAGCGTGACGCCCGTCTCGGCGTCGCCGGCCTCGATCGCGCGGTGAATCGGCGCCGCGCCGCGCCAGCGCGGCAGCAGCGACGCATGAATATTGATGCAGCCCGCGCGCGGAATATCGAGCACTTCCTGCGGCAGCAGCAACCCGTATGCCGCGACCACCATCACGTCGTGCGGGGTCGCGCGCAGCAGCTCGATCGCGTCGGCGGCTTCCTGCGGGTACTTGCCCACGCGGCGCAGCGACGGGGGCTGCGCGACGGGCATCCCGTGCTCGACGGCATAGCGCTTCACCGCGCTCGCCTGCAGTTTCATCCCGCGCCCGGCAGGGCGATCGGGCTGGGTGAGCACGAGCGGCACCGGAAAACCGGCCTCGTGGATCGCGGCGAGTGCAGCCGCGGCGAATTCCGGCGTGCCGGCAAAAATCACGCGCAACGTATGGGTCATGACAGCATTCGGGAGGGCTTGGCGAACGCGCGTTACATCGCGCGTTCGAGTTTTTTCATCTTCGTCTTGATGCGGGTCTGCTTCAGCGGCGACAGGTATTCGACGAACACGCGCCCCATCAGGTGATCCATCTCGTGCTGCACGCACACGGCCAGCAGGCCCTCGCAGTCGAGCTCGAAGGTCTCGCCCTGCTCGTTGAGCGCACGCACGCGCACGTGGTCGGGGCGCTCGACTTCGTCGTAGATACCCGGCACCGACAGGCAGCCCTCTTCGTACACCTGCTTGGCGTCGCTCGACCAGACGATCTCGGGATTGATGAACGCGCGCAGTTCGTTCTTCTCCTCGGAGACGTCAATCACGATCACGCGCTCGTGCACGTCGACCTGCGTGGCCGCCAGGCCGATGCCCGGTGCTGCATACATGGTTTCGGCCATGTCGGCGACGAGCTTGCGGATCCGGTCGTCGACCTTGTCGACGGGCTTGGCGACCTTGTGCAGCCGCTTGTCGGGGTAATGAAGAATGTTCAGCAAAGCCATGGTGTTCGGTATTCGGTGGAGCGGCGTGCCGCATCGGCCATCCGGCCGGCTGGCGCCGCCGCCGGGATGCAATGAAGATGAGGCGAACGAGCGGCATATCAATGCCGCGGGTCAAGCCTCCTGCAATCGGCCGGACGCCTGTGCGCGCGGCCCTGTCGAGTATTTCGGATGATGAAAATTTTATCATGGCGCCACGTCGTTCGCTGGACGTCGCATTCGAGGGGAACCTCATGTCGCCGCAAGCGCTGACCACTTCCGCGCTGCGCGCGTGGCTTCAACTCGCGCATGCGCCGGGCCTCGCGCCGCCCGTGCTGCAGATTCTGCTCGATACATTCGGCACGCCCACGGCACTGCTGCATGCGTCCAACGACGCCATTACCGCGGCGAGTAGCGCCGCTGCCGCGCAGGCGGTACGCGCAAGCGAGCGGGACGATCTCGACGCGCGCACCGACGCCGCGCTCGCGTGGCTCGATGCGCCGGGCAACGCGATCGTCACGCTTACCGATCCCGCGTACCCGGCGCGGCTGCGCGACCTGCACGATCCGCCGCCGCTGCTATATGTAAAGGGCCGGCTCGACCTGCTGCATGCCCGCGGCCTTGCCGTGGTCGGCAGCCGCCACGCCACACCGCAAGGGCTCGCCGACGCGACGCGCTTCGCCCGCGCGTTGTCCGATGCAGGGCTCGTGATCGTTTCCGGCCTCGCGCTCGGCATCGACGCGGCCGCGCATCGCGGCGGGCTCGACGGCTGCTCCGGCACGACAGCGGTGATCGCGACCGGCGCCGATCTCGTCTACCCGGCGCGGCACCGCGCACTCGCCCACGAAATCGCCGCACACGGCACGATCGTGTCGGAATGGCCGCTCGGCACGCCCGCACGGGCGTCGCATTTCCCGCAGCGCAACCGGCTGATCGCCGCGCTCGGGCTCGGCGTGCTCGTCGTCGAAGCCGCGCCGCGCTCCGGTTCGCTGATCACCGCGCGGCTCGCAAACGAGCTGGGCCGCGACGTGTTCGCGATGCCCGGTTCGATCCATGCGCCGCTCGCGCAGGGCTGCCATGCGCTGATTCGCGACGGCGCGAAGCTCGCCGCGACGCCGCTCGACGTGCTCGAGGAATACGGGCTGGATGAGCCAGGGACTCAGGCTCGGGCTCACGCCGCCGACGGCGCAGCGAGCTCCGTGAATCCGGGCACGATCCCGGGCGCCAGCGATGAATCCTGCAATGCCGGCAGGCGCGCGAGTGCACATCCTGTACAAGCAGCGTCGGTCGATCCAGCGGCGGCCGCCCGGATCGAAGCCGCGCCGCCTGAGTCTCCGGCAGAGCGATCGGTGCTCGTCGCCCTCGGATACGGCCCCGTTACTTACGAATGGCTCGCCGAGCACACCGGCCTGTCCGACGACGTGCTGCATGGGTCGCTGCTCGCGCTCGAGCTGGCCGGTCGCATCGCGAGCGCCCCCGGCGGACGCTTCGCGCGGCTTGATGCGGCGCCCACCCCGCCTGCGTCCGGCGTGCTACATTCCCCGGCATAAGGGCGGCCGCGCCGCCGACGATCTCCAAGGAATTCCATGCCTGCGCTGAATCTCGACACCGATGCCGATCGGATCGCCGAGCGCCTCGCCGATCCCGACACGCTACTGGTCGCCTGCCTGTGCGCCGAATGGTGCGGTACGTGCCGCGACTACCGGACGGCCTTCGACCAGCTCGCCGACGCCCATCCCGATGCCTGCTTCGCGTGGATAGACATCGAAACCCACGCCGACCAGTTCGACGATCTGGACGTCGAGAATTTCCCGACCATCCTGATCGAGGACGCCAACACCGCGCGCTTCTTCGGCACGGTGCTGCCGCACGCGGCGATCGTCGAACGGATGCTGTCCGACCTGAGTGCGGTGCCCGGCACGCCGCACGCACCGAAATTGCGCAACGTCCTGAACGTCGAGGCGTGAACCGCGCACCGGCCGGGCGGCTTTTCGTGCCGTTGCACGCGCCGCCGCGCCGGGCGCTTGCCGCCGTTGCAGCCCCCCTCTATGATGGGCCGCTTTTTACACGCCGCGCCGCCCTCGCTGCGGCGTGTGCTATAAAGCCGTCGTAAAAGGGACCCACACCGGCGAACCCGGTCTACCAACACACACCTGTCATGTCCAAAGCACTGATCATTGCGGAAAAGCCTTCTGTCGCGAACGACATCGCACGCGCTTTGGGCGGCTTTACCAAGCATGACGAATACTACGAGAGCGACGAATTCGTCCTTTCGTCCGCGGTCGGCCACCTGCTGGAAATTGCCGCTCCTGAAGAGTACGAGGTCAAGCGCGGAAAATGGAGCTTCGCCCATCTCCCCGTCATCCCTCCGCATTTCGACCTCAACCCGATCGCAAAAAGCGAATCGCGGCTGAAGGTCCTCACCAAGCTGATGAAGCGCAAGGACGTCGATCGCCTGATCAACGCATGTGACGCGGGGCGCGAGGGCGAGCTGATTTTCCGCCTGATCGCGCAGCACGCGAAGGCGAAGCAGCCGGTCCAGCGCCTGTGGCTGCAATCGATGACGCCGCAGGCGATCCGCGACGGTTTCGCGAACCTGCGCAGCGACACGGACATGCAGCCGCTCGCCGACGCCGCTCGCTGCCGCTCGGAAGCCGACTGGCTCGTCGGGATCAACGGCACGCGCGCGATGACCGCGTTCAACAGCAAGGGCGGCGGTTTCTTCCTGACGACCGTCGGCCGCGTTCAGACGCCAACGCTGTCGATCGTCGTCGAACGTGAAGAGAAAATCCGCCGCTTCGTCCCGCGCGACTACTGGGAAGTGAAGGCCGAATTCGCATGCGCGGGCGGCTTCTATGAAGGCAAGTGGTTCGACCCGAAATTCAAGCGAGACGAATTCGATCCGGAAAAGCGCGACTCCCGCCTATGGAGCCTGCCGGCCGCCGAGACCATCGTTGCCGCGTGCCGCGACCAGGTCGGCACGGTGTCCGAGGAATCGAAGCCGTCGACGCAACTGTCGCCACTGCTGTTCGACCTGACGAGCCTGCAGCGCGAGGCGAACAGCCGCTTCGGCTTCTCGGCAAAGAACACGCTCGGTCTTGCACAGGCGCTGTATGAAAAGCACAAGGTGCTGACGTACCCGCGTACCGACGCGCGCGCGCTCCCGGAAGACTACATTTCGACGGTGCAGTCCACGCTCGAGATGCTCAAGGAGAGCCACAACTACCTGCCGCATGCGAAGCAGGTGCTCGACAAGGGCTGGGTGAAGCCGAACAAGCGGATCTTCGACAACTCGAAGATCAGCGACCACTTCGCAATCATCCCGACGCTGCAGGCACCGAAGTCGCTGTCCGAGCCCGAGCAGAAGCTGTACGACATGGTCGTGAAGCGCTTCCTCGCGGTGTTCTTCCCCGCCGCCGAATTCCGCGTCACGACGCGGATCACCGAAGTTGCCGGCCATCACTTCAAGACCGAAGGCAAGGTGCTCGTCGAGCCGGGCTGGCTGCAGGTGTACGGCCGCGACGCCGAAGGCGCAGACGCGAACCTCGTGCCGGTGCAAAAGGACGAGAAGGTCAAGACCGACGAGATCGCTGCAGTCGCACTCGTGACGAAACCGCCCGCACGCTACTCGGAAGCAACGCTGCTGTCCGCGATGGAAGGCGCGGGCAAGCTGGTCGAGGACGACGAGCTGCGAGAAGCGATGGCCGCGAAGGGTCTCGGCACGCCGGCGACGCGCGCGGCGATCATCGAAGGCCTGCTCGGCGAGAAATACCTCGTGCGCGAAGGCCGCGAGCTGATCCCGACCGCGAAGGCATTCCAGCTGATGACGCTGCTGCGCGGGCTCGGCGTGAAGGAACTGACCGCGCCCGAACTCACCGGCGAATGGGAATACAAGCTGTCGCAGATGGAGCGTGGCAACCTCGGGCGCGACGCATTCATGCAGGAAATCGCCCGCATGACGCAGCAGATCGTCAAGCGCGCGAAGGAATACGATTCCGACACGATCCCCGGGGATTATGCGACGCTCGAGACGCCGTGCCCGAACTGCGGCGGCCAGGTGAAGGAAAACTACCGCCGCTTCGCCTGCACGAAGTGCGAGTTCTCGATCTCGAAGATTCCGGGCAGCCGGCAGTTCGAGATCGCGGAAGTCGAAGAGCTGCTGCGGGAGAAGACCATCGGCCCATTGTCCGGCTTCCGCAGCAAGATGGGCCGCCCGTTCTCGGCGATCCTCAAGCTCTCGTTCGACGACGAGACGAAGAACTACAAGCTCGAGTTCGACTTCGGCCAGGACCAGGGCGGCGAGGAAGGCGAAGCGCCCGACTTCTCCGCGCAGGAGCCGGTCGGCGCGTGCCCGAAGTGCAAGGGCCGCGTGTTCGAGCACGGGATGAGCTATGTGTGCGAACACTCGGTCGCGAACCCGAAGACGTGCGACTTCCGCTCGGGCAAGGTGATCCTGCAGCAGGAAATCGCGCGCGAGCAGATGGCCAAGCTGCTCGCCGACGGCCGCACGGATCTGCTGCCGGGCTTCAAGTCGTCGCGCACGGGCCGCAACTTCAAGGCGTTCCTCGTGAAGCAGCCGGACGGCAAGATCGGTTTCGAGTTCGAGAAGAAGGAGCCGAAGGCGGCAGCCGCGAAAAAGACAGCGAAATCGGCAGCGAAGGATGCAGAAGCCGTGACGGAAGGCGCAGAAGAGAAACCGGCACCGGCCCGCAAGACCGCCGCCCGCAAGACGACGGCGCGCAAGACGGGTTCGTAATGGCGACCTGATCGCCGGGGCTTCCCCGGTGCATCACACGCCGTCAGACGGCGCAAAAAAACGCGGATCGATCGCTCGATCCGCGTTTTTTCTTTGTGCCGACGGCAATCGTTGTCCGGCGACGCGCCGTTACAGCGGCGACGGCACCGCCACGCGCGGGCGCAGCGAACGCGCGAGACGCGGCTGCAGGTTCGGGTCGGTCGATTCGGCCGGCTCGGCACGCATTTCCACACCGATCGGCGCAGGCGCAGCACCCTGCGAAGCCCATTGTTCGCCCATCATCGCGTCGGTCGAGTGGCTGAAATGCTCGACGAGATGATCGATGAACGTGCGGACTTTCGCGGGCAAATGGCGCCGGCTCGGATACGCAATGTTGATCTCGACCTGCGGCAGCCGGAAATCCGGCAGCAACCGCACCAGCGCACCACGGGCGATGTCGCCGCCGATCAGGTAGCTCGGCAGGATCGCGACACCCATTCCGAGCAGCGCGAACTGGCGCAGCATCGCGGTGTTGTTCGCGACGATCACGTTGGTCGGCCGCACGCGCACTTCGCCGTCCGGCCCCGTGAACACGCGCTCGTCGCCCCAGTATTCGGCCGGCAGGCTCAGAGCCGGGTGCTCGGCGAGTTGCTCCGGATGAGTCGGCACGCCGTGCTTTTCCAGATAGCTCGGCGTCGCACACACGGTCATGCAGCCCGTAGTCAGTCGCCTCGTGACGATGCTCGCGCTGCGCATCTGGCGCGTGACGACGATGCCGACATCGAAACCTTCCTCGACGAGATCGACCTGGCGATCGACCAACGTCAGATCCGGCACCACTTTCGGGAAATTCTCGGTGTACGACTGCAGGACGGGCGCGAGGTTATGCAGGCCGAATACCACCGGCGCGACGATGCGCAACGTGCCGACCGGCTCGTGGTTGCGCGCGACGACCATCTGTTCGACATCCTCGAGTTCATCGAGAATCTGGCGCGCCCGCTCCAGATAGACTTGGCCCGACTCCGTCAGCGAAAGGCTGCGTGTGGTGCGATTCAGCAAACGCGTACCGAGACGGCCTTCCAGGTCAGCGACGTGACGCGTCGCGACCGCGTTCGAGATATCCATTGCACTTGCGGCCCGCGCGAAACTACCGAGATCCGCAACCTTGACGAACACGCGCATCGACTGCAAATGATCCATAAACGACTCCTGCCGCTGTTACAACTTCAAAAAGTTGAAGCAAATGCGTAATTCTCCTACGACAGCGAAAAAGATGCAGAGTTGCCTAACGAGACCGTGAAACGAGATAAAAACAGTCAAAAATCCTCACCTGTTGCGGATAATTGATCCAATTATTCTGATTGCAGCAACAATTGGGTGAACCTCGTCGGGGAAACGGTCGAATCAGGAAAGACGTGTTTGATGCGACACAGCAGCGCACCCGGCGGCATCGCACGGAAGCGGCGCCGGATCAGGCCGGCGCCAATTGCGGCGGAGCGTAACAACCTGTTAAAAAGACACCACGGAGCACGCCGACGTAGCATCATGTCGGCCCCGGCCGGGCGGGGCGAGTGCGCGACGCGCGCCGCCGCCACCGCCGCCGCTTTCAACGCGCGATTCCCGCTGACCATGAAAATTGCCATCCTCGACGACTACCAGGACGCCGTCCGCAAGCTGAACTGCTTCGAGATGCTTGCCGATCACGACGTGAAGGTCTTCAACAACACGGTGCGCGGCCTGGGACAGCTCGCGAGCCGTCTGGCGGAAGTCGAGGCGCTCGTGCTGATCCGCGAGCGCACGCCGATCACGTCGCAGTTGCTCGCGAAGCTGCCGAATCTGCGCATGATCAGCCAGACCGGGCGCGTGTCGAGCCACATCGACCTCGAAGCCTGTACCGACCGCGGCATCGCGGTGCTCGAAGGCACTGGTTCACCGGTCGCGCCGGCCGAACTCACCTGGGCGCTCGTAATGGCCGCCCAGCGCCGCATTCCGCAATACGTCGCGAACCTCAAGCAGGGCGCATGGCAGCAGTCGGGCCTGAAGACGTCGGCGATGCCGCCGAACTTCGGCCTCGGCCAGGTGCTGCGCGGCCAGACGCTCGGCATCTGGGGCTACGGCAAGATCGGCCGGCTCGTCGCCGGCTACGGCAAGGCATTCGGGATGAACGTGCTGATCTGGGGCCGCGAGCATTCGCTCGAGGCCGCGCGCGCCGACGGCTACGCGGCTGCCGAAAGCCGCGAAGCGCTGTTCGAGCAGAGCGACGTGCTGTCGCTGCACTTGCGGATGCACGACGACACGCGCGGGATCGTCAAGCAGGAAGACCTGATGCGGATGAAGCCGACGTCGCTGCTCGTCAACACGAGCCGCGCGGAGCTGCTCGAGGAAAATGCACTCGTCAACGCGCTGTCGCACAATCGTCCGGGGATGGTCGCGATCGACGTGTTCGAGAGCGAACCGATCCTGCAGGGCTACAGCCTGCTGCGGATGGAAAACGTGATCTGCACGCCGCACATCGGCTACGTCGAACGCGAAAGCTACGAACTCTATTTCAGCGCGGCATTCAAGAACATCCTCGCGTTCGACCAGGGCGACATGTCCAGCGTCGCGAACCCGGAAGCGCTGACGCCGATCCGCAAACGCTGATCCGCGCAGCGCGGGCCGCGCATGGCGCGCGGCCCGCTTCTCCGTTTCTTTCTTCAGGCGGCCACGCGGCCGCGCGTCATCGCGTCGACGCGCGCAAGAAAATGCTCGCCGTCACGCCGTCCGAGGTCGTACGCATGCCGCATCTGCGACGGACTCGTGTAATCCCAGCTCGAAATCGGCACCTTGCTCGACGGCTGCACGTACAGCCGCCGCTGGTCGCCGTGCGCGACAGTGAACATCTGCGGACGCGGATACAGCCGCGTGACCAGCACCAGCACATCGCCCGGCGACGGGTCGAGCGCGCCGACCGGCACGTTGTCGACCATCCCGCCATCGAGCACGGGCCGCCCGCCGCGGCGCAGCACCGGCGTGAACGGCGGTGTGCACGACGACTGCAGGATCAGGTCGGCGAGTTCGTCGACAGTCGCACAGGCCTGCGCGCGCACGAACTCGGGACGAAAGCCGAGCGTGCGGCCGAGCGTCGGGTGCAGCGTCTTGCGCACGTATTTCTCGATGTTGTACGCGACGAGGCCCGCCGCGACCGCGCTGCGCGCGCCAAGCCAGCGCGGCACGTGCGACACGCCGATGCGGATCTCCGGTGCGTCGGCGAGCTGCGGGAACGGATCGCCGTAGATGTCGAGCAGCGCCTGGCGGTAGATCCGGTAATGCGGAAACACGGGCTCGCGGCTGAACAGGTTGCCCCAGTACGCGTTCTTGCGGTTGTGGCGCAGCGCTTCCTCGTAATAGCGCATCACCCACGCGGCATCGCGCGTATACAGCATGCAGGCAGTGGCGGCGCCGGCCGAAATGCCCGCGATCACGCGCGGGCGCAGCCCGAGCGCCGGCTGCGCGACGTCCCAGAAGCCGGCCTGCCACCAGCAGCGATTGCCGCCGCCCGCAAAGACGATCTGGTCGAACATCGCGCCGCTCAGCTGACGAGCGCGTAGGTCGACGTCGCGTGAACGGCCATCTTGCCGTCCTCGTCGAACAACTCGATTTCACCGAACACGAGGTTGCGGCCCATCCGCAGCACGCGCGCAGTGACGAGCACGTCGCCCTTGCGCACCGGACGCATGAAGTTGGTGTTCAGCGAAACGGTCGTCATCGGCCGGAACTCGCCGAGCGCGGCCGAGATCGCGACCACCATCGCCGTGTCGGCCGCAGCCGTGAACACCTGGCCGCAGATGATGCCGCCCGAATGACGGAATTCGCCGGAAAACGGCAGACGCATCGTGACGGTGTCGTCGCCGATCGATACGGGGACCAGACCGAGCGAGCGAACCCATGGGGCCAGCAGGCGATCGAGCAATTCGCGGACTGCGTTTTCGTCCATCTTCGGATGTCCAGAAAACGTTGCGCGACCGCCGCGCAACGCGTGTGGACGTCATCATACCGGGACCGCGCCGATAGCGATGGCTCGTTACCGCGCTGACAGCTGCCGTTGTCGTGACGAAATTTTTTGAGGAAATTTGCAGAAAGGACTTGCCAAGGGCGAAATACCCGGGCATAATCTTTCTTCTGTTGGGGGCGTTAGCTCAGTTGGTAGAGCAGCGGACTCTTAATCCGTAGGTCGAGTGTTCGAGTCACTCACGCCCCACCAGGAATTTCAAAGGCCGGTTAGCGCAAGCTAACCGGCCTTTTTCCATTTCCGCTGCCGACTCGCCCCGCCTGCATCGCGGTATCCGGCCGCATGCCTCTCCCGCACCGTTTCCGCTAGAATCGTCCGACAAATATCACACGACCGGCATCGCGATCGCCGTATCGCTGTCGGCACTGAGAGAGCATGGGACGTCAAACATGGAATCATGTGAACGAGACCGGACCATTCAGAGGGCATGGTCACGCCGGCAGCAGCGCGCAAGTCGACGCGCGCCCCCCATCCGAACGCATCCGGATCCGTCGCACAACGCGCGCAGCGAATCCGGTCATGCCACGTAAGGACACGCTCGTCGCGTTTGCACTCGGCGTTGCACTGCTCACGCTCGCAGCCGCGCTCGCCGTCACGGCCAGCAGCACGGCCGGCCAGCTGGTTCGCACACCGGGCACGGTCGTGCGCATCGTGCAGGACAGCGACGCGATGCGCGCGTACCGGCCGATCGTCGCCTACCTCTCGAACGACGGCCAGCGCCGCGAAGTCGCCGGCAATACCGCGTCGAGCGTCCCTGCGTACGACATCGGCGAAAGCGTCGACGTCCTGCTCGACCCCGCCCATCCCGGGCGCCCCGCCCTGATCGACGATTTCGCGCAACGCTGGTTTCCGGCTGCCGTGCCTGCGCTGCTCGCGGTCGTGTCGCTCTCGATCGGCAGCCTGCTGTACGTAAACGAGCGCCGCAACCGGCCGTCCGGCGCCCTGCCGCGCCGCGCCGCCGGCAAACCGGTGCGGCGCCGCTGGAACATCGCGGTCGTGCTGATCCCGATCGCGATCGGCACCGGCCTTCTGGCGGGCGCAGGCGCCGCGGGCCTGCGCCAGTGGCAGATCGCCCATCGTTACGCACGCTCGATCGGCCACGTCGTCGAGGTGGCCGGCACCGCACGCTCGTCGCTCCGTTCGGCGATCGTCGCGTTCACCACCGACAGCGGCCGTCCGATCACGTTCACGCAAGGCCCGGCGTCATCGTTCCTGGGGCTGCATGAAGGTGACGCGGTCAACGTGCTGTACGACCCCGTCACGCCGGAGCAAGCGGTCGTCGACCGGTTCTGGGATCGCTGGCGCGTCGCGGGCATCCTGTTCGCGATCGGCGCGCCGCTCTTCGTTGCCGGGCTGTTCGTCGCCGCGAGGCTGTGGCCCGAGCATCGGCTGCACGAAGTCGCCGAATGACGAATACGGAGCCGGGCCGGTAAACCGGCGCGGTTCCTGCTTCACCGCTCCCTGAACGCCTCCACCTTCGCGCGATTGCCGCACGTGCGCATGTCGCACCACCGTCGTCCGACGCCTCGGCCGCGATCGACGAAGAACCAAGTACAGCGGCCGCACTGCCGAACGCGCGCGAAATCGTCGCCGCGCAGCAGATGCTCGAACCCGAGCGCGGCCGCATCGAGCCAGCCAGACGCCGCACGCGCATCGGGCCGCCAGGCGAAGCGGCCGTCGATCGCGTCGAATGTGCTGCGCCCGATCGCATCGCGAATCGCCTCCGTGAGACGGTGCACCGCTCGCGCGCCGGCACTGCCGCCGTCGCCGGCCGTCAGATGCGCGAGCGCGACATAAGCGTCGTCGCGAAAACAGCGCAGCGAGGCGAGCTCGTCCACACCATCCTGCCGGGGGTGACTCAGAAACCGCGTCAGGTCCGCCTCCGTCAGCAAGCCCGACTTCCCGGCCCACGCGCGCACGACCGGCCAGTCGACGAACTTGTCCTCGTCGCGCGTCTTGCCCGTGTCGGCTACCGTGTTCAGGAAGTCGAGCGCCGGATGGCCGCCGACGAAATCGGCCGCGCTCCATGCATGCGCCTGTCGCTCAGGGTCGTATCGAGTAACCATTTATTTTCACCTATCGGTTTCACATCCGAACAAACCGGCGTAACCTATTAACAACCAAAACAGGTTAGCACGGAGATGCCGATGCTCGAACTTCCGAACCGCTTCGATTTCGCAGGCCACCGGATCGCATGGGGAACGCTCGGCGAAGGGCCGCCGCTGGTGCTCGTTCACGGCACGCCGTTTTCGTCGCAGGTGTGGCGACGCATCGCCCCGTGGCTCGCGCGGCGCCATCGCGTGTTCTTCTACGACCTGCTCGGCTACGGTCAGTCGGACATGCCGGATGCGGACGTATCGCTCGGCCGGCAGAACGCGCTGTTCGGCGCGATGCTCGACGCATGGAACATCGTTCGCCCGCGCGTGCTCGCACACGACTACGGCGGGGCAACCGTGCTGCGTGCGCATTTCCTCGACGGCATTGCGTATTCCGACCTGACGCTCGTGAACCCGGTCGCGATCGCGCCGCAAGGCTCGCCGTTCGTGCGGCACGTCGCGCAGCATGAAGCCGCGTTCGCCGGCCTGCCGGCCTATGCGCATCACGCGCTCGTGTCGGCCTATATCGGCAATGCGGTCGCGCGGCCGTTGAGCGACGACGTGCTGTCGATCTACCGTTCGCCATGGCTCACGCCCGCCGGCCAATCCGCGTTCTATCGGCAAATCGCGCAGATGCGCCAGCGCTACGTCGAGGAAGCCGAAGCCCGTTATGCGCGGCCGGACTTTCCGGTACGCATCGTGTGGGGCGAGGACGACGGATGGATTCCGCTCGAACAGGGGCAGGCACTCGCCGATCGCATCGCGGGCGGCAAGCTGATCCGCGTACCACGCGCGGGGCACCTCGTTCAGGAGGATGCGCCGGAAGCGATCGTCGCGGCGGTGCTAGACGGGCACACGCGCGGTTGATCGCCGCCGCTGCCGCGCGGCACGTCAGAGGGCCGGCGCGCCTTGCGCGAGCGTCGCGACAAACTTCGCGGTGCGCGGATCGCGCGGCCGGCCGAACAACTCGTGCGATGCACCGGCTTCGACTACGCGGCCTTCCGCGAGAAACACCGCATCGTGCGCAACCGATGCGGCCAGACGCAGATCATGCGTGGCCATCAGCATGGTCGTGCCTTCGCGCGCGAGCTGGCGCAGCACCTCGACAACTTCGACGGACAGCTCGGGATCGAGCGCCGACGTCGGTTCGTCGCACAGCAGCACCTGCGGCGACGGCGCGAGCGCACGCGCGATCGCGACGCGCTGCTGCTGCCCGCCCGACAACGTAGCGGGCCACGCGTCGGCCTTGTCCGCGATGCCGACCTTGTCGAGCAACGCGAGCGCGCGTTCACGTGCCTGCTCGCGCGGCCAGCGCTGCACGGTCACGAGCCCTTCCATCACGTTCTGCACGACGCTCAGGTGCGGAAACAGCTGGAAATTCTGGAACACCATGCCGGTCTGCCGCCGCACCGCGAACACAGCGTCGCGCGACAGCCGGTGCTCCGCCGTGAATTCGATGCGTACGTCACCGACCGCGAGCGTGCCTGTCTCCGGCACTTCGAGCAGGTTCACGCAGCGCAGCAGCGTGCTCTTGCCGCTGCCGGAAGGCCCGATCAGCGCCGTCACGCTGCCGGGCTGCAATGCGAGGTCGATCGCGCTCAACACGCGATGCGCGCCGAACGACTTGTCGATGCGTTCGAGACGAATCATCGCAACTCCGCGTGAAACAGCGCGTGACGGCCGAAACGGAGTTCGAGGCGACGTTGCAGCGTGGACAGCACCGAGCTGAACAGCAGATAGATCAATGCGGCTTCGGTGTAGAGGATCAGCGGCTCGTAGGTCACGGCCGCGATGCGCTGCGCGGCCTGGAAGATCTCCGGCACGGTCAGCACGGCCGCGAGCGACGTGTCCTTCACGAGCGAGATGAACGAATTCGACAGCGCAGGCAGCGCGACGCGCGCGGCCTGCGGCAGGATCGCGCGGCGCAGCGCCTGCGCGCGCGTCATCGCCATCGAATATGCGGCTTCCCATTGCCCCTTCGGGATCGATTCGATCACGCCGCGAATCACCTCGGCGTTGTACGCACCGACGTTCAGCGAGAAGCCGATCACGGCGGCGGTCAAAGGATCGAGCACGATGCCGACGTTCGGTAATCCGTAGAAGATCACGAACAACTGCACGAGCAGCGGCGAACCGCGAAACAGCCAGATGTAGAAGCGTACGCCGGCCTGCGCCCAGCGCGGCCCGAACAGGCGCGCGAGCGCCGCGCCGAACGCCAGCAGCAGCCCGATGGCGAACGACACGAGCGTGAGCGGAACCGTGAACACGAGCCCCGCGACGAGCAGGGGCCGCAGCGATTCCGCCATCAAGTGCAGCCAGGGCGGCATCGTTCAGCCTCGCATCACGGCTGCGACAGGTCGCGGCCGAAATACTTCTGCGAGATCTTCGCGTAGGTGCCGTCGGCCTTGATGTCCGCGAGCGCCTTGTCGATCGCGGCCACCAGCGCGGGGCTGCCCTTGCGCAGCAGCACGCCCGAGGCATCGCCGGCGCCGGTCGTGTCGGTCGCCGCGATCTTCAGTTTCGCATCGGGCTTGTGCTTGCGGAAATCGAGGTACGACAGCGAGTCGTTGATCGTCGCGTCGACGCGCCCCGAGCTCAGCAAATCGATCGACTCGTTGAAGCCCTGCACCGGCACCACGTCCGCGCCGTGCGCGGCCGCGAGCTTGCCGAAATTGCTCGTCAGCGTGTTCGCGGATTTCCTGCCCTTCAGATCGTCGAACGAGCGGATCGACGTGTTGTCCGCGCGCACGATCAGCACCGCGTGCGACGTGATGTACGGCGTCGAGAAATCGTATTTCGCCTTGCGCGCCTCGGTGATCGACACTTCGTTGACGACCGCGTCGTAGCGGTTCACGTCCAGGCCTGCGATCAGCCCGTCCCACTTGCCCTCGACGAATTCTGGCTTCACGCCGAGCCGCTGCGCGATCGCGGTCGCGATGTCGACGTCGAAGCCGGTCAGCTTGCCCGTCGCGTCGTGATACGTGAACGGTGCATACGTGCCTTCGGTGCCGATCCGGAACACGCCGGCCGACTTGATCTGCGCCAGGTCGTCGGCAGCGAGCGCACTCGTGGCCGCGACGGCCTGCAGCATCGCGACGACCAGGATGGAGCGGAGGATTTTCATGATGCGGACCCCGAATGATTGAAGGGAGTGATCCCGCCGGCGCACGTGCGCCGTTCGAGAGGTCCGCGAATTCTACCGATGCGGGCAAGCCCGGCAAAAACGCAAATCGGCTAACGATATGAGCCGATCGAATAACGCCCGCACCGGCCGTGAAACCGGTGCGGGCGCGAATGTCGACACATTACGTGCGACTTACCACGGCAGCGAATAGGTCTTCGTATTCGTGAAGCTCTTCATCGCTTCCTGCACGCCTTCCTTGTAGCCGAGACCCG
This sequence comes from Burkholderia sp. Bp9016, assembly GCF_003857765.1. Taxonomy (NCBI): domain Bacteria; kingdom Pseudomonadati; phylum Pseudomonadota; class Betaproteobacteria; order Burkholderiales; family Burkholderiaceae; genus Burkholderia; species Burkholderia sp. Bp9016. Next base: position 157,248 of record NZ_QTPY01000012.1, read on the forward strand.
AATCCTTCACGCCGCCGAACGGGGTCAGTTCGAGCCGGAAGCCCGGCACCTCGCGCACGTTCACGCTGCCGACTTCGAGCTCCGTGATGAAGCGCGTGATGCTGTCGAAGCGGTTCGTGCAGACCGACGACGACAACGCATAGTCGGTGCTGTTCGACATCCGGATCGCCTCGTCGATGTCGCGAAAGCGCATGATCGGCGACACGGGCCCGAACGTCTCGTACTTCACGAGCGGCATGTCCGGCGTCACGCGATCGACGACGGTCGGCGAATACAGCGCGCCGTCGCGCACGTTGCCGACCAGCAGGCGCGCGCCGCGTGAAATCGCATCGTTCACCTGCTGCTCGCAGAACTTCGCGGCCGCTTCGTCGATCACCGTGCCCATGTCGACCGACGGATCGGCCGGGTTGCCGTACGCCCACGCGCGGGTCTTCTCGACCACCAGCTCGGTGAAACGATCGGCCACCGCCTCGTGCACGAGCATCCGCTTGATCGCGGTGCAGCGCTGCCCCGAGTTCTTGTACGAGCCCGACACCGCAAGCGTGCTCGCCTCGTCGAGATCGGCATCCTCCATCACGATGATCGGGTCGTTGCCGCCGAGCTCGAGTACCGCGCGCCGGTAGCCCATCCGCGACGCGATCGACTTGCCGATCGACACGCCGCCGGTAAACGTGATCAGGTCGATCGCCGGGTTCGTGATCAGTTCGTCCGCGATTTCCTTCGGGTCGCCGGTAATCACCTGCAGCATCTGCGGCGGCAGGCCCGCTTCGTACAGGATGTCCGCGAACAGGTAGCACGACAGCGGCACCTTCTCCGATGGCTTCACGACGATCCGGTTGTTGGTCGCGACCGACGGCACGACCTTGTGCGCGACCTGGTTCATCGGATGGTTGAACGGCGTGATCGCGGAAATCACGCCGAGCAGCGGCTCGCGCTGCGTGTATACACGGCGCTTCTTGCCGTGCGGCGTCAGGTCGCACGAGAAGATCTGCCCGTCGTCCTTCAGCACTTCACCCGCGCCGAACGTGAGTACGTCGGCGACGCGCCCCGCTTCATACGTCGAATCCTTGATGCACAACCCGGCTTCGGCCGTGATCAGCTCGGCGATCTCGGCGGTGCGCGCACGCACGATGTCGGCCGCACGGCGCAGGATCGCCGCCCGCTCGTGGCGCGTGAGCGACGGCCGGTACGCGCGGGCGACCGCGAATGCGCGCCGCACGTCGTCGAGCGTCGCCTTCGGCACGGTGCCGACGAGCGAGCCGTCGTACGGGTTTCGTATCTCGATCACCGCGTCGCGATGGATCCGTTCACCATCGATTCGCAGTGCTTCACGATGAAGCGCGCGAACATCCGTCGATGCTGCAATGGCGTTCATGAGTGTCTCCCTGGCGGATACCTGCGTATCACTGCAGATGGTTGAGCGCGATGTCGATGATGTCGAAGTTGCGCAGCCGCGCGCGGCCCGAGACGTCGGTCGCGACCGGCTTGCTGAAGATCAGCGGCACGATCTGCTCGGATAGCCCGCCGTGCGAGCGCAGCGGCACGTCGAGGCCGGACAGGTCGTGCTTGATGCGGCGCGTGCCAAGCACGACGTCCTGCTGCGAGATCACGATCAGGTCGCCCATCCGCGCCGGCGGCAGCTCGAACCGCGCGCAGCCTTCGGCCCCCGTCAGCACGACCTCGATGCCGTCCACCGCGGCGAGCCGCGCGCGCAGCGCGTCGGCATCGGCGGAATCCGGCACGTAGACCGTCGCGAACGAGCCGAGCGCGCCATGGTGAACGACGTACGGATCGGTGATCGGCAGGATCACGCGCGCCGCATCGTGGCCGAGCCACTCGTCGAACAGCTCCTGCAGGTAGATCACGTTCGGCTCGCCGGTCTCGCCGTCGTGCTTCGCGTTCATCCCGTGGTCGGCCGTGATCGCGACGATCGCGCCGAGTTCGTCGAGGCGCTTCAGGTACTTGTCCATCATCTGGTAGAACGCGTTCGCGCCGTCCGTGCCGGGTGCGCACTTGTGCTGCACGTAGTCGGTGGTCGACAGGTACATCAGGTCGATCGGGCGCGTCTCGAGCAGGCGCACGCCGGCCGCGAACACGAATTCCGACAGGTCTGCGCTGTACACGCTCGGCACCGGCTTGCCGACCAGTTCGAGCACGTTGTCGATGCCGTTTTCCTCGATGCTCGCCTCGTCGGCCTTTTCCGACGAGAAGCAGATGCCCTTGAGCCCCTTGCCGAGCAGGCGGCGCAGCTTGTCCTTCGCGGTGACGACCGCGACGCGCGCGCCCTGTTCCGCGAAGGTCGCGAGCACGGTGGGCGCGACGAGGTACTTCGGATCGTTCATCAGCACCTCGGCGCCGGTGTCGCGATCGTAGAAATAGTTGCCGCTGATCCCGTGGATCGCCGGCGGCACGCCGGTCACGATCGACAGGTTGTTCGGGTTCGTGAAGCTCGGCACCACGCACTCGCCCTTGAGCGCCGTGCCCGGCTTCAGCAGCGTGCGCAGGAACGGCGCAACGCCGGCCTCGGCCGCCATCTCGAGATATTCATAGGCGCAGCCGTCGACGCAGACGACCACCACGGGCCGGCTCATCCAGTTGTAGCGACGGCCGTTCACTTCCACGGATACAGGCGTTTCAGTCATGACGTTCAGTCCTTTCGGTTCGAAGGGGGTTGAGCTGTCGGCGCCCGCGCCGCGCCGAGGAGGTGTTTTCCATGCTTGACATTAAAATTGATGATTTGTAGATTGTCAACAACATGCAGAGAACAAAAAGCAAACCACGGAAGCACGAGGAAGTACGAAGAGGGCTGGTCTCCACTCATCCGCCGCGTGCCGCGGCGCCATAGTCAAGGGGTCTGAAGATGAACGAAGTGCCGGTACACAAGCGTTTGAACGGATGGGCGACGGGCGCGGCGCGTCTTGCGCTTGCCGCCGTGGTCGCGCTCGGCGCGGCGCAGGCGGCGCACGCGAAGACTTCGCTGCTCGTCTACACCGCGCTGGAAGACGAGGCGATGAAGCCCTACAAGGACGCGTTCGAGAAGGCGAACCCCGGCGTCGAGATCCGCTGGGTGCGCGACTCGACCGGCTCGGTCACCGCGAAGCTGCTCGCCGAAAAGAACAACCCGCGCGCGGACGTCGTGCTCGGCCTCGCCGCATCGAGCCTCACGCTGCTCGACTTGCAGGGGATGTTGATGCCGTACGCACCGAAGGGCTTCGACCAGCTCACGCGCAAGTACAGCGACGCGAACACGCCGCCGCACTGGGTCGGCATGGACGTATGGGGCGCGACGATCTGCTACAACCGCGTCGCCGCGCAGGCGAAGAACATTCCGAAGCCGACGTCGTGGGAAGACCTGACGAAACCGATCTACAAGGGCGCGATCGTGATGCCGAGCCCGGTGTCGTCGGGCACCGGCTATCTCGACGTCACGGCGTGGCTGCAGACCTTTGGCGACGACCGCGGCTGGAAATTCATGGACGCGCTCGACAAGAACGTCGCGCAGTACGTGCACTCGGGCTCGAAGCCGTGCACGCTCGCCGGCACCGGCGAGTTCCCGATCGGCATCTCGTTCGAATTCCGCGGCCACGAACTGCAGGCGCAGGGCGCACCGATCGACCTGGTGTTCCCGAAGGAAGGCCTCGGCTGGGACATGGAAGGCACGGCGATCATGAAGACGACCAAACAGCCGGACGCCGCGAAGAAGCTTGCCGACTTCATGGCGAGCAAGGAAGCGAACGAGATCACCGCGCGCTGGTGGGCGATCGTCGCGTACCCGGGTGTCGCGCGCAAGCTCTCCGGCATCCCCGACAACTATTCGGACCTGCTCGTGAAGAACGACTTCGTGTGGTCCGCGAAGAACCGCCTGTCGATTCTCGACACCTGGCAGAAGCGCTACGGGGCGAAGGCGCAGCAATGACCCGGCAGTAACGCCGCACCCGGCAGCGGGGCCGCGTCGCGCGCCGCCCCGCATCCCTTCCCATCGTCGTATCCGGGCCGCCGGCGGGCCGCCCGCAGCGTGGAGGCGTGCATGGCACCCTATCTGAGCGTAGAACGCATCGAAAAGCGGTACAACGACACACAGGTCCTCACCGACATCAACCTGAGCGTGATGAAGGGCGAGATGATCTGCTTCCTGGGGCCGTCCGGCTGCGGGAAAACCACGCTGCTGCGGATCATCGCGGGGCTCGAGGCGCAAAACGCCGGCCGCATCATGCAGGACGGCCGCGACATCTCGCGGCTGCCGCCGCAACTGCGCGACTACGGGATCGTGTTCCAGTCGTACGCGCTGTTTCCGAACCTCACCGTCTACGACAACGTCGCGTACGGGCTCGTGAACCGCAAGATGAAGCGCGAGGTGATCCACGAGCGCGTGCACACGCTGCTCGCGCTCGTCGGCCTGCCCGACAGCCATCGCAAGCATCCGGGTCAGTTGTCCGGGGGCCAGCAGCAGCGCATCGCACTCGCGCGCGCCCTGGCGACGTCGCCCGGCCTGTTGCTGCTCGACGAACCGCTGTCGGCGCTCGACGCACGCGTGCGCGTGCGGCTGCGCCAGGAGATCCGCGCGCTGCAGCAGCGGCTCGGTGTGACGACGATCATGGTCACGCACGACCAGGAAGAAGCGCTGTCGATGGCCGACCGCATCGTCGTGATGAACCACGGCGTGATCGAGCAGATCGGCACGCCGCTCGAAATCTATCGGCAGCCCGCGTCGCCATTCGTCGCGGACTTCATCGGCCGCGTCAACACGATTCCCGCTGAAGTCGCGCAGGACGGCACGCTGCGCGCCGGCGGCGTCGGCTTCGACTGCCGGCATGGCGTCACCCGGCCAGCGCAGGGCACGGCCGTGTCGGTCTACGTGCGCCCCGAGGATCTGCGCATCCGCATTCCGGGCGAGACGGCCGACAACGTGCTGGCCGGCCGCGTCGAGAAGCTCGAATTCCTCGGCGCATTCTGCCGTGTGAGCTTCCGGATCGACGGGCTCGACGGCCAGGAGATCGTCGCCGACCTGTCGTATCACGACGTCGATCGCACCGGCGTGCAGGCCGGCGCGCGGGTCGACCTCGCGCTCGATCGAGAGCATGTGCGCGTGTTTCCGAGTGCGAAGGAGCGACTGCAATGAGCGCCGTCCTCACCGAACGCCGCCGCAGCGCGGCCGCCCCCGCCGACGTGCGGCAGATCACGCACTGGCACGACCGCGTCGCGCAGCTCGCGCTCGTCGCGATGGCCGCGCTGATGTCGCTGTTCCTGCTGCTGCCGCTCGCGCTCGTCGTGCAGAAATGCTTCGTCGATGCGGACGGGCACTTCGTCGGCGCGCACAACTTCGTCGAGTATCTCGAGGACAGCGGCGTGCTGCGCTCGATGCTGCATTCGCTGACAGTCGGCGCACTCGTCACGGCAATCGTCGTGCCGATGGCGTTCACGTTCGCGTATGCGCTGACGCGCTCGTGCATGCCGCTGAAGCATGCCGCGCGCACGATCGCGCTGCTGCCGCTGCTCGCGCCGACGCTGCTGTCCGCCGTGTCGTTCATCTACTGGTTCGGCAACGCGGGGCTGCTCAAACCGCTGCTGCACGGCCATTCGATCTACGGGCTGCCGGGCATCGTCGCAAGCATGGTGTACGCGTCGTTCCCGCACGTGCTGATGATCCTCGTCACCGCGCTGTCGCTTGCGGACGGTCGGCTCTACGAGGCCGCCGACGCGATGGGCACGAGCCGCACGCGCAAGTTCTTCACGATCACGCTGCCCGGCGCGAAGTACGGGCTGATCAGCGCGACGATGGTCGCGTTCACGATGTGCATCAACGACTTCGGCGTGCCGGTGGTGATCGGCGGTTCGTACAACGTGCTGTCGACCGACATCTACAAGCTGATCATCGGGCTGCAGGACTTCAACCGCAGCGCGGTCGTGAGCCTGATGCTGCTGTGCCCGGCGCTCGTCGCGTTCGGCGTGGACTACTTCATCCGCCGCCGCCAGCAGTCGCAGCTCGGCGCGCGCTCGACGCCGTACCAGCCGAAGCCGTCGCGCGGCTTCGACGCCGCGATGCTCGCGTACTGCGCGCTGGTGTGCGCGTTCTTCATCGCGGTGGTCGGCATCTCGGTGTTCGCGTCGTTCGTGAAGTTCTGGCCGTACCAGATGAGCCTCGGGCTGCAGCACTACAAGATGGGGTTGATCGGTGCCGGCATCTTCGACGCGTACAAGAACAGCCTGCGGATGGCGGCAACCGTCGCGCTCGGCGGCACGATCGTCGTGTTCGGCGGCGCCTACCTGATCGAGAAGACGCGCGGCGCGCGCTGGCTGCGCGGCTTCATCAGCCTGTGCGCGATCCTGCCGATGGGCGTGCCCGGCCTCGTGCTCGGCATCAGCTACATCTTCCTGTTCAACGCGCCCGGCAATCCGCTGAACGGGCTGTACGGGACGCTGTGGCTGCTCGCGATCGTCACGGTCGTCCACTACTACGCGTCGAGCCACCTGACCGCCGTCACCGCGCTGCGGCAGATCGACAGCGAGTTCGAGGCCGTGTCGGCGTCGCTGAAGGTGCCGTTCTACAAAACCTTCGTGCGCGTGACCGTGCCCGTATGCCTGCCCGCGATCCTGCTGATCGCGCGCTACCTGTTCGTCAACGGGATGACGACCGTCTCCGCCGTCGCGTTCCTCTATTCGCCGGACACGCAACCCGCATCCGTCGCAATCCTGAACCTCGACGACGCGGGCCAGATGGGACCGGCCGCCGCAATGGCGACGCTCGTGCTCGCGACCTCGTCGCTCGCGTGCGTGCTGTTCGCCTGCATCTCGCACCGTCTGTTGCGCCGCACGCAGGCCTGGCGCAATCCGCATCGCCGTTGATCCATTAGCCGCATTCACGTGACGTCCCGACTTCACCCAGGAGACACCATGACGCTCGCCACCCAGCCCATCTTGCTCACCCCCGGCCCCCTGACGACCTCGGACCGCACGCGCGACGCGATGCTGCGCGACTGGGGATCGTGGGACAGCGACTTCAATGCGATCACCGCACGGCTGCGCGAGCGGCTGCTGCAGATCGTGCACGGCGAAGGCACGCACGAATGCGTGCCGCTGCAAGGCAGCGGCACATTCTCGGTCGAGGCGGCCATCGGCACGCTCGTGGCACACGACGGCCACGTGCTGGTGCCGAACAACGGCGCGTACTGCCAGCGCCTCGCGAAGATCTGCCGCGTGCTCGGCCGCCAGCTCACGACGATCGACTACAGCGAGGACCGCCGCGTCGATCCGGCCGACGTCGAGCGCGCGCTCGCCGCCGATCCGACCATCACGCACGTCGCGCTCGTGCACTGCGAAACCGGCGCCGGCGTACTGAACCCGCTGCACGACGTCGCGCAGGTCGTCGCGAAGCACGGCCGCGGGCTGATCGTCGATGCAATGAGCTCGTTCGGCGCGATCGACATCGACGCGCGCACGACACCGTTCGACGCGGTGATCGCCGCGTCCGGCAAATGCCTCGAAGGCGTGCCGGGGCTCGGCTTCGTGATCGCGAAGCGCAGCACGCTCGAACGTTGCGAAGGCAACAGCCATTCGCTCGCGATGGACCTGTACGACCAGTGGGTGTACATGCAGCGCACGACGCAATGGCGCTTCACGCCGCCGACGCACGTGGTCGCGGCGCTCGACGCCGCCGTTGCGCAATACGTCGACGAAGGCGGCCTCGCCGCGCGCGGGGGCCGCTATCAGCGCAACTACCGCGCGCTGATCGACGGGATGCTCGCACTCGGTTTCCGGCCCTTCCTCGATCCGGCGATCCAGGCACCGATCATCGTCACGTTCCATGCGCCGGACGATCCGAATTACGACTTCAAGCGCTTTTATCAGGAGGTCAAAAAGCGTGGGTACATTCTGTATCCGGGCAAGCTGACCGAAGTCGACACGTTCCGCGTCGGCTGCATCGGCCACTTCGGCGAAGCCGGCATTCCGGGCGCCGTCGCCTCGATCGCCGACACGCTGAAGGCGATGGGCGTGCGCCGCGTATCCGCCGAAGCAGCCGCCTGAACGCGCTGTACCGGGCCGCACGGCGGCGCACGGCTTCCCGCCGCGCGTCGCCATGCGTTGGTTTCGCTTTCGTTTTTCTCCCCCGTGCGCGGCACGGCAGACCGACTTCTACTGGCACGACACCCGATGCGACCCTTCTGGATCGAACAAGCACTGTTCAATGACGGCGATCTCGCACCCGCCCTGCAGGACGCGACGCAGGCCGACGTCTGTATCGTCGGCGGCGGCTTCACGGGACTCTGGACCGCGATCCAGGCAAAGCAGCAGAACCCTGCGCTCGACATCGCGATACTCGAGGCCGACCTGTGCGGCGCCGGCGCGAGCGGGCGCAACGGCGGGTGCCTGCTCACGTGGTCCGCGAAATTCCTGACGCTGCGGCGGCTGTTCGGCGAAGCGGAGGCGATCCGGCTCGTGAAGGCGTCGGAAGCGGCCGTCCAGCACATCGCCGACTTCTGCCGTGCGCACGGCATCGATGCCGAGCTGCGGCTCGACGGCACGCTGTACACCGCCACATCCCGCGCGCAGGTCGGCACGCTCGCGCCGGTCCTCGACGCGCTCGCCGCGTGCGGGATCCACAGCTACGAGCCGCTGCCGGCAGCCGAAGTCGCGCGCCGCTCGGGTTCCGCGCGCAATCTCGACGGCGTGTACTCGCCGATCGCCGCGACCGTGCATCCGGGCAAGCTGGTGCGCGGGCTGCGCCGCGTCGCGCTCGCGATGGGGATCCGGATCTACGAGCGCACGCCGCTCGTCGACTTCACGGCGGGGCAACCGGCCGTCGTGCGCACGCCGTCCGGCAGCGTGCGCGCGGGCAAGCTGGTATTCGCGATCAATGCGTGGATGGCGAGCCGCTTCCCGCAGTTCGAGCGCACGATCGCGGTGGTGTCGAGCGACATGGTCATCACCGAGAAATGCCCGGCGCTGCTCGAGCAGACCGGGCTCGTGGACGGCGTGTCGGTGCTCGATTCGCGGATCTTCGTGTACTACTACCGCACGACCGCCGACGGCCGGCTGATGCTCGGCAAGGGCGGCAACACGTTCTCGTGGCGCAGCCGCATCGCGCCGGTGTTCGACCGGCGCTCGCCGTACGAGGCGCAGCTCACGCGGAGCCTGCGCGAATTCTTCCCGTCGCTCGCGGGCGTGCCGGTCACCGCGAGCTGGAACGGCCCGTCGGACCGCTCGGTGACGGGCTTCCCGTTCTTCGGCCGCCTCGACGACGCGCCGAATGTGTTCTACGGCTTCGGCTATTCGGGCAACGGCGTCGGGCCGACCTACATGGGCGGGCAGATTCTGTCGTCGCTGGTGCTCGGCCTCGACAACGCGTGGACGCGCAGCCCGATCGTGCGCGGCCCGCTCGGGGCTTTCCCGCCGGAGCCGATTCGTTATGTCGGCGCGCACATCGTGCGCAACGCGATCCGCCGCAAGGAACGCGCGGAGGACGAGAGCCGGCAGCCGGCGATGGTCGACACGTGGCTCGCGAAGTTTGCGAGTGCGGCAGGGAAGGCAGACAAGGCGTGATCACTAGTGCGCCGGCGACTCGCACGCCGAACATCATCAACTTCGAACCGACGGCCGTCAGGCGCCGCCAGACAAGCAGGGCCGTGCAAACCGGCGACTCAACAACGAAAATGATCCACGGCCGCCCCGCCCTTGCGTCGCCATGTGCAGGACAAGTCACGCAGCCGCTCACGCGCGAGCTTTCTCTCGCGCCGCCTTGCCCGTTGCGGGCAACCCCTGTTCGTGCGTGCGGCGCATCCGCGCGAGACCGTGCGCGACGTGCTCGCGCACGAGCGCAACCGCCTTCTCCTCGTCGCCGCCGGCGAGCGCCTGCACGATCTTGTCGTGCTCGGCCGCCGACACCGCGATCGCATCCTCCTCGGCTTCGATCGCGGCCTGGCGCAGCAGCCCAAGCTGGCGCACGAGCCGGCGGTAGGTATCGGTGAGATGCGTATTGCCGACACCGACCACCATCGCATCGTGGAACTGCACGTTCAGCTCGGTATAGCGCGTGACGTCGTGCGTCTTCGCCGCATCCTTCATCGACTGGATGATGCCCTTCAGCACCTTCAGCGTATCGGGCGAAATGCGCTTCGCGAGCGCACGCGCGACCGATTCGTCGAGCATCGCGCGAACTTCGTAGATCTCCTCGGCTTCGCGCAGCGGCACGATGCGCACCGTCACGCCGCGGTTCTTCTCGTTGCGCAGCAGCCCGGCCTGCTCGAGCGCGCGGAATGCCTCGCGCACGGGGCCGCGCGACACGTTCAGCCTGGTCGCGATATCGACTTCGTTGAGTTTCTCGCCAGGTGCATACTCGCCTGACACGATCGCGCGCTCGAGCATGTCCTGGACAATCATCGCAAGCGACTGGCTTTGCAGGAGTTCGATGGCGTTGAGCGCGTTCAGGGCAGTCATGGTCGGCAGGCAGCAAAGCTGCGAATGAAAACGAGGGCGCCATATCGGCGAATGATCCTTGTATACCCTCGCTCCGATACATTGTCAACAGTTTTCAGTTTCCAAAAACCAATCCCGCGTGCCGGAATGCGAACGGAACCGATCGGCACGCGTGGTAACGCGCTTCGGCGGACGGCCCCGCCGAAGCGCGCAGCACCTGCCTGCCGTCAGGCCGTCTGCTTGACCGGCCCCGGATCGCTCTGGCTCGGCCGGCCCGTCTCGACGTGGCCCGCGAAGCGGCGCATGACCTTGTCGTCGCCGCCGCGCAGCGTCGTCGCGGTGATCGTCAGATCGTACCAGCCGTGGCTCGACGACAGCTCGAAGTGATCCTCGATGCGCTCGCCCGGCGCCAGCGTGTAGCTGCGCGCATGCGCGTGGCTGTACGCGTTGTCGACCACCACGCTGCAGCTCGCGCGGCCGCTGTTGCGCAGTTGCAGGTACACGTGGCGGTTGCGCACGTCGTAGCCGATCTTCGCTTCCGGGTTCGCGTGGCGGGCGTCAGCAGCCAGCCGCGTATTGCCCTGGAATTCGCACAGATAGCCGTTCGGGCCGTACGCGGCGAGATGGTAGTCGCCGCCCGCGGCCGACGTGCTCCACGTATCGGCGAATCGGTCGTGCGACGACACCGCATAGCGGCGCGGCGGCGTCGCCGGATTGCGGCGGTCGTACACGTAGAACGCGGCGCCCGCATCGCCCGAGTTCGCGAAATCGAGCGACACGCTGTCGTCGCGGCCGTTCACGCGGGCATGCACGAACAGCTCGTACGGCAGCGCGCGTGCCGGACGCGTGCCCGCTTCCTGCGCCGGCATCGACTGCTGCGCGGGCACCTGGTACGCCTGGCCGGCCGTCGCGATGTGCTGCGGCACCGTGAAGCTCACCGTGCGCGTGTCGGGGCGCGCGGAGAAGTCGAACGCCGACGTGAGGTCGCCGCAGATCGACCGGCGCCATGCGCTGATGTTCGGCTCCTTCACGCCGAAGCGCGCTTCGAGGAAACGCAGCACCGACGTATGGTCGAACGTCTCCGAGCAGACCCAGCCGCCCTTCGTCCACGGCGAAATGATGATCAGCGGCACGCGCGGCCCGAGGCCGATCGGCTGGATGCCGCCCGGGTCCGCACCCGGCACGAGCGGGCTCATCTCGCCCGGGTACTTGTTCAGGTCGAGCTGTTCGTCGCCGAGGCTCGACAGCAGGTTCGACGACACGATGCCCTGGCCGCCCACGCCGCTCGTGACCGGAGGCACCGGCGGCACGACGTGGTCGAACAGCCCGTCGTTCTCGTCGTAGTTCAGGATGAACACCGTCTTCGCCCATACCTCGGGGTTCGACGTCAGCGCTTCGAGCACCATGTTGATATAGAACGCGCCGTCGGTCGGCGACGCCTGCGGGTGCTCGCTGTACTTGTACGGCGCGACGATCCACGACACCTGCGGCAGCCGGTTCGCCTGCACGTCCGCCTTCAGTTCGGCGAGCGTGTGATCCGACGCGCCCTTGTCGACGAGCGGGCCGCTCGCGCCTTCCTTGACCTGGAAGCGCTTGAAGAACATCAGCGAATTGTCGGTGTAGTTGTCGGTCGGGTCGCCCGGGATGCCGGTGCCGCCCTGGTACACCTTCCAGCTGATCTTCGCGTTCTCGAGGCGTTCCGCGTAGGTCGTCCACGTGTAGCCGTTCACGTCGTCGCGCTCGCCGATGCCCGGGCCGTTCGGCGGGTTGCCGTAGACGTTGCGCGGGTCGATCGTGCCGGTCCACAGGTAGATGCGGTTCGGCGCCGTGTCGGCGTGCGCGGAGCAGAAATACGAATCGCAGATCGTGAACGCGTCGGCGAGCGCGTAGTGGTACGTGAGGTCCTGGCGCTTCAGGTAGCCCATCGTCAGCACGTCCTGCTTCTGGTTCACCCACTGGTCCCACTGGCCGTTGTTCCAGGACAGGTGGCCGCTGCTCCAGCCGTGGTTGGTGCCAGGCTGGAATTCGGTCGTCTGCTTCGGGTCGAGGTAGAACGGCAGCACGTACGGCGCGGCCGGATCGAGCCCGCGCGAATGGTAGTTCTTCGTGAACACCGACGCCGGCGGCTGCTGCCACACCGGCGCGCCGCTCGGCAGCAGGTGCGGGCGCGGGTCGTTGAAGCCGCGCACGCCGCGCAGCCCGCCGAAGTAATGGTCGAACGAGCGGTTTTCCTGCATGAAGATCACGACGTGCTCGACGTCGCGGATCGTGCCGGTGCGATACGCGGCCGGCATGGCCAGCGCGTTGCGGATGGCCGGCGGGAAGCCGGCGTAGGCGGCCATCGCGCCGGCCGACTGGGCGGCGAGGCGCAGGAAATCGCGTCGATTGGTGGCGGACATGAAGAAGATCCTGTTTGTCGTAGGAGGGATGGCGCCGGTCGAGCAGGGCCGGCGGTCGGTGCGTTGCCGCTATTAGTCCGCACCGGCATGTCCCGGCCGTGACCGGTTCCAGCAGGTTTCTTGCGCTCACCCCCAGCTTTTTTGCGAAGCGGCGCACGACGCGCCTTTCATCCGGCCGACACATGCGCACGCTACGCTGACGCGCGATGAAGAGGGGAGAAGCCGAGTCGTGTTCGATCAGCTGAAGGCGTTCCATGCGACCGTCCGGCAGGGCAGCATCACGCGCGCCGCGCGCCACCTCGGCGTGAGCCAGCCGACGATCGCCGCGCAGATCCGGCAGGTCGAGCAGTTGTACGGCGTCGAGTTGTTCTACCGCAGCGGCCGCAAGCTCGAGGTCACCGAGACCGGCATCGAGCTGCTGCCGCTCGTCGAGAAGATGATCGCACTCGAAGCGCAGGCCGACATCATGCTGCGCAACATCGGCGGCCTGTTCGAAGGTCAGCTGCGGATCGGCGCGACCGGGCCGTACTACATCATGGATGCGGTCGGCCGTTTCTCGCATGCGCATCCGTCAATCGCGCTCACGTGCCGGATCGGCAATTCCGAGGAAATCCTGCAGGCGCTGCACGAATTCCGCATCGACCTCGCGGTGTCGTCGCAGCGCAATGACGCGGAAGGCCTCGAGCGCAAGGTGATCTCGACCGATCCGCTGGTGCTCGTCGTGCATCGCGACCATCCGCTCGCGCGCTTCGACGCGATCGACGCCGCTCAGCTCGCCGACGTGCGGCTGCTGATTCGCGAGGAAGGCTCGGTCACGCGCCGCTGCACGGAGACGATCCTCGCATCGGCCGGCGTCGCGGCCACCTCGGTCGCCGAGATCGGCAGCCGCGAAGCGATCCGCGAGGCCATCCTGCACGGCGTCGGCGGGAGCCTCTTTCCACGCGGCGAGGCCGAGCGTCATCCGGACCTGCGCGTCATCGAACTGCGCGGTGTCGAGACGACGATCGACGAATACGTGTACTACCTGAAGGCGCGCCGCCACAGCCCCGCGATCGATGCGTTCCTCGCGTGCATCCTGCCGGCCGGCAATGAAGCGGCCGATACGACGCGCAGGGCGCGCACGGCGCTGCGGGTGACCGCGCGCTGAATGCGCGTGCGGACACCGTCGCCCGCGCCACGCCGGCCGGCGCACATCACTTCGGCAGCGCCGGGATCATCCATGTCAGCACGTGCTGCTGCAGGAACACCAGCACGCCGAGCAGCAGCATGAGAATCACGCTGTGCCAGAAGGTACGCGCGAACACGACGCCCTCCTGCCCTTTCAGATCGGTCGTCGACACGCCCGTCGCGATGTTCTGCGGCGAGATCATCTTGCCCATCACGCCGCCGGACGAGTTGGTCGCGGCCATCAGCACCGGGTCGAAGCCGAGCTGCCGTGCGGCGACGACCTGCAGGTTGCCGAACAGCGCATTGCCCGACGTGTCGCTGCCGGACAGGAACACCGCGATCCAGCCGAGCGACGCCGACACGAGCGGGAACAGCGCGCCGGTCGACGCGACGCCGGTGCCGAGCGTGTAGCTGATCCCCGAGTAGTTCAGCAGGTACGCGAGGCCGACGATCATCATCACCGTGACGATCGCGATCCACGTTTGCCGCCACGTCTTGACCACGCATTCGAGGAACGCGCCGATGCCCGTGCGCGTCAGCACGGCCGTGATGATTGCCGCCACGAGGATCGCGGTGCCGGTGCCGAGCGGCTGGAAGTCCCAGATCGCCGCATACGGCTTGTGGTACAGCGACACGAACACCGTGTTGTGCAGGCCCGGCCACTTGATCTTCACGTCGCCGATCGCGGCGATGTTCGCGTGCACCCAGACGATCACGACCACCGAAACGACGATCCACGGCAGCCAGCCGCCGAAGCCCGCGCGCGCGGCGCCGGCCGTGGCGGGCACGCTGCGCGCGAGTGCGTATTGCGGATCGGGCTGCGGCTTCCACACCTGCAGGAAACCGATCGTGACGATCAGCGACGTGAGCGACGACAGCACGTCGGTGAGTTGATAGCCGAGGAAGTTCGACGTGACGAACTGCGCGATCGCGAAGCTGCCGCCGGACACGAGCAGCGCGGGCCACAGCTTCGCAATCGAGCGCAGGCCGCCGTACGCGCCGACCACGTAGAACGGCAGCAGCAGCGCGAAGAACGGCAGTTGCCGGCCGACCATCGCGGCAAGCGTGGTCGGCGGCAGCGACGTGACCGCGCCGAGCACGGTGATCGGCACGCCGAGCGCGCCGAACGCGACCGGCGCCGTGTTGAACAGCAGCGTGTAGGTGAGCGCTTCGAGCGCGGGGAAGCCGAGTGCGATCAGCAGCGCGCTGGTGATTGCGACCGGCGTGCCGAAGCCCGAGATCCCTTCGAGCAGGCAGCCGAACGAAAACGCGACGACGAGCAGCACGAGGCGCCGGTCGTCGGGCAGGTTGTCGAGCATCCACTGCCGGAACTGGTCGAAGCGGCCCGACTTCACCGCGATGTTGTAAAGCAGCAAGGCGTTGAAAACGATCCACATCACGGGCACGACCGCGAGCGCCATGCCGGCGCCGACCGCGTTGAACGCGAGGCCGGCCGGCATGCCCCACGCGCCGATCGCGACCGCGAGGCCGGCGACGAGTCCGGCCAGCGACGCCTGCCACGCCGGCCGGCGCAGCACGCCGAGTGCGATCAGCGCGACCGCGATCGGGATCACCGCAACGAGAAACGAAAGGAACAGCGAGTTGGCGACGGGCGTCAACGGCTGTGCGAACAGGATGCCGGGCGGCAGGGCGGCAGTAGGATTCATCGTGTCTCCGTTGTCGATCGGATGTCGGCGGGATGATGCGCGTCAGCGCCCGACCCCGTCCCGTATCAAACGTGCGTTCCACGGCGGTGAAGATCGTCCGACGCTTGCGCATGCAACCATGCGACAGCGCCGACCGACCGGTCGCTTAAAAGAGGTTAGGAGGCGCATCGCGCTTGCACAAGGGGGGACAAGCCCGATGCGCGGCGCCCGCGACAAGCCGCCGGCCGCACGATGAACGGCGAATGGCGGCTGG
The DNA here is from genome assembly GCF_003857765.1 of Burkholderia sp. Bp9016. Taxonomy (NCBI): domain Bacteria; kingdom Pseudomonadati; phylum Pseudomonadota; class Betaproteobacteria; order Burkholderiales; family Burkholderiaceae; genus Burkholderia; species Burkholderia sp. Bp9016. Next base: position 173,144 of record NZ_QTPY01000012.1, read on the forward strand.
CTGACGAGCGCGCCAGTCAGCCGCCGTCGCAATGTTGCTCAGCCGGCAAAGGTGCCTGACGGCGAGCGGGATGTTTCGTTTGGCGTCCGAAGCCTAGACTGGCTGCATCGATTCCGCCCGCGCCGACGAATGCGCGGCTCCGGAACTTCACGGAGCAAACACGATGAAAACCATGAAACTTGCGGCCTGTGCGTTACTGCTGATCGGCTCGGCCGTGGCCGCCCAGGCACAGGCACAGGCACAGGCCACATCGACGCTGACGCGTGCCGAAGTTCGTCAGGAACTCGTGGAATTGCAGGCCGCCGGCTATCGGACGAGTCTCGCCAGCAGTCCCGACTTTCCGCAAAACATGCAGGAAGTCATGCAGCGTGCCGCGCAGACGCGCGGCGACGCGGCCGGCTACGGCAGCGACGGCCGTGCAAATGTGGAATCGGGAAAGCCCGCACTGCCACAGGTGGTCGATCGCGACACTTACGCGCATCACTGAAGCGGGAGAAACCGTGGCGCACGCGTGAACGCGCGGCGCCCCGGCCCGCAGTCGGCGTGCCCGCCGCGCGACGCGCAGCGGGCTGCCGCGGTCACACGCTGAAGCGGTTCAGCGTGTACGCACGATAAGCCGCGACGAACGCGTCGAACGATCCGGCCTCCTTCGCTTCCAGCTCGGCCTGCTCGGCGAGCGACTTCGCGGCAAGCGCCTGCTCGGTGCGCATCGTATCGGCCGACGGCGGGTTCGCACGGAAGTGCGCGGCATGCACTTCGCTGTGCGCGAGCGCAAAGTCGAGGAACGACTGCCCGTTCTCGCGCATCGTACGCAGCACGCGCGCCGACGGCGTGCGCTCCGGATCCGCAAGCTTCTCGCGCTGCGCGGCGATCGCGCGCACATGCTCGTCGCCGCCACGAATCTCGTCGAGCCGGCGCCCGATGGTCTCGATGTCGGCCATCAGGTCGTCCGCCCAGGCCTGCAGCGTGACCGGCTGGCCGTCGCGCGTCAGCGTGAGCCCCGGCTTGCGGCCATCCATCGTCACGCTGCTGAAGTTCGCATTCGCTTCCTTGTACGCATCGCAGTCGAGCACCGGGCTGTCGTCGAGCGCGCAGGCGAGCAGGAACGCGTCGATGAAGCGAGCAGTTTCGAGCGCGATGCCGGTTGGTTCGAACGGGTCGATGTCGAGGCAGCGCACTTCGATGTACTGCACGCCGCGCGACGCAAGCGCATGCAGCGGACGCTCGCCCGAATACGTGACGCGCTTCGGCCGGATCGTCGAGTAGAACTCGTTCTCGATCTGCAGCACGTTCGTGTTGATCTGGATCCACTCGCCGTCGCGGTGCGTGCCGATTGCCTCGTACGGCGGATACGCTTCGCTCACGGCCTTCGACAGCGCGTCGAGATAACCGGGCAGCGTGTTGTAGTCGACGTGCAGCGCGGCCTGCGCGGTCGTGTTCGAGTAACCGAGGTCGCTCATCCGCAGGCTCGTCGCATACGGCCGATACAGCGTATCGGCATCGAACGCGTCGAGCTTGTGCGGCTTGCCGCGCAGGAATTTCGCGTCGAGCGCCGGCGATGCGCCGAACAGGTACATCAGCAACCAGCTGCGGCGGCGGAAGTTGCGGATCTGCGCGAGATAGCGCTCCGACTGGTAATCGACGAGCGTGGCCGTCGACCCTTCTTCCGCATGCAGGCGCCGCCACACTTCCTCGTGCAGCGAGTAGTTGTAGTGAATCCCCGCGATGCACTGCATCGTGCGGCCATAGCGATACGCGAGGCCGCGGCGGTACACCGTCTTCAGGCGGCCGATGTTCGACGTGCCGTAATCGGCGATCGGAATTTCATCGTCGGCCGGCAACAAGCCCGGCATCGAATCGTTCCACAGCATCTCGTCGCCGAGCGACGCATACACGTAGCGGTGCAGATCGTCGAGACGCTCGAGCGTGATCGATGCGTCGGGTTCCGCCGGCGTGATCAGCTCGATCAGCGCTTCGGAATAGTCGGTGGTCAGTGACGGGTGCGTGAGTGCCGAACCGAGTGCGCGCGGATGTGGCGTAAACGCGATCATCCCGTCGCGCGTCACGCGCAGGCTTTCCTTTTCGATGCCGCGCAGGCCGTCGGGCAGATGCTGCCGCGTCGGGCCCGAGCTCAGCGCTTCGAGACGATTCAGCAGCAGTTCGGACTGGCGGTGAGTCATGGTGTTCGACATGGAGACGCAAGTGCGTGACGGCCGCGTGCAGAACGCCGCGCGCGGCCGGCTGGATTATTGGTCGCTTCGTTGGTAGCGGGCACTTTAACATCTCGCCGTAACACGCGCTTGAGGCGGCTCAGGGCAGGCCGCGCGCGGCGCAGCGGGCCGCCGGACGGGGCGATGGCAGCCATCGCGTCGTACGCGGCCGGCTTCGCGTCGATGCCGACGAGCGTGGCGATCGGTGCGAATTCGTCGGACGGAACACGGCGTGCACCTCTGCGGCGACAGGTGCAACCGGCGCTTCCGAACCCGTCAACCCATGCTCGCCGTACGCGAACCGCGCCGTGCATTCAACACAGCCCGCGCCGGATTCGCCGAATCGCGCTCAGCGGGCGCAACCATGAGGAGGCCGACCGATCCGCCCGGCGTTCGGCCCGCGCGGGCTGCATCGCGGCGTTGCCCGCTCCCCGGGTGACCAGCTACCACACACCCCTCACCCGCCCCGCGCGCCGCCGGCCCGGTCCGCCACGTCGTTCCACAGATGCAGCGCCGCGTACGCGCGCCAGGGCCGCCAGCCTTCGGTGCGGCGCTTCTGACTTGCCAGCCGGTCGAGCGACGGATCGCGCGCGGTGATCGACTGCATCAGCACGAGATCGGACGCCGGCCAAGCGTCGGGGTCGCGCCATGCGCGCATCGCGATGTATTCGACGGTCCACGGACCGATGCCGGGCAGATCGAGCCACGCGCTGCGCAGCGTGCCGAGATCGGCATGCGCGGGTTCGAGCGGCACGTCGCCGGCCGCCACCGCGCGCGCCATGCCAGTCAGCGCCGCCGCCCGCTTGCCGGGCATCCCGATCTTCTCGAGATCGCACGCGGCAAGCGCGTCCGGCGTCGGAAAACGCCACGCGGGGCCGCCGTGCGAAGCGGCCATGCCGTCCTCATGCACGACGCGCTCGCCCGCCCGTTCGACGAGCCGGCCGACGATCGTCGTCGCCGCCTTCACGCTCACCTGCTGGCCGACGATCGCGCGCACCGCGAGTTCGAACCCCGACCAGGCGCCCGGCACGCGCAATCCCGGCGCGGCCTCGACGAGCGGCGCGAACCACGGATCGCGCGCGAGAGCGCCGCCGATCGCGGCAGGATCGGCGCCGAGGTCGAACATCGACGCGATACGGCGCGCGAATGTGTCGTCGACATGACGCGCGGCCGCCCCTTCGACCGTCGCGATCAGGCAATGCCTGCGCGGATGCTTGGTGACGGTGAGCCGGCCCGCGCCGCCGTTCAGATCGACGATGCGGCGATACATGCCGTCGACGACCTGCTCGACGCCCGGAATCGCACGTCCGCTGAAGAAGCGCAGCACGCGCGCCCAGTCGTACGGCGCCTTGAAACGCAGTTCCATCTGCGCGGACGGCGGCACATGGCCGCCGTCCGTGGTGGACGTGATCGCGGTTTTTTCAATGCTCAAACTGCGTTTCCCTCCGCAACGACATCGGTTTCATCGCCATGCACATGGCGCGCCTCGGATGCGAGCAGCGTCGCCTTGCGGCGCACGCCCCAGCGATATCCGGCGAGCGCGCCGCCCTTCTGCACGACACGGTGACACGGGATCGCGAGCGCGACCGGGTTCGACGCGCATGCCGACGCGACGGCCCGCACCGCGCGCGGCGAGCCAAGCGCCTCGGCGATCTCCGAATAGCTGCGCGTTTCGCCGTACGGGATATGCGTGAGCGCTTCCCACACGCGCTGCTGGAACGCGGTCGGCGCGATGTCGAGCGGCAGGTCGAACGCGTGCCGCGTGCCGTCCAGGTATGCCCGGATCTGCGCGACGAACGGCGCAAGTCTCGACGGCGCTTCAACCAGCTCGGCGCGCGCGAACGCGTCCTTCAGCTCGGCGACGAGCGCGCCCGACGCGTCGCCGAACGCGATCCGGCAGATGCCCCGTTCGGTCGCGGCGACAAGCACCGTGCCGAGCGGCGTCGCCGCGGTCGCATAGTCGATCCGCAGGCCGGCGCCCTGGCGGCGGAACGCGGACGGCGCCATCCCGAGCTCGCGCGGCACCGATGCATAGAGCCGCGACGGCGAATTGAAGCCCGCGTCGACGGCAGCCTGCGTGACGGGTTGTCCGCTTTGCAGCGCCTGCCGCAGCGCGGCGCCGCGCTGCGCGGCCTGGTACTGCCGCGGCGACACGCCGACCACGCGCTTGAAGAGCCGCTGCAGGTGGAACGGGCTCACGTGCACGGCGTCGCTCAGTTGTTGCAGCGTGAGCCGCTCGGCATGCGCGTCGAGCACCGCGCACGCGCGATTGACGATTTCCAGCTCGCGCGGCAGCCCTTCCGGCTGGCAGCGCTTGCACGGCCGGAACCCGGCTGCACGTGCGGCGGCCGGATCGGCAAAGAAGGACACGTGCTCGCGCCGCGGCAACCGCGACGCGCAGCTCGGGCGGCAGAACACGCCGGTCGTGCGCACGGCATAGAAGAACGCGCCGTCCGCATGCGGATCGCGGGCGGTCACGGCGCCCCAGCGGGCATCGTCGGTCGGATAGGCGGTTTTCATCTGAACCTCGCACGCTCTAGTGTAGATGGTACCTACTCTAGACATCGGCACATCCCGTCGCGCCCTGAATCTTGCTCTGTGATTCGCGTCGGCGAAAGCGGGACATAAACCGGGGGCATATCGAAATCGGTCGATCAGACGAAAAGCCGCGCCGCTGCTGCCCGGGCGCCGCCTTCGTCATCGTTCCGTCACCCTTTTGCTGCAGTGCGGCTGCGACAAATCGCCATCCTCACGATTTTTTACACTCGAAATATTGCAACGCACCATCGCCGTGTGTATAGTTGGAACTGTCTCCTCCATGTCTCCTCCTGATATGGATTAAGCCCGTTCCGCTCTGCGTGAACGGGCTTTTTTTCGTCCCTCGATCGTGGCTGTTCCGGCGCGCGTCGCCGGTGCGGTCTACACTCGGTGCACGCTGTCCGCGAAGGAGTGCCCGTTCATGAAACCGACCATCCGCGCAATCGATCACGTCGTGCTGCGCGTGACCGACATGGCCGCGATGACGCGCTTTTACTGCGATGCCGTCGGCTGCCACGTGGAGAAGGAACAGCCCGACCTCGGCCTCGTGCAGTTGCGCGCGGGCGACGCGCTGATCGACCTGCTGTCGGTCGGCGGTCCGATCGATCGCCCTGACAGCGGCCCGCCGGGCACGGGACGCAACCTCGATCACCTGTGCCTGCGCGTCGAGCCGTTCGATCCCGCCGCGCTGACCGAGCATTTCGCCGCCTGCGGCGCGCGGCCCGGCGCCCCCGCCGAACGCTACGGTGCGGGCGGCTACGGGCCGTCGATCTATCTGTTCGATCCGGAAGGCAACATGCTGGAATTCAAGGGGCCGCCCGCCGCGCTCGGCTGAGCGTGGGTGCTCACGCGTCCGCGCGCGCCTTCAGCACGGTCCATTCGACCGCAACGGGATCGTGGTCGGCGCTCGAGATCCATGCGGCGCCGTCCTGCACCGTGCACTGCAGGCGCATCGTGCGCTCGGCCAGCCGCCCGAGCGCAGTCGCGACGCCATCGGCCAGCGACAGCACCTGCACGTTGCGCAACCGTTCGACCTTGCTGCGCACGCCCTGCCACCAGATATCCGACGTCTTGCCGCCGTATGCGATCACCGTGACCTGTCCGGCTCGGCCGGCGGCCTTCGAGATGCGCCGCTCGTCGGGCTGGCCTGCCTCGATCCAGACGTCGATCGCGCCCGTCAGGTCCTTTTGCCACAGATCCGGTTCGTCGACGTCCGACAGCCCCTTGCAGAACTCGAGACGCTCGTGCGCGAACAGCGCGAACGCGACGATGCGCACCATCATCCGGTCGTCGGTTTCCGACGGATGACGCGCGACCGTCAGCGCGTGATCGGCGTAGTAATGCCGATCCATGTCGGCGATTTGCAGTTCGGCTTTGTAGATCGTGGATTTCAGCGCCATGCGGATACGGCCCGGGCGGGCATTCGGTTCGGTCGGGTCGTGATGATACCGAATGCGCGCCGCCCGGCGCGCGATGTGTGCGCCACAGCACGACGGCCCGGCATCGGCCGGGCCGCATTCAGGCCGCGCCACCGGCGTGCACGGCCGGTGCGCGATGGCGAGAGGTGCGCTGCGGGTTATTGCTTGACGAAGCGCGAATCGGTCCAGAGGCCTTGCTGGTCGCTGTTGTCGGCGCTCACGAACTGCACGTCGCCCTGATCGACCGACACCACGCGGAAACGCTGGCCTTCCGGCACCGACAGGCAACGGTAGTCGTCGAAGTACTGCTGCCTCGCCTGCGACTTGCCGTCACGCTCATGACTCAGTACGGAGTCCAGATTGTCTTTCGACAGACAGCCCCATGCATTCTTCGTCAGCTGGATTTCCTGCTTCGGCTTGACGACCGAATCTCCGTCTGCCTGGGCAATCGACACGAAGGAAAATGCGCCGACAAGGGCGAAAAGGACACCGGCTCGCTTCATCATATTTGTCTCCAGGCTTGCGGGCACCAGGCTGGGTTAGCTATGTGTTTAAAGGTGATCGTGAACCCGCGTTTTTCACTTTAGAAGACCGGCAAGCGATATCAAGCACATTTGTTGTGCGATCGCAATAGCGGCCGATTGTCGCACCCTGCGCACCGCCGGATTTTCGCGTGCCGCGCATGCGCGGCGACGCCTGGCGTGCGGCGCACAGGCCCGCGCCGTCGAGCGCAAAGCACTGGCCGACAAGGCTTTCAGCAAAGTTACAACACCCCGATTGAACGGTTTGGATAATTCATTTCAATAGCGGCGCGACTTTGATGCGTCGCACCTAAAGTCGTCCGATGCGACATGAATTTACCGCAATGCGAAGCAGTAATTACCTGATACAAGAAAAATGCCAGGTATAAGCGTTCTCGTATTTACCCGGATTTCCCCGCATGCGTCGCACCCGCGGCAGCGCGGCAGCGCGGTGAATTCCGTCATGTGTTTCTACCCGGATTTATTCAGTCCGTTTGTGCGCGCTCGAAATAATCGCGCTGGAAGATGCACATGCGATATGCGTTGTGATACGCGCCGTTTCCGAAAAATTCTTCCTTCAATTCCGCCTCGTGCTGGAATCCGCATTTCTCGTACACGTGGATCGCCGCGGCGTTCGACGTATCGACGATCAGGTAAAGCTTGCGCATGTTCAGCACCTTGAATGCGTACTCGATCGCGAGACGCGTCGCCTGGCCCGCATAGCCGCGCCCCTGGCATTGCGGCGCGATGATGATCTGGAACTCGCCGCGTCGGTGGATGTAGTCGAGCTCGATCAGCTCGACGAGGCCGACGAGTTCGTCCTGCGTATCGACCGCGACGAAGCGGCGCTCGCGCTGGTCGTGCACGTGGCGGTCATACAGTTGCGACAGCTCCGAGAAGGTTTCATACGGCTCCTCGAACCAGTAGCGCATGATTTTTGCGTCGTTGTTCAATTCGTGGACGAAGCGCAGATCCTGGCGCTCCAGCGGCCGCAATGCGAGCGTGTGGTTGTCGTTCTGGAGTTGCATGTTCGTGTCCTTTTTTGATGTCCGCGCGCGTGCGAAACGCGCCGGCGGCACTGCGCCGAACGCCGCGCGTTTCGCGTTGTAAGAAGTTGACCGCGGGCCGAGTTCAGAGCCTAGAATGGGGGCAACGGTTCCTGCCACCGCAAGGAGGCTATCGTGATCGAGCAAGTCATACTCGGCATTTTCCTCGTGCTGCCACTCGTGATCGTGGCTGCACTGTTCTCCGACGAGCTTTGGCAGGAGCATCGGCGCCAGCACCCGCGCGACGAAAACGCGCCGCACATCGACTGGAAGCATCCGTGGCGCCGCGCGCGGCGCGGGCACTGAGCCAATCGACATCCCCGTGCTGGCCGCCCCGAACGGTGCAACACCTTCCGCATCGAACCGATTCCCGCTCAACCAGCGAGACGACGACGTGAACGACAAACCCTTACCCCCGGCGCACGATATCCCTCACGAAGCGATCGATCTGCAGATCGCAGACGTGCTCTCGGCGGTCCGCTATCCGGCAAACAAGGATGCGATCGTCGACGCCGCGCGCGACGCCGGCGCGAGTAACGAAGTGCTGTCGATGCTCGACGGCCTGCCCGAGCAGGATTACGCGGACGTCGATGCCGTCACGCACTGGGTCGCCGGCAACTTCGGGCCTGGCCTCGGTATTTGAGCGCGCGCCAGTAACGCGATAGGATCGGGCCGCACCGGATCGCGCAGCGGCCGGCTGCATGCCGCCGCGCTGCTGTGCGCGCTCGCGCTGAACGTGACGCTGCCGCCCGCGTTCCGTCCGCCCGGCAGCGCGGCCGTGCTGCCCGTGAACGGGATCGCGCTCGTCGTCTGGATACTCAATGCGCTCGCGCTCGTTGCCGTGCTGGCTGCGGGCCGGTTGCGCACGACGCTCGACATGTGGCTCGCGATCGCGGTGCTCGCCTGCCTCACCGACACGACGCTGAACCTGCTGGGCGTTTGAGTGTGAGCGTCGGATGCGCGACCGTGTCGCAGGATGCGTTGTCGACGCCCGACGCATTGATCGAGGCCGCCGATGCCGCGTTGTATCGCGCGAAGGATGCGGGGCGAAACCGGGTCGCGGTGGCCTGAAAACGTCTGCGGATTGGCAATTTGTTACGGTCATTGTGACCGGAATAATCCGCCGTTACGGATTGCGGAACGGGGAAACGATCGCTTACAGCCGGTGTTGACGACGCTCGCTATGCTGGGTTATCTCGAATCCAAGCAGGTGAACGCGATGAAGAAAACCCTTTTGCTGATTGCCAGCGTCGCCGTGTTGCTGAGCGGTTGTATCGTGGTGCCTGACGGTGGCGGGTATTACGGCGGTGGCGGGTATTACCACCATCGTCATTGGGATTGATGCAGGCACGGATCCGGATGCGTCGATGAGCGTCTTCCGAGGCACGATCGACGATCCGGATCGCGACGCAATCAAGCCGCCTTGGTCACGCCCGCGTGCATCAGAAATACCTCTAGCGCAGCGAGCGTTTCGCAGTGGAAACGCTCGAGCCGCGCATCCTTTTTCGCGTCCTTGATCGGGTTGCCTCGCGCATCCCGTTCGTACGGCTCGCCCAGCAGTTCGGCCATGTCGAACTGATAGTAGGTGTGGTCGCCGTACGGCCGCTTGCCGTCGATATAGGACATCGGCCAGAAATCCCCTTCGCCCAACACATCGTCGATCGCTTGCACATCGACCGTCGTCCAGTTTGCGCCTCTGAGCAACTCATCAAATCTTGCCGCTCAATCGATGCGATTTCATGCACCCGGCCGACACAACCCGTAAAACGGAACAATTCCTAGTAGTTATAGATTCCTAATCATATTCGTCTGATTGATCCAAGTTTCTTACCTGGAATAGCGTCTCTAGGCGAGCCATTCCACTTACCGAGACGGGAAAATCGGATGAAAAACGAACACAAAGCACCAACGCATCTTTTCGTGACCATTGGTTCACTCACGGAACGCGGAGGACGCGTCAGTACAGCGACCAGCGGCCTCGAGTTGGCCGGACTGCAAGTGGCCCGCGTGGGAGACGTAGTGACCTACGACGACGGCAGCGAAGCCGCAATTGTTGACGGGGCCGGGAGTACCCACAGCAACGGCAAACCATTTGCGTTGGTCGGCAGTCGCTTGAGCAACGGCGACCGCATTACCGAAACGCTGCGCACCTCATGGGGCATTCATGTGCCGCAGGGGCAGCGCGTTCCCGGACTGTTCGATCCTGCCTATGTGCCGCCGCCCCCACCGCGCACTTACCGACAGCGGTACGTGGTGCGACGACGGCACGCGGTGGCGTATTGTGCGAGCCGTCTGGCACATTGGAGGCAGGGCAGCACCTGGGTAAGGCGGCGACCGTAGGCGACGCAATCCACTATCCCGACGGTTCGACCGCGCACATTGTGAGTGGACTGGGTTTAACCGATCGTCCTGACTTCACGCTACTTGCCTTTGTCGGCAGCGAACTCGATAACGGCGACACGATCACTGATAGTCCCGAGCGAGAGGGGACTGCCTCCTCCGTTGTTTTTGAAATCGTCTTCAGTTCACTCCAGCCGCGCTGAGGTCGTCGCGATGATTCGCTACTTTCTCGCCAAAGGTGATCGCGCCAGGAATGCGGTGATTGTCGAAGGGCTCGACAGTGTGACGTGTTCGAACCCACCTCCGAGCGTCAGTATCGCCACGCTCGATATGAAAACCTACTGTACGGCGTGCGAGCGCGACGGATACATCGCACCGGTGGGGCCGCGCTGGCCGGGTACAGGCCCGAACGGCAAGCAGTGGGCATTGAGCGGGGATATCAATGTCTGCGGCTGCAATCCGTCGCCGGTCTTCTACGCCGAGCGCGGCATGCGAATGATCTTCACCGCCGCCGAGGTCGAGGCGTTGAACGGACAAAGGCCCGGCGCCGCCCACTTGTCGCCCGTGCCACCGGATGCCACGCACGATGAGCAATACATCTTGCTCGATCAAACGGGCCGCCGACTTGCAAACGTCTGCTATCGAATCGTCGCCGAGACGGGGCAAATCTTCACGGGGACCACAGACTCCGCTGGGCAAACCTCTCGAATCGCTACAGACGCAGCAGCATCGTTGAAAATCTATACAACCGGACATTGACGAAATGAACAACTTTTCGGACAAAAGCGAATACGATTTCGACGTTGGCGAAAACAAGGAATGGTTTCTTGTTCATTCTGGCGCTGTCACGAACACAAACCCAGGATCGATGGTCTACGTATCAATTGATACGACGCCGATTTGCCCGAACATGACTGATAGAGAATTCAGGATTATGGCGTCACGGCTGATAAAATGGGCCATCATTTTGGTTGAGCGCAGAGTCGCTGATTTAAATCTATACAACGAAAAAACAAAAGATAGGATGATGTATTGGTTCAACCGATGCGATAAAAATACACAACAATATCTTCTCGAAGGCTTTACACGCCACCTATCCGTTCTCAAAACGCTTTCACCACACAATCTCGTTCGATCCGACCCGAACCTGGATCGAATGCTCGGCTGCGTACCCAACACGAGCAATCTGGACCTTGAGGCCGCTCACGTGTGCGGCCCAAATACTGAACGCAGACTTATAAGTATCAGCATGAAATTTTGCGACGGCTTACATGATCAGAGCATGTTCAGAGATTCCCGTCTATCCACCCTCATTCACGAAGTAACACATTTCACGGATACCTTCGGAAGTGGCGACCCTCGATACGGGCTCGATCCCACTGCGGTTATGTGGGCACGAGAAAATCCAGACCTGGCACTGCGAAACGCGGATACACTCACCGGGTATGTGATCTATGGCGAAGAAAAATTTACAAAATAAATGAGCGCATTAAATATGATGACTCGGATCGCAACGGTAGCAGCCTCTATTGCAATCTCACTTTCCCTGCCCACGCTTGCGACGGCAGAATGCCGTGGCTCACAAAATCTACCATCGCAACAATTCTTCGTTTCTTTTTCACAAAATAGTTTTGAGATTTCAGAATCCGAACAAGTCAAATTGAATCAATGGATTTCAAAAATTAATTCAAGATATCCAATTCAAAATTGGATCGATGTGATTGGCAGCGCATCAAAAAATGAAGTCAACTACGACCTACTTGCACGGAAGCGAGCCACCGAGGTGGCAAAAATCGCCATAGGCAATGGTCTGATAAATGCACCATTTCAAATACAGACGGAGATTTATTCGGCGAGCAGCATAGCCGAAGCGACCTCAGATGCCCGTGAAGTTACCGTTCAAGTGAGCCCAGGGTGTCCCGACAACTGTTGTGATGGCATGTAATCTCGCTTGCCGCCAGTCACATTCTTGAATACCCAACCAGCGGATGGGTATTGATGTGCTCGTGCAAGCTGCGCCCCTGCCCACCTCGACGAGCACCTCGCGTCCGTAGACTTGCTCCGCAACCTTGCGACGACCGGTTATTTCCCGATACAAAACCTGCTGAAAATCACCCCCAGCAGATCATCGGAAGTGAACTCCCCCGTAATCGCATTGAGTTGCTCCTGCGCGAGCCGAAGCTCCTCGGCAAAGAGATCGAGCGACTGGGCCCTTTGCTCCGCATGATCGGCCGCCTGCGCTAGATGTTCCTGCGCGGCGCGCAGCGCAATGAGATGCCGCTCGCGCGCCAGATAGACACCTTCGGCCCCCGCCTGCCACCCCGCGATCCGCAGCAGTTCCACGCGCAGCATGTCGATCCCGTCGCCGCGCTTCGCCGACAGATGCACTTCCGTCAGATCGCCTTCGGCCGCCGGATGCTCGACGCACGCCGGCACTCCGGTGAGATCCGTCTTGTTCAGCACGCGCACCACCGGCACGCCGCCAGGGAACCGCGCGGCGATCGTCTCGTCGTCCGCCGTCATCCCCGTGCGCGAATCCAGCAGATGCAGCACGACATCCGCGCGCTCGATCTCGCTCCACGTGCGCGCGATCCCGATGCGCTCGACCTCGTCCTCCGTCTCGCGCAGCCCGGCCGTATCGATGATGTGCAGCGGAATCCCTTCGACCTGAATCGTCTGCGCGACCTTGTCGCGCGTCGTGCCCGCAATCGGCGTGACGATCGCCAGCTCCGCGCCGGCCAGCGCATTCAGCAACGACGACTTGCCGACGTTCGGCTGCCCCGCCAGCACCACCGACAGCCCCTCGCGCAGCAGCGCCCCCTGCCGCGCATCGCCGAGCACGTGCGCCAGTTGCTCGCGAATCTTCGCGAGCTTGCCGCGCGCATCGGCCGCTTCCAGGAAGTCGATTTCCTCTTCCGGAAAATCGAGCGTCGCCTCGACCAGCATCCGTAGCGTGATCACGTCCTCGACGAGCGCATGGATCTGCCGCGAGAACGCGCCATCAAGCGAGCGCCCGGCCGAGCGCGCCGCCGCTTCGGTGCTCGCCTCGATCAGGTCGGCGACTGCCTCGGCCTGCGCAAGGTCGAGTTTGTCGTTCAGGAACGCACGCCGCGTGAATTCGCCCGGCTCCGCGAGCCGCAGCCCGAAACCGCGCCCTGCATCGAGGCAGCGCTGCAGCAGCAGCTGCATCACGATCGGCCCGCCGTGCCCCTGCAGTTCCAGAACATGCTCGCCGGTGTACGAATGTGGCGCGGGGAAATACAGCGCGATCCCGCGGTCGAGCGGCGCGCCACGTTCATCGAGGAACGGCACGTAGCTCGCATGGCGCGGCGCAAGCCGCTGCCCGCACAGCGCGTCGATCAGCGGCAGCGCGGCCGCCTCGCCGCCGCGCCCGAACGACACGCGGACGACGCCGATGCCGCCCCGGCCGGCAGCGGTGGCAATGGCGACGATCGGATCGGAGTCGGTAGCAAGCATGGGAATCGGGTAATCAGAGGGTGAACGGTGCGCCCGCGCAACAGTTCGGGCACCGGAACGCCGGCATTGTAGCGTGCCGGCCCGCGCGCCACCGGGCGCCACGTCGGTTTCGGACTCGCCCGAATTTATCCCGCCGGAGCTAAGTCGAGTATCAATGGGGCGCCGTCACGCGCGGCCTGTTTCGGACGAGTATGCCCGATATGGTGGCCCAACGCTGAGGCCCCCAATTGCACCGCCTGCTCCGGATCGGGTTGAGATTCGTCTGAATAGGATATCTTTATCCCATATGGTTGTCTGAGACGCGTCGGCGGAATTGCACAATCACCCCCATGCCGACACCCGAAGAAAAAGCAGCGTTCTCGGAACGCCTGAAATTCGCCTTGCGGCGCAGCCCCGACAAGGTCGCCGGTGCGACGGAGCTCGCGAACCGGTTCAATCTGCGCCATCGCGGTGCGCAGCCGGTGTCACCGCAAACCGCGCACAAATGGCTGACGGGCCGCACGATTCCGACACCCGACAAACTCGAAACGCTCGCCAACTGGTTGCGCGTCGAACTGCACTGGCTGCACTACGGCCCGTCGCCGAGCGTGAACGAGCATACGACGCCGCAACCGCTGCCGCGTGACGAGCGCTATCCGCCGACGCCCGAGACGATCGAACTCGCCTCGAAGATCGAGGCGCTACCACCGCATCAGCGTTACCTCGTTCAGGAACTGATCGAGCAGTTCTACGGCGGCGACCCCAAGCTTGAAGCGAAGAAGGCCTGACCGGGCACGATCGACGTACGCGCTCCCCGCCAGAAACAAAAAAGCCGCATGGATCAAACCATGCGGCTTTTTTACGTGCATCGCTGGCGGCTTGCCGCCAGCGTGTGCCACGAGCGTCAGGCCGGCTTCTTCTTGCCGCCGCCAAGCTTGCGCGTGATGTAGTACTGCTGTGCAATCGACAGCACGTTGTTCACGACGTAGTAAAGCACCAGACCTGCCGGGAAGAAGAAGAACATCGCCGAGAATGCGATCGGCATGAACTTCATCATCTTTGCCTGGACCGGGTCCGGCGGCGTCGGGTTCAGGCTCGTCTGCACGAACATCGAGACGGCCATCAGCACCGGCAGGATGAAGAACGGATCGCGCTGCGACAGGTCGTGAATCCACAGAATCCACGGCGCACCGCGCATTTCGACCGATGCGAGCAGCACCCAGTACAGCGAGATGAACACCGGGATCTGGATCACGACCGGCAGGCAACCGCCGAACGGATTGACCTTCTCGGTCTTGTACAGCTCCATCAGCGCCGCGTTCATCTTCTGCGGATCGCCCTTGAAGCGTTCGCGCAGCGCCTGCATCCGCGGCGTGATTTCCTTCATGCGCGCCATCGACTTGTAGCTTGCAGCCGACAGCGGGAAGAACACGGCCTTGATCAGGAGCGTGAGCAGCACGATCGCCCAACCCCAGTTGCCGACGAAGCCATGGATCTTCTCGAGCAGCCAGAACAGCGGCTTCGCGATGATCGTCACCCAGCCGTAGTCCTTCACGAGCTCCAGACCCGGCGCGATGCCTTCGAGCATGCGCTCTTCTTCCGGACCGGCGAACAGGCGCGCCTGCACGTCAGCCGACTGGCCCGGGGCGATCGTCGCGACCGGCTCCTTCACGCCGACGCGGTACAGCGCCGGATCGATCTTTTCGGCGTAGATGTCGCGCTTCACGCCCTGCTGCGGAATCCAGGCCGACGCGAAGTAGTGCTGCACCATCGCGACCCAGCCGTTGTCGGCGGAAGTCTCGTAGTCGGCCTTGTTCTTGTCGAGGTCGCTGAAGTTGATCTTCTGGAAGTGCTTCTGGTTCGTATAGACCGCCGGCCCGAGGAACGTGTGCGAGAACATCGGCGTTTCGACGGCCGTGTTGTCGCGCACCAGTTCCATGTAGACCGTCGGCGTAACAGGCGCCGTGCCGACGTTGTCGATCTTGGTGTCGACGCCGATCACGTAGCTGCCGCGCGTGAACGTGTAGGTCTTCACGACCTTCACGCCGCCCTTCACCGGCGATTCGAACGACAGCTTCAGCGCGTTCTGGTCGCCCGTCAGCGACGTCGGGCCCGCATTGACCTGCGTGTAGACATCGTTGTGGTTCGGGAAGTCGCCGCCGAGCAGGCCAGTGCGCGCGAGATACGTGTGGCCCGCCGTGTGGTCGAACAGCGTGATGTACAGGTCGGGCTGCTTGCCGTCGCCCTGCTTCTTTAGCGTCAGCTTCGCCAGCGTGCCGCCGCGCGTGTCAATTTCGCCGTCGTACACGTCGGTCGAGAACTTCACGAGCTGCGCCTGCGCGGCCGGTGCCGTCGTCGACGGTGCTGCGCCGGTTGCGGCGGCAGGCACTTCACCTGCGGTCGTCGTCGCGCCCGTGCCCGATGCACCGCCTGCCCCGGCCGCGGGGGCCGTCTGCGTAGCGCTCGGGAAGAACATCGACGGGCGTCCATGGGACCGCTGCCAGTTGTCGTACAGCATGACAGCTGACATGAAGAAGATCACCCATAGGACGGTGCGTTTGATATCCATGCGTTGTCTCAGAGTCGATGGGACCGCGCGTCGGCTTCGCCGCGAGCGCGAGTGTCGGAGTTGGGCGGCGGGACGAGGTCGACGCCGCCCGCGGAAAACGGATGGCATCGGCACACGCGCCTGACGGCGAGATACGTGCCGCGCGCGGCGCCATGATACTGGATTGCCTCGCGCGCGTAATCCGAACAGGAAGGATAAAAACGGCAACGGTTGCCGAGCATAGGGCTCACGGCAACCTTGTAGAAGCGCAGCAAGGCGATCAATACCGTTTCCATACCTTGGGCGGCGCCGTACGACGCCGCGTCAAAACCGGCCGGGCGGGCGCGAACGCCGCACCATGGACGGATGCGTCACTCGGACGCGGGCTTCGACGCCCGGCGCGCGATTTCCCGGGCCGCCCTGTCGAGCAGCTCGCGGATTTCGGCCGCGCACATCGCCGCGAGCGGGGCGGAAGCCGCGCTCGGCAGCGCTTTCTTGTCGAAGCGCGTGTGCTGCCGCAGCAGCAGGTCGTAACCGGCGAATTCGGCCCGGCGCAAGCGAAACGCGTCGCGCGCCAGCCGCTTCACGAGGTTACGCGTGACTGCACGCGGCGCATACTTCTTGCCGACGACGAGCCCCAGACGAGCAGGCTGACCGGTCGGCTTGCCGTAGATCACGAAGTGCGCGGAACGCCGCCAGGGGCGCAAACGAAAAACGGATGAAAATTCATCCGTTTTCAGAAGTCGCGCAGCTTTCGGGAAGGCGGCTTTCGTCTGCGACGGATTCGCACCCGACTCGACGGCACCTTCCGCAGGACTGCGGACGGCGGACACAGCGCGCAACCTGCCTTAGATGGCCAGGCGCTTGCGGCCCTTCGCGCGGCGAGCGTTGATGACCTTGCGGCCACCTGCCGTCTTCATGCGGACACGGAAGCCATGGGTGCGCTTGCGGCGCGTCACGGACGGTTGGTAAGTACGTTTCATGATGTTCTCACTTGTTCGAGAATGTCGAAATTCAGGGGACCGCGTGCCCTTAACCGGAGGCATTCGGGCGAACGCAATCGCCGGGAATACAGGATTGGTTTTCGCGGAACCCGCTATTTAAACCGTTTTTCTCTTGGCGGTCAATACTTTAGGAGTCGTCCGCCTGTGCCGCCCCCCGCCGATCCGGCCCCGCGCCCCACAGCCACAGCCTGTGGATAAGTCCCGCTGTGGCCGCGTTTGGCGTTAGAATCTCGCCTTATCTCCAAGAATCCCGCACGCCGCTTCGGCGCCCGCCTGCCTCTCCACGACTGTGACGCAGGCGTCCGAGGCACGCTCGCACGACCGCTTCGGGCCTTGTTGCGTAACCGCCACAAGGGCGCCGGCGAGCCGCGCTGTGCACGCAAAAAACGACAGTTACTTGATGAACGATTTCTGGCAACACTGTTCCGCACTGCTGGAGCGCGAGCTAACGCCCCAGCAGTACGTGACGTGGATCAAACCCTTGGCCCCGGTGGCCTTCGATGCGTCGGCGAACACGCTGTCCATCGCCGCGCCGAACCGCTTCAAGCTGGACTGGGTCAAGAGCCAGTTTTCGGGCCGCATCTCCGATCTGGCCCGGGATTTCTGGAATGCGCCGATCGAAGTCCAGTTCGTCCTCGATCCGAAGGCCGGCATGCGCAGCGCCGCTGCAGGCGCCGCGCCGGCTGCCCCGCGTGCGCCGCTTGCACCGAGCGGCCCCGCCGCCACCGTGGCCGCGATCGCCGCCAACCTGACCGCGAATGCCGCCGCCGCACCCAGCGCGCCGGCCGACGTGCCGATGACGCCGTCGGCGGCTGCAGCACACCGCCTGAACGTCGACGACGCCGACATCGACCTGCCGAGCCTGCCCGCGCACGAAGCGGCCGCCGGCCGCCGAACCTGGCGTCCGGGCCCCGGTGCCGCGCCCGCCAATGGCGGCGAAGCCGATTCGATGTACGAACGTTCGAAGCTGAACCCCGTGCTCACGTTCGACAACTTCGTGACCGGCAAGGCCAACCAGCTCGCGCGCGCCGCCGCGATCCAGGTTGCGGACAACCCCGGCATTTCGTACAACCCGCTGTTCCTGTACGGCGGCGTCGGCCTCGGCAAGACCCACCTGATCCACGCGATCGGCAACCAGTTGCTGCTCGACAAGGCCGGCGCGCGGATCCGCTACATCCACGCCGAGCAATACGTGTCCGACGTGGTGAAGGCGTACCAGCGCAAGGCGTTCGACGACTTCAAGCGCTACTACCACTCGCTCGACCTGCTGCTGATCGACGATATTCAGTTCTTCTCCGGCAAGTCGCGCACGCAAGAGGAATTCTTCTACGCGTTCGAGGCGCTCGTCGCGAACAAGGCGCAGGTAATCATCACCAGCGATACCTATCCGAAGGAGATTTCGGGCATCGACGATCGCCTGATCTCGCGTTTCGACTCGGGCCTCACCGTCGCGATCGAGCCGCCCGAGCTCGAGATGCGCGTCGCGATCCTGATGCGCAAGGCGCAGTCGGAATACGTGAACCTGTCGGAGGACGTCGCGTTCTTCGTCGCGAAGCACCTGCGCTCCAACGTGCGCGAGCTCGAAGGCGCGCTGCGCAAGATCCTCGCGTATTCGAAGTTCCACGGCCGCGAGATCTCGATCGAGCTGACCAAGGAAGCGCTGAAGGACCTGCTGACCGTGCAGAACCGGCAGATTTCGGTCGAGAACATTCAGAAGACCGTCGCCGACTTCTACAACATCAAGGTCGCCGACATGTATTCGAAGAAGCGTCCCGCGAACATCGCGCGGCCGCGGCAGATTGCGATGTACCTGGCGAAGGAGCTCACGCAGAAGAGCCTGCCGGAAATCGGCGAGCTGTTCGGCGGGCGCGATCACACCACCGTGCTGCATGCCGTGCGCAAGATCGCCGACGAGCGCAGCAAGGATGCACAGCTCAACCACGAGCTGCACGTGCTGGAACAGACGCTGAAGGGCTGAGCGCGCGGGTGCGCTTGATAATTCGGCCTCCGCCCCAATTTAAGGGGGGCGGTTCGGTTTTGAGGCACAATACTGGTTTGACCGCCCCGGTGGTGGCGGGCCAAGAGCCCGGCCGGCGGGGCGCTGCGAGGCTGCTGCGCTGCAGGCCGTTACTCAACGAAGGAACTCTATGCAACTGGTCAAGACCGAACGAGACACACTCCTCAGGCCGCTGCAAACGGTCAGCGGCATCGTCGAACGCCGCCATACGTTGCCGATCCTTGCCAACCTGCTGATCACCAAGAACGGCCCGGACGTTTCGTTCCTGTCGACCGACCTGGAGCTGCAGATCACCACGCGCGCCGATTTCGGCGTGGGCGGCGACCAGGTGGCCACCACCGTCGCGGCCCGCAAGCTGCTCGACATCCTGCGCGCGATGCCCGACGGCCAGGTCACGCTGTCGCTCGCCGACAAGCGCCTCACCGTTCAGTCCGGCAAGAGCCGCTTCGCACTGCAAACGCTCGCGGCCGACGAGTTCCCGACCGTCGCGCAGGCCAAGGATTTCGGCGCCACCCTGACCGTCCCGCAGAAGTCGTTCCGCCAGCTGCTCGGCATGGTGCACTTCGCGATGGCGCAGCAAGACATCCGCTACTACCTGAACGGCATGCTGCTCGTCGTCGACGGCGACCAGCTGATGGCCGTGGCCACCGACGGCCACCGCCTCGCGTTCTCGTCGATGAAGCTCGAAGGCGGCACGTTCGGTCGCCAGGAAGTGATCGTCCCGCGCAAGACGATTCTCGAGCTGCAGCGCCTGCTCGAGGACATCGATGACACCGTCACCATCGACATCGCGCAAACCCAGGCCAAGTTCACGTTCGGCCAGGTCGAGCTCGTGTCGAAACTCGTCGAGGGCAAGTTCCCCGACTTCCAGCGCGTGATCCCGAAGGCGCACAAGAACACGTTCGAGATCGGCCGTGAAGAACTGCAGCGTTCGCTGCAACGCGCGGCGATTCTGACCTCGGACAAGTTCAAGGGCGTGCGCTGCATCATCGCGCCGGGCCAGTTGAAGATCATGTCGACCAACGCCGATCAGGAAGAGGCGCAGGAAGAACTCGAAATCGCGTACCAGGGCGATACCGTCGACATCGGCTTCAACGTCACGTATCTGCTCGACGTGCTCGCGAACCTGAAGGTCGACACCGTGCAGGTGAGCCTCGGCGACGCCAGCTCGAGCGCGCTGATTACCGTGCCCGAGAACGACGAGTTCAAGTATGTCGTGATGCCGATGCGCATCTGACGCGCTCGACATCGCGACACACACCAGGGGGCGTCAAGCCCCTTTGGCGTTTTTATGGTGAACCGACAACCCGTCCCTTTGGTGCCCTGACGGCACCTCGAACGGGCCAGGAAACTGGAGCGGCCCGGCGATTTCTCTCGCTGAAACGCACCGCGCCGCCACGAGAGTGGCCTCGCAGAACCGGAAGATATCCATGAGTGAACAGCACAATTCGCAACCCGATAACAGCAGCTACGGCGCCTCGTCGATCCAGATCCTCGAAGGTCTGGAAGCGGTGCGCAAGCGCCCCGGGATGTACATCGGCGACACGTCGGACGGCACCGGTCTGCACCACCTCGTGTTCGAGGTGCTCGACAACTCGATCGACGAAGCGCTGGCCGGGTACTGCAACGACATCCAGGTGACGATTCACGTCGACAACTCGATTACCGTGACCGACAACGGCCGCGGCATTCCGACCGACGTGAAGATGAACGACAAGCACGAGCCGAAGCGCAGCGCCGCCGAGATCGTGATGACCGAGCTGCACGCCGGCGGCAAGTTCGACCAGAACAGCTACAAGGTGTCCGGCGGCCTGCACGGCGTGGGCGTGTCGTGCGTGAACGCGCTGTCGAGCTGGCTGCGCCTCACCGTGCGCCGCAACGGCAAGAAGCATTTCATGGAGTTCCATCGCGGCATCGCGCAGGACCGCGTGCTCGAGAAGGTGGACGGCGTGGAAGTGTCGCCGATGCTGGTGACCGGCGATACCGAGAACCGCGGCACCGAAGTGCACTTCATGGCCGATCCGACCATTTTCGGCACGGTCGAGTATCACTACGACATCCTCGCGAAGCGGATGCGCGAGCTTTCGTTCCTGAACAACGGCGTGCGGATTCGTTTGACCGACCTGCGCAGCGGCAAGGAAGACGATTTCGCGTTCGCCGGCGGTGTGAAGGGCTTCGTCGAGTACATCAACAAGACGAAGACCAACCTGCATCCGACGGTTTTCCACGCCATCGGCGAGAAGGACGGTGTGGGCGTCGAAGTCGCGATGCAGTGGAACGACAGCTACAACGAAAACGTGCTGTGCTTCACGAACAACATTCCGCAGCGTGACGGCGGTACTCACCTGACCGGCCTGCGAGCCGCGATGACGCGCGTCATCAACAAGTACATCACCGATAACGAAATCGCGAAGAAGGCGAAGGTCGAGACGACCGGCGACGACATGCGCGAAGGGCTGTCGTGCGTGCTTTCCGTGAAGGTGCCGGAGCCGAAGTTCAGCTCGCAGACGAAGGACAAACTGGTTTCGTCCGAAGTGCGGGCGCCGGTTGAGGAAGTCGTCGCGAAGGCGCTCGAAGAATTCCTGCTGGAAACGCCGATCGACGCGAAGATCATCTGCGGGAAGATCGTTGAGGCTGCTCGGGCGCGCGATGCTGCCCGGAAGGCTCGTGAGATGACGCGCCGCAAGGGCGTGCTCGACGGCGTCGGCCTGCCAGGCAAGCTCGCGGACTGCCAGGAAAAAGACCCGGCGAAGTGCGAAATCTACATCGTCGAGGGCGACTCGGCAGGTGGGTCGGCGAAGCAAGGGCGCGACCGCAAGTTCCAGGCAATCCTGCCGCTGCGCGGCAAGGTGCTGAACGTCGAGAAGGCGCGCTACGACAAGCTGCTGTCGTCGGAGCAGATCGTGACGCTGGTCACGGCGCTCGGGTGCGGGATCGGCAAGGACGATTACAACCTCGACAAGCTGCGCTATCACCGCATCATCATCATGACCGACGCGGACGTCGACGGTGCGCACATCCGGACGCTGCTGCTCACGTTCCTCTATCGCCAAATGCCGGACATGATCGAGCGCGGGTATGTGTATATCGCGCAGCCGCCGCTTTACAAGATCAAGGCGGGCAAGGACGAGCGGTATCTGAAGGACGATGTGGAGCTGAACGCGCATATGCTGCGGTTGGCGCTGCAAGGGTCGGAGCTGGTGCCTGGGGAGAATGCGGCGGCGATTTCCGGCGACGCGCTCGGGGAACTGGCGCGGTCGTATCTGCTGTCGCAGAGCGTGATCGATCGGTTGAGCCGGCTGTATGACCCGGCGGCGCTCGAGGCGATCATGGACGGGGTGGCGATCGACCTCTCCACCGAGGCTTCGACGGAGGCTTCGGCGAAGGCGCTGCACGCTGCGTTGCATGACGAGGCTTTGAAGAACGAAGTACGCGTGGTGCCTTCGTATGACCCGGTTCGGGAGCAGCGGTCGCTCAATGTCGAACGCACCCATCACGGGAATGTGCGGGTTTCGGTCATCGATCAGGAGTTCCAGCACACGGCCGATTATCAGCAGCTCGTGGCTACGGCGAATACGTTCACGGGACTGATTGGGGAAGGGGCGGTTATCAAGCGTGGTGAGCGCAGTATGGCTGTTACCGACTTCAAGAGCGCGATGAAGTGGCTGCTCGCGGATGCCGAGCGGAACGTGTCGAAGCAGCGGTATAAGGGGCTGGGGGAGATGAACCCCGGGCAGCTGTGGGAAACGACGATGGATCCGGCGGTGCGGCGACTGCTGCGTGTGCAGATCGAGGACGCTATTGCGGCGGATGGGATCTTTACTACCCTCATGGGGGATGATGTAGAGCCGCGTAGGGCGTTTATTGAATCGAATGCGTTGCGGGCGGGGAATATTGACGTTTGAACCAGTATGTAGACGTAGGGCGCCAGAGTATGTGCGACTGGCGCCACAGTTTTGCGACTGGACGACGCAGTTGGTGCGACTAGCCTACCAATCGTAGCGTCAGGTGTTATCTCTGGAGGAGCTTGACCGCGGAATCATAGTCGGCAAGTTTCAGGGACGAATCTCAGATTCGCCACTAGTTGTAAAAAAAGCCGCTGCTTCTCACGAAGCAGCGGCTTTTTTGTTCTGGAATGCCAGTAATGTGCCCGAACAGGCGCATTACGCATCTAAAGCGGCCAAACCTTTTAGATGCGGGCGGTTTTCCGGGAGCGGGTGCTACACGCCACTGTTACCTTCCGTGGAGAGCACACCGTGCCCCCAATGATTTCATGATGTTAGCAGATCACGATCTCATCGGAATTTCAAAAAAATGCGACCTGATGAGCTCCGATATAAAATCCGTGTACCAAGCCTCTGGCATCGAGCGCCAGATTTCATGAGCGAACCTGATTCGGCTCAATTCTCCTTGGGCCACCAACTTATATAGGTCGTCATACCCCTGACATTTCACAAAAAATTTCAGCATATGATCCCCTAGGTAATAAAACTCCTCCTCGTCCACACCACGGAAACGAGCATCATCGAGCAGCAATCCGAACAAGAAAGCCCACTCATCCTGATCATCTCCTTGTTCAGCACCAAGAGGCAGCAAGAGATCTGGACGGCCATTGAATTGTTCGTGAACTCGCCCGTGGCATTCATAGCAGAGCGTAATACCATTACCAAGCTCAAACGCCCCCCACGGATAAAGGGTTTTACGGACAATGTGGTGCGATTGAATTCGCTCTTTTGAATTACAACATACACATCGATACGAATCTCTTGCCTTGATGAATCGACTCCACAATCGGAGAATCCATCGATCTGAACGTCCTTTCTCAATGGCCGAGATCAAAGCCTGTTTGTTTCGACGAATGCTTTTAAAATCCTCATCCTCTTCTTTCATATTCTGGTCCGGCATGATGACAAGGCCAACATAACCACATTGGTTTCGTGATTCATCATACCTCTGGATGAGAAATGCATCGCCTGCGACGTGCTGCAATGCCGCCCCATGCGATAGCATGCTGCTTTCCCGCCCCACGATCCTGCCAACGACCATGACACCCATTGAATTCCTGGTCAGCCTTCACCAGCCTCCCGCCTCGACGCCGCTCAATTTGCCGCACGTCGCTGCCAGCATTTGAAATGCTGGCGCGCCGGCCAAATGACGGCGTGAGGTGGCGTGAGCGATGGACTTACGAAGCCGCGCTGGCGCAGCCGCTGGGTGAGCCAGTCGACAAGCACTACGGCCATTTGAGGTCTGACCGGATACGGATGAAGCTTGACGCGATCGTTAATCCATAGGTCGAATGTTGATTCTCGAAGTCGTTTCGACTTCAGGTATCTCCTGTAGAATTTGTTTCGATACAAACTCGACAGAGCCGATATGGCCAAAAGGACATTAGAGCTGTCTGGCCACGACCAGCGCCTAACAACGAGAAGAATTTTCGGGGTACGCCTTCGGCAACTGAGAAATACAGTAAACCCAGCGGCCCAGAGAGAGGCACGCGCGTGAACGACACAAGCGTCGCAGGTGCACGGCCTCTCAGCCGGTTTCTAAAATTGGCCGTCATGGCTGGGATCGAGAGCGCCATTCGGATTCACATCGACCGAGGCGATGATCTCAACGCCCGCGACCGAAACGGTTTGACCCCTCTAATGTTGTCGGCAGCTCGAAACAAGCCCGCAATCTGCAAATTGCTGCTCGATGCGGGAGCTGACGACGGCCTACTCGATCCCTCTGGAAAAACGGCCCTTGCCATTGCGGTTGCCGCAGGCGCATACGACGCCGCGGCTGTCCTCGAATCAGCCCAAGCCCCGATCGAAACTTTTGGCGACCCAGCCATTAGCGTGCCCACATCCTCTAATGGACCCATCGAACACTTCGACGCCCAAGCCTCGGAACACCCCTCGTATCCGACCAGCGCAAGCGTGACTGAAGCCGACATGGCACGGCCTCCTGCCCCAGCCATAGTCGATGACGCGACCGAACCAGAGAACCCGCCAGACTTTGACTTGTCCGGCTGGGAGCCCGAGGAAGACCGGCCACCACCCGATGCGGATTTGTCGGTCGCCCAAGCCGCGAGCGCAATTCAGGCCGCCATTACAGAATACGAAGGCGTCGACTCTTCAGTTGACTGGGACGATATCGACGCGTACCTGCCGGAAAGATCGCAGCCGTTGGCGCGCACAGACGACGCCGAAGTTCTGGGACGGCTCCGTCTGCTAATGCTTCGAGCCGTCCGCGAGGGCAGCGTGCCGCAGATGTGGGTCGAGGCGCTGTCGGTCAACGATGACCGGTCCCCGAACCCTGACGTCAAAGCGCAGTTGAGCATGATAATCAACGACCTTGGCGCTGAGGTCGATGAGCGATTCGAGTACGCCAGTGTCAGCGCCACCGAAAACTTCGAGGTCTACGTCAAACCAGAGGAATCGCCGGACGAAGAAGAGATCGTGGCCAATGCCTTGACCTCCATCGACAGCCTCGCATCCAATCGCACAGAGCCTCTGTACATTTACCAAAAGGAATTCCAGCGGAAAAGGCTCATTTCCGCGGACGAAGAAGTCGCGCTGAGCCGAGCCATGGAAAGCGAGTTGGAACGAGCGCTCGACGCCTTGGCCGCTTGGCCACGCGGTATCGACCTCACATTGGCTGCTGGACACGTGGTCAGGACAGGACAACAACCTTTGGCATGGTTGTCGCTCGGCCCCACCGACACCCAGTCAGAGCTTGAGCCCACTTCCGAAGGCGAAAACGATGCCGGCGCGGCCACATCGGACCCGACTGGCGAAACAGCGGAGCACGATAGCGACCTCCAATTCGAGATCTGCCCGCGTGGCGATCAAGCCTCGGACTTCATGGATGCGCTGGACTGGCTCGCGGGCCTTCCAGTCGGCTCTGCTCAGCAGGGAGCGGGATGGCAAGCCATCCGTGAAACACTGTCGGCGCTTCGACTGAATCGGCGCTTCCTCTTGGAACTGGCCGATCTCGCAGACGGCGGCGACTCCGGCTTGGCCAGCCAATACGCGAACGCCATGAAGGCCTACCAGCTCGCCCGCGAACGAATGGCCGTCGCCAACCTGAAGCTCGTTTTCCATCTCGCTAAAAAGTACCGATACAGCGGCGAACCATTGGACGACTTGGCACAAGAAGGAAACATCGGCCTGCTGAAAGCC
This sequence comes from Burkholderia sp. Bp9016, assembly GCF_003857765.1. Lineage (NCBI taxonomy): Bacteria > Pseudomonadati > Pseudomonadota > Betaproteobacteria > Burkholderiales > Burkholderiaceae > Burkholderia > Burkholderia sp. Bp9016. The sequence goes on from NZ_QTPY01000012.1 coordinate 199,405, forward strand.
GTCGAGCGTTTCGATTGGCGCCGAGGGTTCAAGTTCTCCACCTACGCCACTTGGTGGATACGGCAGCAGATTGGACGGCACCTCGCCGACAAATGCAGGACGGTTCGCGTTCCGGTCCATGTCCATGAAAAGGCCCAGCGCCTTTCCCGAGAGACTCAGGCGCTTGAATCGGAGACAGGGCGCGCCCCTGAACTCCACGAGATCGCGGCTCGTTTGAACATGGCCGTCCAGAAGGTGGCCGAGCTTCAACGCCTCGCTCCTGAGCCATTGCCGATCCATGAACTGCCCATCGACGAGCTGATAGCCGTTGAGGTCCGATCAGATTTCGTCTCGCCAGATCCCATGGACATCGTGTCCAAGTCCGAATTACTTGAGACAATCGACAAGCTGCTGTCCACACTAAAGCCCAAGGAAGAACAGACTCTTCGTCTGCGCTTCGGCATCGGCGTCGAAGAGGCGTTGACGCTCGAAGAAATTGGCTGCCAATACGGAGTCACAAGAGAGCGCGTTCGCCAGATCGAGGTCGCCGCGCTCCGAAACCTGAAGCACCCACGTCGAATGGATGCGTTCGCGTGCGCAGTCTTCGGCGGCCCTCTTTCCACAAAGTGCAAAGAGGAAGAAGACAGCGTCGAGCAACCATCAAACAACCAAACGATGCGACAGCCTGCCGCGACCAAGACGGCCCCCTCGAGCCTGAGCGCCCAACCGCCCAGACGATCGCCTAGCGTCGACAGGCTCCTGTCAGAAGTCGCAGACTTGGGCATTCCCATCGACGACGACCGCAACGGGCCTTCGGGGAGCATATGGGTTAACCTCACTAATGCACCGGATAGCCGTTACCGCAGATTAGTCCGCAAACTGCTTGCTCTGGGATTCGAATTCTGGCCAGGGAAGGGCTATTGGAGATGACCCCAAAGACGCGAAACGCCCCCCCGCAGGCCGTGTCGATGCTTGAATCGCTTCGCGGCCTCGGCTATTCGACCGCAGCGGCGCTCGCTGACATCGTCGACAACAGCATTTCCGCTGGCGCGACTGAAGTTCGCATCGATTTTTCCTGGGCTGGGCCGAATAGCCGTATTTCGGTCCTCGATAACGGGCGTGGCATGAGCGACGCCGAGCTTGAAAGTGCGATGCGGCTTGGCGACAAGAACCCACTGGTCGCCCGCGAAGCGCACGACCTAGGCCGCTTCGGCATGGGGCTCAAAACCGCATCCTTCTCGCAATGCCGCCGCCTCACGGTGGCCACCGTCAAGGACGATATCCAGAGCTGCCTGCGGTGGGATTTGACCGAACTGGCCGCCAACCCAGACAGCGGATGGCTTCTCTTCGAAGACCCTGCCCCTGGCTCAAAGTCGTTTATCGAGAACTTGAAGGACAGGAAGGCTGGGACTCTCGTATTGTGGGAGACACTCGACCGCATCGTTACGGACGGTTACAAGTCGGACGATTTCTTGGCTTTGATCGACGATGTCGAAGCCCATTTGGCGATGGTTTTCCACCGCTTTCTCCAAGACCCGCTAGCGCGCCTGAAGCTATTTTTGAACGGTCGAGCCGTCAAGCCCTGGGACCCATTCATGACAGGGCACATAGCCAAGGCATGGGCGCCTCCGCCCGCGAAGCACCATACCGAATATGGAACGGTCGAGATCCAATGCCATGTCTTGCCACACCGCGACAAGCTGACGGCGGCTGAATTCAACACCAATGCAGGTCCAGCAGGATGGACTGCCCAGCAGGGTTTTTACGTTTACCGCAACGAGAGGCTCTTGGTCGCAGGAGGCTGGCTCGGTCTGGGCAATTCGCGCGTATGGAATCGAGAAGAAGCACATCGCTTGGCGCGCATCCGCATAGACATCCCCAACACGGCCGACGCCGAGTGGAAGATCGACGTCAGGAAATCCACAGCCCGGCCCCCTGTGTCGCTTAAACCCTGGCTCACCCAGTTCGCCGAGAACACGCGCGAGCGCGCTCGCCGAGTGTTCGCCTATCGCGCAACCCCGACGCCGAGCCAAGGCGACAGGCCCGTTGAACAAGCTTGGCGTGTGGAGCGGCTCAAGGCAGGTATGCGGTATCGAATCGAAGAGAAACATCCCTCCGTCGCGGCCGTCCTCGACAACGCTGGCGATCTCCAACCCTTGATCAAAGCAATGATTCGGGTGATCGAGGAAACGGTCCCGGTCCAGCGCATCTGGCTCGACACCGCCGAGAACAAAGAGACACCGCGCACCGGTTTCGATGGTGAGCCCAACGAGGCGGTGATTGAGATCGCGACCATTCTCTTCGATGACCTGATCCTGCGAAAGAATTTGAGCGTAGACGAGGCCCGCAAGGCACTACTGCGCACCGAACCCTTTCACAAATTTCCCGCGCTCGTGGCGCGGCTTGGGAGTAAACCGTGATCCCGGCAGAAACTGCAGCAGCCCAATTGGAACTGCTCGAGAACGTGATCGCCACCGCACAGCGGTTGGTGAAAGCGGAGAAGGACAAGTCGAAAGTTACGGCAGCCTACATCGCCGAGAAAGTGGCCCGAGCTGCGGAAATGTTCGAAACCGATGCCACCTCAACTGTGGACCAGCCGTTGGCGGTTGCCACGCTCATTCAGCGATTCAGTCACTGGATCGGCAAGGCCACGACACTCAAAGACGATGCCGGCCATATCCATTGGCTCAATGCCGCCCGCAAGAAAGATTGGCACTATTGGCGCCGCTACCGCGATTACCTCGAAGCCAAGCTCTCCGACAACGTCGTAGATGGCCTCGATGACGCAACTGACAACATCTTGGCCCTTCTCGAAGATCCGCATCGGACGGACGCATGGGATCGCCGCGGGCTTGTCGTCGGCCATGTTCAATCAGGCAAGACCAGCAACTACTCGGGCCTGATCTGCAAGGCGGCGGATGCCGGCTACAAAATCATCATCGTGCTGGCAGGCACGCACAACAATCTACGCTCACAAACCCAAATGCGCCTCGAAGAGGGCTTCTTGGGCTATGAAACGACGGTGGACCGCGATCCTGGTTTGCCTATCGGAGTGGCCGAGTTCGGTGAGGATCTGAAAACGAACTCCGCGACGACGCGCGCAGACAACGGCGACTTCAACAAGGCAATCGCAAAGCATTTCCACGGCATTTCACCAGAAGAGCGTCCATGGCTCTTTGTGGTCAAGAAGCAAAAGACCGTGCTCACCGCCCTTCTGAACTGGATTCAGTCGCGCGTGTTCGATGCCACCAAAGACGGCCGGAAGGTCGTCACCAAACTGCCGTTACTGATGATCGACGACGAGGCGGATAACGCCTCTGTGGACACCGGCGAGCAATTGTTCGATGAGGACGGCGCTCCCGACGAGGAGCATCAACCCAAAACTATCAACAGCCTCATTCGACAGATCCTGCATGCATTCACTCGAAAAGCGTACGTGGGCTACACTGCGACGCCCTTCGCCAATATCTTCATCCACCACAAGGGAACCACAACGAAGGAAGGCTCCGACCTCTTCCCGCGCTCCTTCATCATCAATCTAGCTGCGCCGTCGAACTATGTCGGCCCTGCCCGCCTCTTTGGGAGGATGACCAAGGATGGGCGCAAGGGCGAACTTCCACTCTCTCGCGCCATTCTCGACCATTACGATCCCGAGACCGACTCAGGCTGGATGCCGCCAAAACACAAAAAGACGTACGTTCCGGTATATAACGGGCAGGAGATGGCTCCGCCCTCTTTGCGCAAGGCCATCTGCACCTTCGTCCTTGCCTGCGCAGTGCGCGAACTACGCGGCCAAGGAGCGGCGCACAGCTCCATGCTGATCCACGTTACGCGCTTTGTGGCAGTGCAGGACCATGTACGGCTTCAGGTCGAGGATGCGGTGCGTAGCATGCGCCAGAAAATCTGCAGAGGCATCGAAGCCGACAGCCTGCTGTTTCAGATGAAAGAGCTATGGGAGCTGGACTTCGTTCCGACCAGCGCCACAGTCTCTGAACTGTCTCCCGACGAAGAGCGGCCTGCAGCATTGCCGACATGGGATGAGGTGCAGGCGGCGCTTCCCGATGTCCTGGAAGACATCGATGTGCGTTCGATCAATGGCACGGCCAAGGACGCTTTAGACTACGCCACCCCAGGCTCGGCACTCAAGGTCATCGCCATTGGCGGCGACAAATTGGCGCGGGGGCTGACGCTCGAAGGACTCTGCGTGAGCTATTTCGTACGCACCACGAAAATGTACGACACGCTTATGCAAATGGGCCGATGGTTCGGCTATCGACCAGGATATCTGGATCTCTGTCGCCTCTATACCTCGCCCGACTTGGTGCGCTGGTTCGGCCACATCGCCGACGCGTCCGAAGAGCTGCGAGAGGAGTTCGACTTCATGGCCAGCGCGAATCTCACACCGGAAGATTATGGCCTCAAGGTGATATCCCACGAGGTGCTTACGGTCACGTCGCCCTTGAAGATGCGCAACGCACATACGCTGTCCTTGACCTATAGCGGAACGCGCCCCCAGACTATCTTGTTCCATCGCGACTCGAAGACGCAAAAAGCCAACCTCTCCGCGACGGACGATTTGATCGCATCCCTTGGACAACCTAAGGTTCACGGCCAGAAATTCGAGCGCGACGGCAAAGCCGACTCGTGGCCACGTTCGCGGCTGTGGACGGGTGTGGACGCGTCGAAGGTGCTTGCGTTCTTGGGCGCGTACGCGACTCACCCCAATGCAACTAGCGCCAAGGCTCCAGTGCTCGCGGAATTCATCCGCAAGATGAATGAGATAGGTCAACTGGATCAGTGGAACGTGGCACTGTTGGCCGAAGGCAGCGACGAGAGCAATCCACACGAATTCACGGGAGGCATTCGCATCGAATCCTTCCCGATGCGCACGCCCGACAACCACGGACTGCCCGATCAAAGAGACCCAGCTAATTTCGCCATTGGAGTGTTGACCGATCCAGCCGACGAGGGGATCGATTTGGATGACGACGCTTGGCGCGAGGCTCTCGAAATCACTCAAGCGGCCTGGAAACAGGATCCGGCACGAGGACGGATAACCATGCCGACGGTGCCAAGCGGTAAAGGCATGCGCATGGCTCGCAGCAAGCTTGGCGGCGCCGTGGATCGCGGTTTGCTGCTTCTCTATCCGCTCGCGCCATACGCTGGCAAGCCGAAGTCACAAATCGTGCCTGGGTGGGACAAGCCCATTATGGCCTTCGCCATCGCCTTTCCAGCCAGCGACAGCGGAATCAGCGTGGAATATGAAGTGAATGTCCTCTATTGGGCTCAGGAATATGGCGCGACTGAGTGATGAGTTTTTGATGGCTTGGTCGTCGCTATCCGGCGACGGCCCGGACGGGGGCTGGCAGACCATCTCCGTGACGCCCACCGGCCCGCTCGAATTGAGCGCGGGCCGGCGCGCGCCCGACAATGCCGAGGCGGTGTTGGTAGGATTCCCGGCTGCACGCTTGGCGGTCCCCGACAAGCTGCCAGAGGGGCAAGGTTTCGCCGTGGAGCGCGCGAACCCCGAAGATAAGGGCATGCTTTGGCTCGCCTTGACACGCAAGGCCGCAGGAAACGCTGAACTGTTCACGGATATGGCCTGCAACGTGACCGGCGCGTTGGATGACGCCGTAGCAACCGGGGCCGATGTCGCCAAGCTGCTACGGGTTTTCATCGGGCGCGTGGGGGCTTGGCAAGAGTTCATGCGCAAAGGAAGCCAAGTACTGAATCCCGAAGCCGAGATCGGTTTGGTTGGAGAGTTGGCAACGCTTCTGGAAGTCATCGAAGCGGGTGTTTCCGCACCGGTAGCCATCGAAGGGTGGCTCGGCCCCTTGGATGGCATCCAAGACTTTGAGCTCGGAACCGGGGCGCTCGAAATCAAATCGACGCTGTCGTCGGCAGGTTTTCCCGCGCGCGTCGGGTCGCTTGAGCAACTCGACGACACCGTTCGCCAGCCGCTCTTTGTCGTCGGCAAGCGGATGCGTCAGACCGAAGGCGGACTGGGCCTGCCCGACTTTGTCGATGCAGTGCGGCTAGTGGCCAAGGCTGATCCTGGGGCCGCGAGCGCGCTCGACGACCGCCTGGTGGCCGCTGGATATTTCGACGCCCACGCCGACCACTATCCTCGACGCTTCGTGATGGTGGACACGCTCGTGATCGAGGTGGACGATGAATTCCCGCGCTTGACCATGGGCCGCGTTCCCTTCGGCATCACGGGAGCCGCGTACGGCATCGACCTTGACAAGGTCGCTGGCCACCGTGTCGACATGGCTGCAGCATTAAAAAAAATGAGGGCGATATAAATATGGACTTGCCAGAATTCCTACGCGAAACGCAGGCCGCCGTACGGTCGCAAATGAGAGAGGGCGCGCTGTATGAAGAATTGGTGTTCGCTGGGATCGTGATGGACCACATGTCGGAGATCGGCATGACGTTCGAGCCGGTCGAATGCCATTTCGAAGGCAAAGTAGGCAACGCAAATCTGAGACTCAGCGGCTATTCCGTCTCCGATGAGAGTGACCAGCTCGACTTGTTCGTCAGCCTTTACGATGGTGTCGATGTCCCAACGCCCGTTCCCGACTCGGAGACCAAGACTGCCGTGGAACAGTGCCTCCGCTTTCTGACACTTTGTGCGGAAGGCAAGATGGCCCCGAAGCTCGATCCTTCGAGCGATGTACGCTCACTGGCGGAAACGCTGCAAGGCATCTACAACGACCTGGAGCAAATCCGCGTCTATGTCATCACCGACAAAGTCGCGAAATCCAAGAGCTTCAAGACACGCGACATCGGTGGCAAGGCAGTGCGCCTCGAAGTCATGGACATCGAGCGACTCCACCGCCATTGGTCCGAGGGCAAGCCGCGCGACGAAGTGGTCGTCGATTTCAACGAGGTCTCCGGCGCTCCCTTGCCCTGCGTCTTTGTGCCTGGCGAGAATGACGACTACGACTACGCGCTGACAGCCATACCTGGCGAGGCGCTGCGACTGCTCTATGAGAAGTTCGGTGCACGGCTTCTGGAAGCCAACGTCCGCTCCTTCCTCAGCGTCAAGGGCAAGGGGATCAATGCCGGCATTCAAACCACCTTGCGATCGGCGCCTGAGCGATTCATGGCCTACAACAATGGAATCGTGATCGTGGCCGACGAAATGCGCCTGGGCAGGCCAGGAGACGGCTCGGCGGGAATCGCATGGCTCAAGGGACTGCAAATCGTCAATGGTGGCCAGACGACCGCATCTATGTACTTCACCAAGAAGAAGTTCCCTGAAGTGAACTTGGCACCCGTCAGGGTGCCCGCCAAAATCATCGTCATGCGAGTGCAGGACGCGGCCAAGGAAGAGGCGCTTGTTTCGGACATTTCGCGCTTCGCAAATACGCAAAACGCGATTAAGCAATCCGATTTGTCAGCAAACAAGCCCTTCCACGTAGACGTGGAAAAACTGTCGTTGACTGTATATTGTCCCGATGGAGTGAGCCGATGGTTTTATGAGCGGGCGTCGGGCAGCTACAGCACCATGCTTGCGCGTGAAGGAACGACACCCGCGAAACTGCGGCAGCTCAAGGATGCGATGCCGCCAGCGAGGAAGATCACGAAGACGGATTTGGCGAAGTACATCAACGCATGGGATCGCAGGCCGGACTTGGTAAGCCTGGGCTCGCAAAAGAACTTCGAACGCTTCATGGCTGCGCTGTCGACCCCTGATGGAGAAACGACGACGCTTCCAGATGTACCTTGGTACAAGGCGATGATCGCCAAGGCGATCGTCTTCAAGGCGACCCAGAAAATTGTTCGGCCGATGTTTCAGGCATTCCAGGCGAACATCGCAGCCTATGTTGTGGCCGTGCTCGCCGATAGGCTTGGCGATCGAATCGAACTCGACCGGATTTGGTCGCGACAGGCGCTCTCCCCGGAACTCTGCGCGCAGATTGCTCGTTGGGCAAAGGAGGTCAGCGATGTTCTGCACGAGACGGCCGGCGGAAGAATGGTATCGGAATGGGCGAAAAAGCCGGAGTGCCGTGACTCTGTCCTCGGAGCATCGTTCACAATGCCGGCGGATGATATGTCTGAGCTGCTCTGAGGGGAATATTCTTGGTGGACGTTGTCGACAAGGAGACCCGGCGACGCATGATGTCCGGCATCCGGGCGAAGAACACGAAGCCGGAAATGCTCGTGCGAAAAATTCTGTTCGCGGCAGGCTACCGTTTCAGATTGCACAGGCGCGAACTTCCGGGGGCGCCCGACGTAGTCTTGCCTGGCCGCAAAGTAGCGATTTTCGTCCACGGGTGCTTCTGGCACCGCCATACGGGATGTGGCTTCGCCACATCGCCCGCGACTAACGCAGCGTTTTGGCACGCCAAATTGAGCAGCAATGTCGAGCGTGACGGCCGAGCTATCGAAGCACTCAAGGAAACGGGATGGCGCGTGCTGGTTGTGTGGGAATGCGCCACCAAAGGCAAGTCGACCGAGACCGTCACGGAGCTCGCCCGAGCCTTGTCCGAATGGATTGAGGGCAATGCACCTTTCGGCGAAATCCCGGAGACTCTCCCTATTAAGATGTGAGGTGATGACAGGATCGCGGGCGTTCGCGAGCACGCGGAGGTATCCGGAATTTAGTGTGTGAGGCGGGTTGAGATTCAGACTCCAATGTTGAATCGTTCCGGGTAAAGCAGCGCAAACTGGGTCATCGCGCTCTTCCAATCGTGCCGGGA